>CANBVC010000048.1 GCA_947372795.1 Beijerinckiaceae bacterium
AAGGGCCGCCTCCAGCGCAGGCGCAAAGCTCTCCGCCTCCGCAAGGGCGGGGCTGATGAGATAGAGCCGCTGGGGGTCGAGGGCTGGTTGACTGGGTTTTTTGCTCATCTGGACCTGATCCGCATCCGCCGCGCCTGCCGGGACTCGGAAGGGCTGCATCGTGCAGAAATGGGGCGAAAGCAGGGCCTCGCGCAAGGGGCGCGATTGGGCCAGCATGAAAGGGCGGCCGGCGACAACCCGCCAGCCGCCGTCAACTCACGAAAACGTCGGGTCCAGCTTGCCCGCCGCATAGAGCTTGGCCATCTCCGACAGCGGCCGGATCTTGCCGATCTTCGAGGCCTGGCCGGCCGTGCCGAACTGCTCGAGGCGCTCGCGGCAGATCTTCGACATGGCTTCCAGCGCGGGCTTCAGATATTTGCGCGGGTCGAACTCGCCGGGGTGTTCCTGCAGCACGCGGCGGATCTGGCCGGTGATGGCCATGCGGTTGTCCGTGTCGATGTTGATCTTGCGCACGCCATGGCGGATGCCACGCTGGATCTCCTCCACCGGCACGCCCCAGGTCGGCTTCATCTGGCCGCCGAACTGGTTGATGAGATCCTGCAGGTCCTGCGGCACCGACGAGGAGCCATGCATCACCAGATGCACATTGGGCAGCTTCTTGTGGATCTCCTCGATCACATTCATGGCGAGCACTTCGCCATCGGGCTTGCGGGAGAACTTGTAGGCGCCGTGGGAGGTGCCCATGGCGATGGCCAGGGCGTCGACCTTGGTGGCCTTGACGAATTTCACGGCTTCATCAGGATCGGTCAGCAGCTGGTCATGGCTCAGCTTGCCCTCGGCGCCGTGACCATCTTCCTTGTCGCCCATGCCGGTCTCCAGCGAGCCCAGCACGCCCAGCTCGCCCTCGACGGAGACGCCGCCCATATGGGCGATGTCCACCACGCTCCTGGTGACGCGCACGTTGTAGTCATAATCGGCGGGGGTCGCGCCGTCGGCCTTCAGCGAGCCGTCCATCATGACAGAGGTGAAGCCCGCCTGAATCGCGGTCATGCAGGTGGCCTCGACGTTGCCGTGATCGAGATGCACGCAGATCGGAATATGCGGATACATTTCGGTCAGAGCGTCCATCATGTGGCGCAGCATGATGTCGTTGGCGTAGGAGCGCGCGCCGCGCGAGGCCTGGATGATCACCGGCGCATCGAGCGCATTGCAGGCTTCGCCGATGGCGAGGGCCTGTTCCATATTGTTGATGTTGAAGGCGGGAACGCCATAGCCGTGTTCGGCGGCGTGATCGAGCAGCTGACGAAGAGTGATGCGGGCCATGATGTCCTCCAATTCCCGATGCCGCCTGAAGCGGCCTGTTCCTAGATTTTGAGCGCTTCGACGCCCGGCAGCGGCTTGCCCTCGAGCCATTCGAGGAAGGCGCCGCCCGCAGTCGAAATATAGGTGAAATGTTCGCCGACGCCCGCCTGATTGAGCGCGGAGACCGTATCTCCGCCGCCAGCCACGGTGATCAGCTTGCCTGCGTCCGTCAGGCCTGCGGCGACCTTGGCGACCGCATTGGTGCCAGCGTCGAAAGGCTGAAGCTCGAAGGCGCCAAACGGGCCGTTCCAGACAAGTGTCTTGACCGCGCCCAGAAGCTCCTCAATGCGCGCGACCGACTTCGGGCCAAGATCGAGGATCATCTCGTCAGCGCCCACATGATCGACCGAAACGACATGGGAAGGCGCATGAGCCTTGAACTCCTTGGCGACCACCACATCCACCGGCAGCACGATCTCGCATTTGACGGCGCGGGCGGCTTCCACGATGGCGCGGGCGGTGTCGAGGAGATCCTTTTCGCACAGCGACTTGCCGACCGCCTTGCCCTCAGCTGCGAGGAAGGTGTTGGCCATGCCGCCGCCGATGATGAGGAAATCGACCTTCTTCGACAGATTGCCGAGAAGATCGAGCTTGCTCGAAACCTTGGCGCCGCCGACCACCGCCGCGACGGGACGCTTGGGCTTTTCGAGCGCCGCCGAAAGGGCTTCGAGTTCAGCCTGCATGCCGCGCCCTGCGAAAGCCGGCAGCTTGTGCGCCAGACCTTCAGTCGAGGCATGGGCGCGATGGGCGGCAGAGAAGGCGTCGTTCACATAGAGATCGCCGAGCTTGGCGAGTTCAGCGACGAAAGCCGGATCGTTCTTTTCCTCGCCCTTGTGGAAGCGGGTGTTCTCAAGAAGCAGAACTTCGCCGTCTTTCAGCGCCGCCACGGCCTGCGCGGCGACATCGCCGATGCAGTCGCTCGCAAAGGCGACGGGCATCTTGAGATGATCGGCGAGAACCGCCGCCACCGGCTTCAACGAATTCTCCACATCCGGCCCATTCTTCGGACGGCCGAAATGCGACAGCACGACGATGCGCGCGCCCTTGGCGGAGAGATCGCGAAGGGTCGGCAGCGCGCGGTCGATGCGGGTGGCGTCGGACACGCGGCCGTTCTCGATGGGCACATTAAGGTCGAGACGCAGAAGTACACGCTTGCCCTGCACGGGCGCATCATCAAGGGTGCGGAAGGTCATCTGGCTGCATACCTGGTCAAAGCGAAAACGATGGCGGACCCTGCGCTCCATGTCCCCACCAGGGCGACAATTAGCATCCACCAAGTGGGCATGCCGGAAACCCGGCCTTTGATTTCTCCGATGTCCGACCGAAGAGCGGCAAGGTCCGCCTGCTTCGGCATCTGGGACATCCCTCCCTCGATCCGGGCGATGGCGACTTCAAGTCTGCTCAGCGACTGCTTCACGTCCTTAAGGTCAGCCTCAAGCGCCTTAACGCGCTGATCTAGCATGGGATCCTCCGGACCAGAGCCGCCACCGCCTTGAGAGATGAATTTCCTTGATGAAAAGGAAAGGAGATCTGCGGGCATTTTAGACGTCCCCCGCCTTTGCGCGTTGCAGCAAAGGGTGCTCGGCGAATTGCTCGATCCGGCCGCAGTGCGCGCATGCGATGGCCAATAACGGCAAATGCTTCCGGGCGACGGGATCGTCACCTTTGTAGAGCATCAAGTTGGACTGAAGGTCTTGTTCGGGAAGATCAAGCTCGACAAACTCGTCACCCTTGCACACAAGGCAACGAAACCCGTGAAGCTCCCTTTTCAGAAGCTCCGAAACGCGCCTTCGATCTTCGAGGCGCTGCCGGGGATCGCTGACCTCTGTGCTCATGTGATCAGCTTATCACAGAAGCTTGCCCATCGCCACGGCGGTGTCGGCCATGCGGTTCGAGAAGCCCCACTCGTTATCGTACCAAGACAGGATGCGCACGAAGGTTCCGTCGATCACCTTGGTCTGATCCATATGGAAGACCGACGAATGGCTGTCGTGGTTGAAGTCGATGGAGACATTCGCGGTGGTGGTGTAGCCGAGCACGCCCTTCAGCGGACCGTCTGCGGCGGCCTTGATGGCGGCGTTGATCTCGTCGGCTGAGGTCTTGCGCTTGGCGGTGAACTTCAGATCGACGACCGACACATTAGGGGTGGGCACGCGGATCGCGGAGCCATCCAGCTTGCCGTTGAGTTCAGGCAGCACGAGGCCGACAGCCTTGGCGGCGCCGGTGCCAGTGGGGATCATCGACAGGGCGGCGGCGCGAGCGCGATACAGATCCTTGTGCATCGTGTCGAGCGTCGGCTGATCACCTGTGTAGGAATGGATCGTCGTCATGAAGCCATGCTCGATGCCGACCGTCTCGTTCAGCACCTTGGCGACCGGCGACAGGCAGTTCGTGGTGCAAGAAGCGTTCGAAACGACGAGATGATCCTTGGTCAGCTTCTGATGGTTGACGCCAAAGACCACGGTCAGGTCGGCGTCATCGCACGGAGCCGAGACCAGAACGCGCTTGGCGCCGGCGTCCAGATGCGCCTTGGCCTTGTCCTTCGAGGTGAAGATGCCCGTGCATTCCAGAGCGATGTCGACGCCCAGCGCCTTGTGGGGCAGTTCGGCGGGGTTGCGGATGGCGGTGACTTTGATCGGGCCGAAGCCGACGTCGATCGTATCGCCATCGACCTTCACTTCATGGGGGAAGCGGCCATGCACGCTATCAAAGCGCAGCAGATGGGCGTTGGTCTCGACCGGACCCAGATCATTGATGGCGACGACCTGGATGTCCTTGCGGCCGGACTCGACGATGGCGCGCAGCACATTGCGGCCGATGCGGCCAAACCCATTGATCGCAACCTTCACCATGTCATCTTCCTTTCGATCCGTTGTTCTTGTCGATTAGAGAACGCTTCAACCCAAGCGATGTTCAGCAGCCGCCACCACCGCCGGGGCGGTGATGCCGAAATGTTCGTAGACCTTCTTATAGGGCCCGCTCTCGCCAAAGCTCTTCATGCCAATGAAGATCCCGTCCGAGCCGATCAGCTGATCCCAACCTTGCCTCACGCCCGCCTCGACCGCAATGCGCACTGGCGCATCGCCGATCACAGAGGCGCGATAGGCGTCGTCCTGGTCGAAGAAAAGATCCATGCAGGGCACGGAGACGACTCGCGCCGCAACGCCCTTCGCCTCAAGCGTCGCCTGCGCCTCAAGCGCCAGCGAGACTTCGGAGCCCGTGGCGAAGATCGAAACCTTCGCAGCCCCGCTCGCCGCCTTGAGTTCATAGGCGCCGCGCGCGCTCAGGTTCTCTTCGGTGAAGCTCTTGCGGGCCTGCGGCAGATTCTGGCGGGTCAGGGCGAGAACGCTGGGCGAGCCCTTGGCCTCGACGGCGAGCTGCCAGCATTCCGCGGTTTCCGTACGGTCGGCCGGGCGGAACACCAGAAGATTGGGGATGCAGCGCAGGCCGGCGAGGGTCTCGACCGGCTGATGGGTCGGGCCGTCCTCGCCCAGACCGATGGAGTCATGGGTCAGCACTTCGATATGGCGGGTCTTCATCAGCGCGGCGAGGCGCAACGCCGGACGCATATAGTCGGCGAAGACGAGGAAGGTCGCGCCCGAGGGGATGAGGCCCCCGTGCAGGCTCATGCCATTGATGGCTGCGGCCATGCCATGTTCGCGAATGCCCCAATGGACGAAGCGGCCGGCGAACTGGCCCGGCGCAATGGCGGGGGTGGCTGCGACCTTGGTGTTGTTGGAGCCAGTAAGATCGGCCGAACCAGTCACGAGTTCGGGCAGAGCAGGCGCTATGGCGCCGATGACGGCTTCGGAAGCCTTGCGGGTGGCGATTTCGCTGGCGTCCACGGCTGCGGCGCGCTTGAACTCAAGCACGGCCTCGCCAAAGGCGGCAGGCAGATCACCCGCAAGGCGGCGTTCGAATTCACCCTTCTGGTGATGCCCGTCAAAGGTCTTGCGCCACTTCGCATGGGCGTCAGCGCCGCGCGAACCGGCGGCGCGCCAGGCGTCGAGAATATCCTGCGGGATGACGAAGGGCTCAGACGTCCAGCCCAGCGCCTTGCGCGCGCCAGCGATCTCCGTCTCGCCCAAGGGCTCGCCATGGGACTTGGCGGTGCCCGCACGGGTGGGCGCGCCGTAACCGATCGTGGTCTTGCAGCTGATGTAGCTCGGCTTGTCCGAGGCCTTGGCGCGCTCCAGAGCCGCGAAAATCGCGTCCTGATCATGGCCATCAACACGCTCGACGCTCCAGCCGCAGGCTTCGAAACGCTTCATCTGGTCGACGGAATCGGCGACCGACAGGGGGCCGTCGATGGAAATGTCGTTGTCGTCATGCAGGACGATCATGCGCGACAGCTTCAGATGACCTGCAATGGCGAGGGCTTCCTGCGAAACGCCCTCCATCAGGTCGCCGTCCGAGGCGAGCACATAGGTGTGATGATCGACGATTTCGCCGAACTCGGCGTTCAGCATCCGCTCGGCGAGCGCCATGCCCACAGCGGTGGAGATGCCCTGACCGAGCGGGCCGGTCGTGGTTTCGACGCCGGGGGTGTGGTGAACTTCCGGGTGGCCGGGGGTCAGCGAGCCAAGCTGGCGGAAATTGCGGATCTCGTCGATCGTCATGTGCTTTTCGCCCGTGAGATACAGCAGGGCGTAGAGCAGCATGGAGCCGTGGCCGGCGGAGAGGACGAAACGGTCGCGATCCGGCCAGCGGGGATCGGCCATGTCGTATTTCATGACCTTGGTGAAAAGCACGGTCGCGATGTCAGCCGCGCCCATGGGGAGGCCGGGATGGCCGGACTTGGCCCTCTCCACAGCATCCATCGAGAGAGCGCGAATGGCGTTCGCCATGGCCTGTTGGGTGACGCTCATCGCTCCGGTTCCATTTTTGGAGGGGCTCTGCCTCAAAGGCGGGGGTGGGCGGTGTGATAGCACCTGCCCCGCCACTGTCAACGCAATGACCACAAGGGTTCCACCGCAATTTATTGATCAATCGCTTTTGCGCCAGTCCTGTTTAGCGCCCATACATGGCCTATGTCTTGTGGGCGGACCCCACGGAATCGTTGACGAAGGGCAAGGCTTGCGCGCAAATGGAGGCTTCACCGGAAGGTTGGAATCATGAGCATTCCCACGGCCCTTGAGGCCGCGCTGAAACGACTGTCGGCTGCGCTTGATCATCTTGACGCGGCTTCAGACAGGCGCGCCAGAGCCGATGCGGCGCGCGGCGACCTCGAGGACGAGCTGACCGTCATGCAGGACGACCGTTCGCGTCTTGCGATGGAACTGAACAGCGCGCTCGCCCGGATCGAGAGCCTGGATCTCGCCCATCGGGAGGCCGAGCGTCGGCTGGAGCGCGCCGGCGCCACCATCCGCGCCGCCCTTGGCGAAAGCGCCGAGGAGCCCGATCATGGCGGCGCTGAATCCCACGAACAGGAGCCTTGATCCTTGGCCCAGGTCCCGATCACCATCGCTGGACGCACCTACCGGATGGCTTGCGCCGATGGCGAGGAAGCCCATCTTGAGAGCCTTGGCGCCGAGCTTGAAGGCCGGATCACCACCCTGCGCGCCCAGTTCGGCGAGATTGGCGACCAGAGGCTGGTCGTCATGGCCGCCATCGGCCTGGCCGATGCACGCCACGAATTCATAAGTAAGATCAATGCTCTGGAGGCCGAGACCAAGGCCCTGCGCGCGGCCCGCGCCGGGGTTGAGCAAACCGCCGGCCACTGGGTCTCCGAAGCCGCCGCCGCCATAGACGATGCGGCGTCGCGGATCGAGCGGGCTGTTCAGACGCTGAATGCGCCGGGGAGAGCGGAGGGGTAGCTCTGAAATCCAGAGACCCCACCCCTCAATAATATTTCTCCGTGATCACGAATTTCACCTCTTTCTGGCGCTCGGGCGAGAGTCCGCCGCCCAGCAGGCGCTCCAGCAGGGCCGCCATTTCCTTGGGCTCGCCATAGAGCGCAGGCTGCTGCTTCTTCTCGAAATCGGCCAACGCTACCGGATCGGTCAGGATCTGGCGGGCTGCTTCGCGCAGATAGTCCAGCTTGTCGGCGGGTGTATTGGGCGGGGCGATGAGCAGGCGGCCAATCTTGCGCACGTCCTCGCGGAAATCGAGCCACCAGGCGGCCTCAGCGTCTATGCGGTTGGGGACGGCCTCGAAAATTGTCGGCACATTCGGCATCAACTGCGACTTTTCGCGCGCGGTCACGACCAGCGGGCGCAACTGGCCACCTTCGGCATAACGAGCAGAACTGTCCTCGACGAGGATCGTGGCGTCCATCTCGCCCGTCACGACCGCATGGGCGAATTCCTTGGACGAAGGATAGCCTATGGTGATCTTGCAGGCGATTTTCATGGCGTGACACATCACGGCTGACGTGTCGGAGGCGGCGTCGGTTTTGCCATTGGCGCCGATCTGCACCGTCTTGCCCGAGCTCACCATCTCAGCAAAGCTGTTCCACGGCAGCTTGGGGTTGACGATCAACACTCGGGGTGCGGTGTTGACGCGCGCCACGATGGGAAACTTCGTGAGATCGAAGCGCACCCCCGGCTCATCGGTGAGCTTGGCGAGAATGGCCCCCTCACCCGGCGCCAGCATCAGGGTCAGGCCGTCGGGCGGCGAGTTCCAAGTGTGGTTCATGGCGATGAGCATGCCGGCGCCCGGCCGGCTCTCGACGACAACGGTCGCGCCAAGCTTCTTTTCGAGGTAGGGCGCGAGCATGCGCGAGTAGAGATCAAAGCCGCTGCCTGCGGCGCCACCATTCACGAGGCGCACCGTCTTGCCGCGATAAAACTCGGCGGGCGTTTCCGCACGAAGGGGGAAGGTGAAGGCCGCGACGAGGAATGCGACGACCGCGACGCAAATGGTGCACAGGCGAAGGCCGAAGGGCATGAGCGTTTCCCAAGCTGTTTATCTTATGACAGGCAGCCTAGCTGGCCCAGCGCCCCGCGTCCATCGGCCCCAATGCCGCAGCGAAGCTGACAATTTATGGCCGCAGTAACCCTTTAAGCACTCGCCTTCCTCTGGGCTGGGCGGCAACGGAGGGAATAACAGGATGGCCACTAGCGTCCTTGCATTCAACGACGCCTTCATCGGCGACCTGCAACCACGGCGCGAGCGCCATCAATATCAAGTTATAAAAAATCGTAGCCTCCGCGGCGCGCTGATGCGCATGGCCGCAGCGCCCCTGGCGCTCGCCATCGTGGCGGGCGGCGTCATCCTGTCACAAAACGCACAAGCCCCGCGCGAGGTTCCAACGCCACAGGCCTTCGGCGCGACGCTGGCGCAGCGCCTCCCAACCCCTGTAACGCCGTTGTGGCGCGAAACCGCACGCGCGCATTCCTTTGATGACGACGGCGACGACGCACAGGCCACCGTGACGTGGGGGCGACGCCTGCCCGAGACCGCGCTCAGCCCGAGCGTCGCCGTCTTTGCGCCCGACGCAGCTCCCGGCGTCATGCAGTTCGGCCCCATGCGGATCAAAAGGGATCTCGTCGAAACCGTGGTGCGCGCTGCGCGCGACACCGACACCGACCCGACCTTGCTGATGGCCATCGCCGACAAGGAATCCGCCTTCGCCCCGACGGTGAAGGCCAGCACCTCCTCCGCCACGGGCCTGTTCCAATTCATCGACTCCACCTGGCTACGCGTGGTGCGCGACTTTGGCGGCGAATTCGGCCTCGAAAAGGAGGCCGCTGCCATCGACGGTTCGGATGGAAGCGTGGCCAATCCCGCCGAGCGCCGCCGCATCCTCGCGCTTCGCAACAATCCCTATCTTTCGGCGCTGCTGGCGGCGAAAATGCTCAAGCATGACGCCGCCCGCATCGCCGCGCGCATCGGCCGCGACCTGAGCGGTGGCGAAACCTATCTCGCGCATTTCCTCGGGCCTTCGGACGCAGAGCGGTTCATCACCAAGCTCGTTTCCGAGCCGCATTATGCGGCGCCGAAACTGCTGCCCAGGCCCGCCCGCGCCAATCGCTCGATTTTCTTTGAAGCTTCACGTCGTAAGGGTAAGGGACTGACCGTGGCTGATGTCCATCGCAAGTTCGAAACCATGATGGACCTGCGCGCCGAACGCTACCGCGACGTGGAGAAGCTGACGAATGTGAGCGCCTATGCGCCGCAATGACGTAACTGCGAAAAACGGGGCTGGCGATTCAGCGCCCGAGGCCCTAGATTGGTGTGGCGGAGCTGCGGGGCGCGTGCAGGACTAACATTCCCCGGGGCCTTATCGATCCTAACGGGAGCTGTCCCTGGCCTTGTCCGTGGACTTGGACACACGGCGCCCACCTACGCTGTAGGTTTCCCGGGATCGATGTCCCACGGCCACTGTGGCCCCGCACTTTTTTATTGATTAATCGATTGGGCGCAGACTGACTGCATCCCATCCCTCCTCTATATATTTCGTGTTGACACCAGCTACACACCCCCTGACTATGTATAGCCATTGTCTACACGCCCCTTGGAGCCACCATGCGCGACGCCGCCATCAATCTGCGAGCCCGTCCCGAACAACGGGATCTGATCGACCAGGCGGCGCAGCTTCTGGGCAAGAACCGCTCTGATTTCATGCTGGAGGTCGCCTGCGAGAGGGCGAAGGCTGTTCTCATCGATCAGGTGTTTTTCAACCTAGATGCAGAACGCTTCAAGGCGTTCAACGCTTTGCTGGACGCGCCTGTGGCCGAAAACCCCGGCCTTGACCGGCTCATGGCCCTCAAGACGCCTTGGGGCGACCAGCCCGGGAAGGCTTGAGTTTGGCTATCAGCCCACCCGAACGCCTGACCTCCGCCCATCGGACAGACGCCTTTTCCTGCGGCGAAGCTGAACTTGATGATTGGATCAAGCGGCGGGCTCTGGCGAAACAGATCAGCGGGGCGAGCCGCACCTTTGTCGTAACCAGCTCGAATGGCCTCGTCAGCGGCTACTACGCCATGGCCGCCGCGGCCGTATCTCACCAACTCGCAACCTCGAATATTCGCCGCAACATGCCCGATCCCGTGCCTGTCATTGTGCTGGCCAGGCTCGCGGTAGATCAAAGATCTCAGGGACACAAGCTCGGCCCAGCCCTGTTGCATGACGCCATCAAGCGCGCTGTCGGCATCTCCAGCGACGCTGGCGTCAGAGCGGTGCTTGTCCACGCGATCAACGAGCGTGCGAAAGGCTTCTACGAGCATTACGGCTTTCAAGCCTCACCCGTACATCCCATGACCATGATGCTGCGTTTGCGTCCCGAATTGACAGCAACCCCGATCCCGCCTGATACCCGCCCTCTCGCAACACCGGCCGGACGGCGCGATGCAGGAAATTGAAACCAACCCCGCGCAGCTCAAAGCCACCCTCCGCAAGGAAGCGATCGCTCGACGCAACGCCGCCGAGCCCGCCCTGCGCGAAGCCTTCGCCACTCGCATCGCGCTGGCTGGCGTCGATCTGGCCCGCCAAACCATCGTGCGCACGGTAGCCGCCTACTGGCCCCTGCCGGGCGAGCCCGATACGCGCGGGCTTCTTGCGGCGCTCAACTATCACGAATTCGCCGCCGCCCTGCCCGTCGTCGCCGGGCGCGGTCTGCCGCTCATCTTCCGCCGCTGGGCGCCGCGCGATCTCCTCATCGAAGGCCCCTTCGGCATTATGGAGCCCTCCTCCCGCCTGCCCGAGGTCATGCCCGACATTGTCTTCGCGCCGCTCGCGGCCTTTGACCGGCGCGGCCACCGAATAGGCTTCGGGGCGGGCTATTACGACCGCACCCTCGGCGCCCTGCGCGCCATGAAACCGGTGCTCGCCGTGGGAGTGGCCTATTCCACGCAGGAAGTCCCTGCTATTCCCGAAGAGCCGCATGATCAGCGGCTCGATTTCGTACTCACCGAGTCCGAATGGATCGATTGCAGGACAGACTGACCCATGCGTCTTCTCTTTATCGGCGATATCGTGGGCCGCGCAGGTCGCGACATTCTCCTTAATCGTCTGCCTGGCCTGCGACGGGACTGGGCGCTCGATTTCGTCGTCGTGAACGGTGAGAACGCGGCGGGTGGCTTTGGCATCACCGAGGCGATCTGCCGGGAGATCGTCGACGCAGGCGCAGATTGCGTGACGCTGGGCAACCACGCCTGGGATCAGAAGGAAGCGCTGGTCTTCATCGAACGCGAACCGCGCCTCATCCGCCCGCTCAATTATCCCACAGGCACGCCGGGGCGCGGCGCCAATCTCATTGAAGCGCAGAATGGCGCCCGGGTGCTTGTGATGAATGTCATGGGCCGCGTTTTCATGGACCCGCTGGACGATCCCTTCGCCGGCGTGGAGCGCGAACTTGGCGCCTGCCCGCTGGGAATCGCCTGCGACGCCGCCATCGTCGACATTCACTGCGAGACCACGAGCGAGAAATACGCGATGGGCCATTTCTGCGATGGGCGCGCCTCGCTGGTGGTTGGCACCCATACCCATGCGCCGACCGCCGACGCGCAGATCCTGACCCATGGCACGGCCTATCTGACGGACGCCGGCATGACCGGCGACTATGATTCCGTCATCGGCATGGACAAGGGCGAACCCCTGCAGCGCTTCACCCGCAAGATCTCGCAGGGCCGCTTCGAGCCAGCGCTGGGCCCGGCGACCCTTTGCGGCGTCGCGGTGGAGACCGACGACCGAACCGGCCTCGCCCTGAAAATCGCCCCCGTGCGGCTTGGCGGCCGGTTGATGGAGGCGGTTCCAGGGTTCTGGGGTTGAATGAAACCGCTGACCATCCGCTTTTTGATTTGCGACGCTTCCCGCCTTATAAGGCGGACAAAATCGGTATCGGACGCTTGAACGCGCAGGGGAAGTCATGGCTGGGCATAGTCAGTTCAAGAATATCATGCACAAGAAGGGCAAGCAGGACGCGATCCGCTCCAAGCTCTTCTCCAAATTCGCCCGTGAAATCACGGTCGCCGCTAAAATGGGCATGCCCGACCCCGCCATGAACCCGCGCCTGCGGCTCGCAGTGCTGGCGGCGCGTCAGGAGAACATGCCCAAGGACAATATCGAGCGCGCCATCAAGAAGGCCTCGGGCGGCGACAGCGAGAATTACGACGAGGTGCGCTACGAGGGCTATGCGCCCGGCGGCGTCGCCGTGATCATCGAGGCGCTGACCGACAACCGCAACCGCACGGCGGGCGAAGTGCGGTCCTATTTCACCAAGGCGGGCGGCGCGCTGGCGGAGACGGGCGCCGTCTCCTTCATGTTCGACCATGTGGGCTCGATCGAATATCCCGGCTCCATCGGCTCTGAAGACGCCGTGATGGAAGCGGCCATCGAGGCCGGCGCTGATGACGCCATCTCTAACGAAGACGGCCACGAGATCATCACGACGATTGAGTCCTTCACCGAGGTCGCCAAGACCCTTGAGGCGAAATTTGGCGAGCCGACGAAGTCGAAGCTCGTCTGGAAGCCGCAGAACACCATCACGGTGGACGACGAGGCGGGCGAAAAGATCCTGAAGCTGATCGGCAATCTCGAAGACAACGACGACGTGCAGAACGTCTACGCCAATTTCGAAATCTCCGACGCCCTGCTCAAGAAGATGGGCGGCTGAACGAACTGCGGGCGGCGCTTACTGCGCCGCCTTTGCGCTTTCGAGCGCCGCTGCGCCTGTCTCGAACTGCAGGCGGGCGAGGCGCGAATAGAGGCCGCCGCGCGCGACAAGATCAGCGTGGCCGCCCTCCTCCACAATGCGCCCCTGATCGACCACCAAAATCCGATCCGCCGAAAGCACCGTCGCAAGCCGGTGGGCGATAACAATGGTGGTGCGGCCCTTCATCACATTTTCCAGCGCCTTCTGCACAAGCGTTTCGTTCTCGGCGTCGAGCGCGGAGGTCGCCTCGTCGAGGAGCAGCACGGGGGCGTCGAGAAGCACCGCACGGGCGATGGCGAGGCGCTGGCGTTGGCCGCCTGAGAGCGTGACGCCGCGCTCGCCCACCATAGTGTCATAGCCCTGCGGCATGGCGCGGATGAATTCATCGGCGGCGGCGCGCTCGGCGGCGGCCCTGACCTCGGCATCGCTCGCCTGCGGGCGGCCATAGCAGATATTGTCCCTCACGCTCGCCCCGAAGATCACAGGATCCTGCGGCACCAGCGCCATCCGCCCGCGCACCTCGGCGGGATCAGCGGCGCGCAGATAGACCCCGTCGAGGCGGATGGCGCCGCTCTGGGGGTCATAAAACCGCATCAGCAACTGGAAGACGGTCGATTTGCCAGCGCCCGAAGGCCCGACTATGGCGAGGGTCTCGCCGGGTTCGACATGGAAGCTAAGACCCGCCAGAGCCTGATCGGTGGGACGGGTGGGATAAGCGAAGCCCACAGCATCAAAACTGACGGCGCCGCGCGCGGGCTTGGGCAGGGGAATGGGATTGGCTGGGGCGATAATGGTCGGCTTCACGGCCAGAAGCTCGGCGATGCGCCCCGCAGCGCCCGCAGCGGCGGAAAGTTCGCTCCAGACTTCCGACAATTGCCCCAGCGCGCTAGCGCCAAGCACCGCCGAGAGGACGAATTGCGACAGGAGGCCGCCCGAGATCCGCCCCGCGATCACATCCTGCGCGCCAAGCCACAGCACCGCCACTACGCTGGCGAAGGCGAGGAAGATCGCGACAGAGGTCAGGAGCGCCCGGGCCAGCGTCGCTTGCCTTGCGGCGTCATAGGCCGACTCGACCGCGCGTCGAAAACGTCCCACCGTCGCCGCCTCGGCCACGAAGGCCTGCATGGTGCGCATGGCGCCAAGGCTTTCGGCCGCATAGGCGGTGGCCTCGGCCAAAGTGTCCTGCGCCGCGCGCGAACGCTGGCGCACCGAGCGGCCCGACATGAACAGAGGCAGCACGATGACGGGAATCGCCACCAGCACGAGGCCCGATAATTTCGGGCTCGTGTAGATCATCATGCCTATGGCGCCGATGAACATGAAAAAATTGCGCAGGGCTGTGGATGCCGAGGCCCCGAAGGCGGATTTCATCTGGGTCGTGTCGGCGGAGAGCCGCGAGACGAGCTCGCCGGACTGGGCGGTGTCATAGAAGACAGGATCGAGCCGGGCGAGATGGGCGAAGACATCGGCGCGCAGATCAGCGACCACGCGCTCGCCAAGGGTCATGACGAGGAAATAGCGTGTGCCCGACGCCACCGCCAAAACGCCCACCACGAGCAACATCCCGAGAAAATACTGGGTGATCACGCCCGAACTGTCGGAGGCGAAGCCAAAATCGATCATGCGGCGCACGGCCATCGGCACCGAGAGGGTCGCGCCCGCAGCCACGATCAGGGCGGTCAAGGCGGCGGCGATCCGCAGCCGATAGCGCCCGGCATAGGGCAGCAGAGGCGCCAGAGCCCTCATGGACGTGCGCGGCTTTTTGACCTCTTTGATGGCTGTGCCCCTATCCGTCATCGCTCAATCCCGGGGCCTCGCCCCTGTTTCCCGCCGCCACATGCGCCGGGCGCCTTGTTTGCCCGCCGCACCTGCGGTATAGGGGCGCAACCCCAGTATTGGGAACCCCCTTCCGGCCGTGTCGTCAACCTCGATACGTCCTGCTAGCAACTTTGTCGAAGGAACAGACGATGAAGGCCGACATCCATCCCCAGTACCACGTCATCAAGGTCATCATGACCGATGGCTCAGAATACATGACCCGCTCCACCTACGGCAGCGCGGGCGACTCGCTGAACCTCGACATCGACCCCAACACGCACCCGGCCTGGACCGGCGGCTCGCAGCAGCTGCTCGACCGCGGCGGCCGCCTGTCGCGCTTCACCTCGCGCTTCGGCAGCATCGGCGCGCGCAAGTAAGCACCGGCGACTTAACGAAAAACCCCGGCATCGCCGGGGTTTTTTGTGTTTATGGGACGAATGTGGCGCGAAGGGGACACACCCCTACCGCATATGAAACGCCTCGCGCAGCATGTTCAGCTGCGACTCGATCGCGATGGGGCGCGCGTGGGAGGATTCGCGGGGAGGGCCTTGATAGAGCAGGCCATCGAGGTGAAGGATTCGGGCCTGTAGCCGCATGGATTGCTCGCAGATGTCCTGCAAGGCGTCGGGCAGGGTGGCGAAGGTTCGCGGATCACTGGACAGGTCCTGCCGGGCGAGCTTCACCTTGTTTTTTTCGAGCGCCGCCTGCGCCGGAGTAAGATCGCCCTCATTCACCGCCCGTTGCATCAAAAGCCAGGAGGCGAGCTGCATCAGCCGCGTCGTCAGGCGCATGCTTTCGGAGGCGTAGGCGAGGGCTGTGGCGCGCGGCAAGGCTTTGGATTCAAGCCGCCCGGGGCCATCCAGATAGGCGGCGGAAAGCTCCACCAGATACATGCCTTCCC
>CANBVC010000049.1 GCA_947372795.1 Beijerinckiaceae bacterium
AGATTTCCGATTGGGCGGGCTTCGAGGCGCGCAAGGCTGAGAGCGCGAAGCGCGGCAAGGTTAGGGGGCGCGGCGTCGGCCAGTTCCTCGAAGTCACCGCGCCTGTCATGGGCGAGCTTGGCAAGATCACCTTCAACGACGACGGCTCCGTGACGCTCTTCACCGGCTCGCATGACCATGGGCAGGGCCATTGGACGACCTTCGCGCAGGTTCTGTCGACGCAGCTCGGTATTCCCTTCGAGGATATCCGCCTGATGCAGACGGATTCGGACCAGCTGCGTCTGGGCACGGGCACGGGCGGGTCGAAGTCGCTGATGTGCAGCGGCACGGCCATTGTGGAAGCCAGCGAACTGATCATCGAAAAGGGCCGCATCATCGCCTCCCATTTGCTGGAGGCGGGTCTTTCTGACATCGTGTTCGAGGCGGGCTCATTCTCCGTGGTCGGCACCGATCGTAAATGGTCGGTGATGGAGATCGCCGAAAAGCTGCGCGCGGGCGTCGCTCTTCCCGAAGACGCGCCAAAGAGCCTTGACGTCGACCACAAGTCGAGCGCCAAGCCTGCGACCTTCCCCAATGGCTGCCATGTCTGCGAGGTCGAGATGGATCCCGAAACCGGCGTCACCGAAATCGTGCGTTATTACATGGTCGGCGATTTCGGCACGGTGGTGAATCCGCTCATCGTGCGTGGTCAGGTTATCGGCGGCGTGATGCAGGGCATCGGCCAGTGCCTGACCGAACATACGGTCTATGACGCTGACGGCCAGCTTATGTCGGGCTCCTTCATGGATTACGCCATGCCGCGCGCTGATGATGCGCCCATGTTCCATCAGGAGTTCCTGTCCTTCCCGGCCACCACTAATCCGCTGGGCGTGAAGGGCTGTGGGGAGGCGGGCTGCGCGGGTTCGCTCACCTCCATCATGAACGCCATCTGCGACGCGCTCGCGCCCTTTGGCGTGACCCATATCGATATGCCCGCCACGCCGCTGGCCGTATGGGAGGCGATCCAGAAGGGCAAAGCCGTGAAAGCGGCTTGATCGTGCTGTCTTTCATTTTTGATCCCGCGATCTGGGCCAGCTTGTTGACGCTCACGGTTCTCGAGATCGTCCTTGGCATTGATAATCTGATCTTCATCTCCATCGTGGCCGGGCGCTTGCCCGGGCATTTGCAGGCCCGCGCGCGCACTGTGGGGCTGGCGTTGGCCCTGTTCATGCGGCTGGCGCTGCTCGCCTCTATTTCTTGGCTTGTGGGGCTGACGGCGCCAATCTTCTCGATCGGCGGTCACGGCTTTTCATGGCGAGACCTTATTCTGGCGGGTGGCGGTCTGTTCTTGCTCTACAAGGGCACGAAAGAGATTCACGAACAGGTCGAAGGCCCCCATGAGGATGAAGCGGACGAGCGCAATCCCCACAAGGTGAGTTTCGCCGGCGTTATTGGTCAGATCCTTGTGCTGGACGTCGTGTTTTCGCTGGATAGCGTGATCACGGCGGTCGGCATGGCCGATAATCTGTGGGTCATGTCTACGGCGGTGCTGGTGGCGGTGGTGATCATGCTTTTTGCTTCGGGGACAGTGGCGAATTTCGTCAATCGTCACCCCTCGGTGAAGATGCTGGCGCTGTCTTTCTTGTTGCTGATCGGCATGGTGCTGGTGGCTGACGGCGTTGGCTTCCATGTGCCCAAGGGCTTCATCTACGCAGCGATGGGCTTCTCGGTCGCCGTCGAAGCGCTGAACCTTCTGGCGCGGCGCAAGGCCAAGCGTAAAGGCTGATTTTTCTCTGGCGCGCATCGCCTATGTGCGGTGCGCGTCAAGACATTGCCCCCGTCGCCTGAGCCGTATAAGCGTTGGCTCATGTTGCGCGCCGTACTACGGCCGGGGAGAAACGCTATGGTACAGAAGACCGTCGAAGGAACAGTTGCGGACGCCTATCTCGCCTTGTTGGCGGATCGGGGCGTCGATTATCTCTTCGCCAATGCGGGCACTGATTTCGCGCCGCTGATCGAGGCCTATTCCAAGGCCACCGTGAATGGGACCAAGGTTCCCAAGCCCATCACAGTCCCACACGAGAACGTAGCCGTCTCAATGGCCATGGGCTATTACCTCAAGACTGGCAAACCGCAGCTTGTCATGGTGCATGTGAATGTCGGCACCGCCAATGCGGTCTGCGGCGTGATGAACGCCTGGCGCGGCAACATTCCGGTGCTGTTCAGCGCGGGCCGTACGCCCTTCGCCGAAGAGAGCGGCGAGTTGGGCCAGCGCTCAGGCGAAATTCACTGGCCGCAGGAAATGCGCGATCAGGGCGCCATGGTGCGCGAATTCGTGAAGTGGGATTATCAACTTCCCAACGGCAAGGTGCTTGAAAACACCGTCGACCGCGCCATCAATTTGGCGATGAGCGAGCCCAAGGGGCCGATCTACCTCACCTTGCCGCGCGAAGTGCTGGCCGCGCCCGCGCCCGGCTTCAGCTATCATTCGCCCTCGCGCCACCACAATGCGGCGCCTCCCTATCCCGACACGCGCGCCATTGACGAAGCGGCGGAGATGATAGCGCGCGCCGAGCGCCCGTTGATCATCACCTCAAGCGCTGGTCGCGACGAGGCTGATGTCGCCAAACTCGCTGCGCTGGCGGAGGCTTTCGCCATTCCCGTCACCCAGCGCAAGCCCCGCTATGTGGCGCTGTCGACCGATCACCCCATGCATTTGGGCTTCAATCCTGACGCCTATTTGCAGGATGCTGACTGCATCATCGTGCTCGAATGCGATGTGCCGTGGATTCCCTCCAAGCGTAACCCCAAAGCGGACGCGAAGATCATCCATATCGGTGTCGATCCGCTCTTCTCGCAATATCCCATGCGCAGCTTCCCCTGCGATCTCGCCATCAGCGGCGTCATCGGCGCGACCCTGCCCGCCCTGACCGAGGCTCTGGCGACCCGCCACGCCCATGCGCATGCGCGTATCGAAGCGCGCCGCGCGCGTCTTGCGACCGAGCGCGCCGCGCAGCGCGAGCAGTGGGCTGGCATGATCACGAAGGCGCGTGACGCCAAGCCGATGTCGCCGGTCTGGATCACCCATTGCCTCGACGAGGTGAAGGGTCAGGACGCCATCGTCATCAAGGAATCTCCGATCACCTTCGAGCACATGCGCTTCACCAAGCCCGGCACGATGTTCTCCATCGGCGCCGCTGGCGGCCTTGGCTGGGGGCTAGGCGCTGCGCTGGGCGTGAAGGCGGCTGTCGGCGACAAGCTGGTCATCTGCACCTGCGGCGACGGCGCCTATATGTTCGGCAATCCACTGCCCGCTCATTACGTCTCCGCCGCCGAAAAGTTGCCGATGCTGACGGTGGTCTTCAACAACCAGATGTGGGGCGCTGTGAAGCGCAACACCCACGAGGTCTATCCCGATGGCTATGCGGCCAAGGATAACCGCGAGGCCCTGACCTATTTTGATCCGCAGTTGCAGTTCAACAAGGCGGTCGAGGTCGCCGGCGGTTATGGCGAGACGGTGGAAGATCCCGCCGACATGCCCAAGGCCATTGAGCGCGCGCTCAAGGCCGTTCAGGTCGAGGGACGTCAGGCGCTGCTCAACGTCATCTGTCGCGGGGTCTGAACGGACGGTGGCTTCGCTGGAAGCAGATGCGCCCCAGACGCAGAAGGCGCTGACCCATCGGGAGACGATGTGGATCGTCGCGGGCGCGCTGCTTCCGGTTTTCATGGGTTCGATGGACCAGACGGTCGTTTCGAGCGCCCTGCCGACCATCGGCGCCTCGCTTGGCGGGGCGTCGCATCTTTTCTGGGTCGTGGCTGTGAACTTGCTCACCGCCACGGCCATGACGCCGCTTTATGGGAAGATCAGCGACATCCATGGTCGGCGCGTTTCCTTGCTGTGGGCCATCGGATTGTTTCTGTGCGGCTCGTTGATCGCCGCGCTGTCGGTCAATCTGCCGATGCTGATCCTTGGGCGCGCCCTTCAGGGGCTAGGCGGCGGGGGGCTCACGTCCGTTCCCATGACGATCCTCGGCGACGTCGCCGCGCCCAAGCAGCGGGCGCGCTACTACACTTATTTTTCCATCACCTACATCACCTCAGGGATGTTGGGGCCGATCTATGGCGGCTTCATTTCCCAGCATTTCCACTGGTCGCTGATCTTCTGGTTGAACGTGCCGGTGGGTCTGGCCGCCTTGCTGGCGACCAGCATTCTCTTGCGGCGCCTGCCGCGCTATGAGCGCAAGCACAAGCTCGATATTCTGGGCGCGGCGTTCATTGTCTCCGCGAGTTCAACCTCGATGTTCGTGCTGAACACGGGCGGGCGCGCCTATGCCTGGGGCTCGCCGGAGATCGTGGGACTCGCCACGCTTTCCGCCCTGTTGTGGATCGGCTTTGTGAGGCGTCTTCTGACCGCGGACGAGCCGCTCGTGCCGCTCAAAATCCTGCGCAATCCCATCGTGCTCTACGCTAACATTTCAAATGGCGTCGGCTGGGCCTCGGTGGTGAGCCTGAATATTTATTTGCCGATGTTCCTGCAAGCGGTCCATGGGCTTGGCCCCGCCGCCGCTGGCCTGCATCTCGCCAGCCTGATGTTGACGGTCAATCTGAGCGCCCTCGCCAGCGCGCAGATCACCGCGCGCATCACCAATTACAAATATCCGCCGCTCTTCAGCCTGATCCTTTGCATCGGCGCCTCTCTTTATCTCGCGCTGCATACGCAGGACATCAGCATGTTCGAATTCGAGGTGGTGCTGGTCCTGATCGGCATAGGCTTCGGGCCGGTGGCGCCGGTGACGACAGTGGCCATGCAGAATGCGGTGGAGCTGCACCAGATGGGCATTGCGGTAGGAACCGCAACATTCGGCCGCAGCCTCATCGCCACGGGATTGACGGCGGTCTATGGCGTGATCGTGCTGGGGGATCTGCAGGGACTTGACCTGCGTAGCGCGCAGGCCATCGCCGCCAGTCTCTTTGGCGACAAGGCGGAGGCGGCGTCGCATTTCCGCACGATCTTCATGGCGACCACAGGGGCCTTTATCGTCTCCTTCGCCGGATTGGCGCTGATGGAGCAAAAGCCGCTCATGACCGAAAGGAAGTGAGGCGAAGACGCCTCACAACCTCAGCAGCTTAGCCGCATTGCCATAGAAGATCGCCTCGCGCGTGGCGTCATCGAGATCCATCGCCGCAATGCCGTCATAGGTCTTGCGGATGGGTCCAAGCGGCGCGTCGGTGGCGAAGACGATCTTGCTGGCGCCAAAGAAGTCGAGCCCGCATTTGACGCCGGTGGTCGCGCCGAACATGGCGGTGTCGCCGTAGAACTTCTTGAAATAGTCCATATGCGGCAGTTTCAACGAAGGCAGGATCTGCGAATAATCCTCATCCGAGGTGCGCGCGCCCAGAACCTCGAAGCCCGGCCCCACGCGGCCATCGAAGAAGGGCACCATGCCGCCGCAATGGTGGGTGATGATTTCAAGGTCGGGATGACGATCAAACAGCCCATCGAAGACGAGGCGCGTCATGGCGACCGAGGTGTCGTAGGGCCAACCGTAGCACCACCACATTTCAAAGCGCGACTTCGTCTCACTGGCGTAGTCGGGCACATTGGCCTGACGGCTGGGGTGCATCCAGATCGGGCGCTTCCATTTCGCCATTGCTGCGAAGAAGGGGCGGAAGCGCTCTTCGTCCAGCGGATGGCCGGCGACATGGTTGTAGATCAGCACGCCCTTGGCGCCGAGTTGATGAATGGCGCGGTCGGCTTCCGCAATCGCGGTCTCGACATCATCGAGATAGAGCGAAGCGGCGAAGCCGACGAAGCGGTCGGGATATTTGGCGCAGAGCTCGGCCATCTCGTCATTGGCGATGCGCGCCAATTCGCGGCCGGTGTCTGCGGGGCCGATCTCTTCGAGCGAGGGGTTCGGGAGGCTGATCAGCTGGCGATAATCGGGCACAGTGTCCATGTCGCGAAAACGCGCGTCGAGATCCGACAGCGGCTTAACTGCGAGCAGGCGGTTGACGATATTGCCAAGCTTGGGCGCCAACACCACCATGCGGTCGAGGAAGCTGCGGGGCGCAAGATGTGTGTAGATGTCGATGATCATGGATGCTTCCTCGAACCGCTTCAATGTGGCGTGCGGGGCAAGCTAGGCGCCGGGGCAGGGCGAGTCAAACCGTCCCGGTGGTGAACCGACAAAAGCTTTGGCGCGTATCTGGCTATTAGCCAAGTTTTCCTCGGGAGCATGCATGATGGACCGCCGTTCCTTTCTGGGCGCAGGTTTGGGACTTCTCACGGGGCCTGCGTTGGCGCAGGAGCCGACATCAAGCGGGCGCACCTGCTACACAATGTCTTTCGCCGGGCTCGACAAGGGTGAAATCAAGCTGGCGGATTTCGTGGGGCGGCCGGTCTTGGTCGTCAACACCGCCTCGCTATGTGGCTTCGTGGGGCAATACGCGGGGTTGCAGACTCTTTGGGAGCGGTTTTCGGCCCGTGGCCTCATGATCATCGCCGTTCCTTCGAATGACTTTGGAGGGCAGGAGCCAGGCGGGGCGGATGAGATCCACCATGCCGCCGGCGGCTACGGCGTCAGCTTTCCCATCGCCGCCAAGGCGAAGGTTCTCGGTGCGGAGGCGCATCCCTTCTTTCGCTGGGCTGCGCTGGAGCGCCCGCGAGATCTGCCCCGCTGGAACTTCCACAAATATCTCGTAGGCAGGGACGGACGCATCGCTGATGTGTTCAGCACCATCACTGACCCCACCAGCGCGACGGTCTTGCGCGCGGTCGAAAAGGAATTCCGCTCGCTGGCGGCCGGCTAGGCTGATCTGATCCCGATCAGCGACAGCTGCTGGCGGGTCGGTTAGCATGCGCCCATCATGCCCCATGATCGTGAGCCCGACCAGCAAGAGACCATCGATTTCCTATACGCGCAGCGGCCTTGCGGACGGATCACGACTCATGCCTCGTACGTGTTTCTTTTTAGCGATTATGCGCTCAAGCTGAAGCGGGCTCTGCGCTACGCTTATCTCGATTTTTCGACCCCGCAGCGCAGGCTCGCCGATTGCGAGCGGGAGCTTGAGATCAACCGCCGCTTTACCCCGCGCCTCTATCTCGGCCTGCGCCGCATCACGCGCTTGAGCGATGGTGGCTTGCGTTTCGATGGCGAGGGCGAACTGGTCGATGCAGTGGTCGAGATGCGCCGTTTCGCGGACGCTGATTTATTCTCGCGCATGGTCGAGGACGGGCGCGCCACGCCTGCGCTCGTCACGAAGCTGGCGGGCGTGATTGTAGATTCCCACCAAAAAGCCGAAGTTGCGCCAGCAGGTCGCGGCGCGGAGGCTTTCGCTAGGGTGTTGGCGCTGAACGAGTCGGCGCTGCACGCCACGGCGCCGGTAGCGTCTGCTCGCATCGAGGAGCTTGCTATACGGCTGCGCGAAACGCTCGCCTGCCATGCCGCCCTGCTCGACGCCCGCCGGGCGCGCGGCTGCGTGCGGCGCTGCCATGGCGATCTGACGCTGCGTAATATCTGCTTGCTCGATGGCGACCCCGCCCTCTTCGATGCGCTGGAATTCGATGAAGAGCTCGCCACCATCGACGTGCTCTATGACCTTGCTTTCCCGCTGATGGATCTGTGGCGGCTTGGCGCGCGCGACCTCGCCAATCTGCTATTCAACCGCTATCTCGACGCGCGCGACGAGAGCGACGGGCTGGCGATGCTGCCGCTGTTCATGGCGACCCGCGCCGTGGTGCGCGCACATGTGGCGGCGGCGCTTGGCCCTGAACGGATCGGCGAAGCGCAAGCCTATTTCGCCCTTGCCGAAGACTTGATAGAGCCCCGCGAACCTAAGCTCGTGGCTTTGGGCGGCTTCAGCGGTTCGGGTAAGTCTACCCTATCGGCTCGCCTCGCCAGCGAGCTGGGTCCTGCGCCCGGCGCCCGCATTCACGCGACCGACCGCATCCGTAAGGCCCTTCATGGCGTGGCGGCGACGCAAAAGCTGCCGCCGGACGCCTATGCGCCAAAGGTTTCCGCAAGGGTCTATCAGCTCGCCCGCGAGGCCTGCGCCGCGACCCTGCGCGCGGGCCATGGCTGCATCGCCGAAGCTGTCTTCGATCGCGCGGAGGACCGCGCCGCCATCGAGGCTGTGGCGCAGGCGGCGGGCGTGCGCTTCGCCGGCTTTTGGCTCGATGCCCCAGTGGAAGCGTTGGCGAGGCGCATCGCTGCGCGCCGCGACGATCCATCCGACGCTGACGAGGCGGTTATGCGGGCGCAGGCCGCGCGCGGTCATGAAGATGTGCGCTGGAAACGCCTCGATGCAATGGGCGGCGTTGAGGCTATGGCTGTTGAGGTCATGAGCGGCCTGAAAGGCTAGAGGCGCCGCCGCCTTGCTTTCCGCCACGCCGCACTAAGTGAGGTTCAGAACCAGAGAGGGTCGCCAATGGTCAGCCGCTTCACCTTAGGTCTTGTTGCGATCCTTTGCGCGTCGGGCGCCATGGCGCAGCAAACCGATCCCGGGCCCGGACGGCGCCTTGCCGAGCGTTATTGCACCTCCTGCCACGAAGTCAGGCCCGGTGAGACCGGGGCTGGCCCCATGGCCGCAGCCCCGTCGTTCCAGGTCGTGGCGCGCATGCCTTCCACGACGCAGCTCTCGCTGCATGTGTTCTTGCGCACCAGCCATGCGGGCATGCCGAACATCCTGCTCACCGAACAGGAGATCGACGATCTGGCGGCCTATATCGACTCGCTCGGCACGCCGCAGAAGTGACTTAGGCCTTCAGCACGATCAGCCCGTCGAGCGCCAGCGCGCCGTCGGGCGTCGCGACCAGCGGGTTGACGTCGATGCTTTCGAGCCCATCGCCAAGATCCTGCGCGAGATGCGAAAGGCCCACCAGCGCATTGACGACTGCCGCGCGGTCAAGCTTCGCGCCGCCGCGATAGCCGTCGAGCAGGCGCCCCGCCATTGTGCGGTCAACCATGTCCTGCGCTTGCGCCTGTGAGAGCGGTACGGGACCGAAGGCGATATCCTTCACCAGCTCGAGCAGCACGCCTCCGGCGCCGAACATGGTGACGAGCCCGACTTCGGGGTCGCGATGCACGCCCAGCACGAGTTCAGTCCCGCCGCTGACCTGCTGCACCACAAGCACGCCGCCAAAATGCGCGCCTGGCTTGGCGGCTGCGAGCGAGGTTGCGATGCGTGCGAAACCTTCGCGCACCTCTTGCGCGCTGCGCAGGCCGATCAGCACGCCGCCCACATCGGACTTATGCTGCACGTCATCGGACACCAGCTTCAGAACCACCGGATAGCCAATCGCGTCAGCCGCAAGCGCTGCGGCCTCCGCATCCCGCGCGAAAGTCTCTTTTGGCGCCGCGACGCCATAGGCGCCGAGAAGTTGCTTTGAGTTGGCCTCTCCCATCACTTTGCGCCCATCCGCCGCAGGCGCGGCTAGCGCCAAAAGCGCCGTAGTGGCCGCGCTCAGTTTTTGCGGAGCGCGCGGCGTGGGCGCGCTCTTCGCCATGGCGCCATAGCGGCCGACATGAGCGGCCGCCTTCAGGGCCTTGTCGATTTCATGCAGCACCGGCAGATGCGGAAAATCAGCGCGGAAGGCGCGGGTGTGATCGCTGTACATATAGGAGGCCATGGAGACGACGGCGACAGGCTTGCGCTTGCCGTCGACCACCATGGCGTCGACGGTCCGCAGATTGCCTGCCTTGGCGTTCTGCCCCTCCATCAGCGGCAATTCTTCCTGCACCAAGAGCATGTCAATGTTACGATCTTCGAGCATGATGTCGATGCATTTGAAATAGACCTCTGCGCTCGAAAGAGCCGCAAAGCCCGCGTCCAGCGGATTGCCGAGCGAGGTGCCGACGCCTAGTTGCTCTTTCAGTCGCGACAGCGTCTCAGGCGTCAGCGCGGGAAAGGACACGTCATGGCGTTCAGCGCCTTCGAGCATCAGGCCTTTGAGCCCGCCCGAGAAGGTGATGCCGCCGAGGCGCGAGCCTGCGGGGATTTGCGCATGTGTCAAATATTCCGCGCATTCGACCATCTCATCGATGGTGGAGACGCGCAGCACGCCAAGCGGTTTGGTCACGGCGTCGAAACAAGCGAGCGAGCCCGCAAGCGATCCGGTATGGGCGAGCGCCGCTGCACGGCTCGCTTCCGAACCGCCGATCTTCATGGCGACGATGGGTTTGCCCGCGGCGAAGGCTTCTGCGCAGGCTGATAAAAAGTCATCGGCGTCGCGGATCGCCTCAATGAAGCAGCATATGACCTTCACATTGGGTTCGGCCACCATGTAGCGGATATAATCGGCGGTGGTGAGGCCGACTTCATTGCCATTGGTGATGGCGTAGGCGGGCGTCATGCCGCGGCTCTTCATGGCGCGATAGATGGCCATGACGATGCCGCCGCTCTGGCCAAAAAGGCCTACGCCGCCGACTGAGAAATCGGTGATGCGATCATCGGGAATTGTGCAGAAGCCGAAGGGAGAGGCGAGGTTGCCCATGCAGTTCGGCCCTGACACCGCAAGGCCGCTCTCCTGCACGGCTGCGCGCAACTGTTCGCCTAGCGCACGGCCTTCGGGATCGCCGCCCTCGCCAAAGCCGCTGGAGAAAACCGTCGCGCTGCGGGCGCCTGCCTTGCCCGCCGCGCGGATTGCGTCGATGGCGCCGGCGCCGGGAACCAGCACTACGACATGGTCGGGCTTGCCGGGCAGGGAGGCGAGATCGGGATAGCAGGTCTGTCCGTCCCAGACGGTTTCGGCGCGCGGGTTAACCGGATAGATAGTCCCCTTGTAGCCGCCGCGCTTGAGGGTGCGGTACACGCGCTTGGCCCAGCTTCCGTTCCGGTCGCTGGCGCCAATGATGGCGATGCTCGCGGGGTCGAGCAGGGCGGTGACCTGCGCGATACTATTGGTCTGCGTCATTTTCGTCATTCTCCCGGCCGCGCTTAGCGGAACATCTGCTGGTAAATCGCAGCCCATTTCTCATAGTCGCGCGCGATATCGTCGGGGCTCATCACTATCGCCTTGAACCCGCCGGTGGAGGGCGCGAGTTCGGGCATGGAGGCTGGAACATCCGAGCGGGTTGGGAAGTAATCCGCCTTCTGGAAGATCTGTTGGCTTTCCTTTGAAATCAGATATTCCAGAAAGAGCTTCGCCGCATTGGGATGGGGCGCGGCTGTCATGATCGCGTGCAGTTCGTTCTGCACCATCACGGGTTCGAGCTTGAGCCATTGCGAAGGCGCGCCCTTCTTGGCGCTGAGCGCAGCGTGGTGATTGAAGATCTGCAAGACGATCGGATATTCCCCGGCGATCACCTGATCGAGTACGGCGCGCGCGCTGGCGCTGACCGACTTGATCCGCTGTTCTTTCAGCTTGTTTAGATAAGCGAGCCCCTTTTCCTCGCCCATAAAGCGCAGCGCATGGCCGATGAAGCCTGGCGCGCCAGATGTGTCATTCGGCTTCCAGACGATCTTGTCCTCCCACTTCTTGTCGAGAAGATCATCATAGGTCTTCGGACGATCCTTTTCGGGCACGAGATCGGTGTTCACCGCAGGCGTCATCACATAGTAATTGGCGGCGACCCAGTAGCCGTTGGGATCTTTGAAATCGGGTGGCAGAGCGCTGGCGCCTGCAAGATCAATCTTCATAACGGCGCCCGCGTCCTGCAGGGGCTTGATGCCGCTCGTCATCGAGAAGACGTCCGCCTGCACATTGCGCGCCTTCTGCTCTCCCATGAGCTTCAGCAAATTGGCCTGACTGTCGGAGCGTGCATATTCCACCTTCACGCCATATTTGGCTTCGAAGCCAGCGACCAGAGGCCGCACGATCTGGTCGACGATAAGGTCGGTGTAATAGACGACCTTGCCTTCCTGTTTCGCCTTTGCGATCAGTTCGGGGCTCACGTCCTGCGCGTGCGCCGCGCCCGACATGATCAGCGCTGCGGCTATTGCAGCCGCTTTCGTCATCGAAGCTTTCATCTGCGTCCTCCCGGATCTTATTTTATTATTGTCGTGCAGGGGCGAGCCGAAGCGCGCCCCCACTAGTCGTTTTACTTTTTCTTATATTGCAGCAGGTGGCCACAGCCAGCCTTGTTCGCCCAATAGGCGATGGCGCGGAAGAGATCCTTGCCGCCGGGGCCATCGGCGTCGCGCACGGCGATTTCGCCAGCGGACAGCACCTTCACCGGGCCGCCCATCATCATCGCCTCTTTCAGAACCTTGGCGTTCTGCGGCAGATAGATCGAGGATTTCAGCACTTCGCCGAGGGTGCGGCCAGCCGCGGTGAAGCCATGGCCGCGCATGAGCGCTACGCGATTCTTGCCCATGGTCTTCGCCAGATCGCGCCCGTGGTCCATGTTCACAACCAGCAAGCCGGTGTCGCCGAAGGCGTCGCGAATGTCCCAGACGGGGATCGTCTCGCCGCACTGGCTCGCGGTATGAATGCAGGGCTGCAAGGGAACCGAGCTGATGGTGAAGGGCAGCACGTCGAGCGCATGGCTATGCACGACGGCGTTGATATGCGGATTGGCCTCATAAACGCCCGCGTGAATGAAGCGCTCGTGATAGGGGGGATCGGTGCGCCCGTCGGCGACCTGACCATTCATGTCGAATTCCATGATGTCGGCATGTTCGACAAGCTCGGGGCTGCGCGAGCGCGACAGTAGAAAACGGTCGGGCTTATGGGGGTGGCGCACGCTCACATGGCCAAAGGCGTCCACGACGCCCTGACCGGCGAGAATGCGATTGGCGAGCACGAGTTCGTTGATGAGTTCGTCGAGGTCAACCATGTTTCATCCCTTGTTGCGGCGCATGACGCCAGTTGATTGAAATTTTTTCAGAGCGCGGTTTCGATTGGCCGCAGCCAGCCAAGGAAACGCATTAGCGGCTCGTCGCTGACGCGCAGCAGGTAGCATTCCTCCTGCGCCTGCCAATGTTGCTTTGTGCTGCTGGGCGCGGCGATGACATCGGCGCGATTGGCTTCGAAGCTCACGCCATCGATTGTCGCGCGCGCCTTGCCCTGCATCACCGTGTAGATGCAGCTCATCGTCGAGGGCTCCATCGTGAAAGAGGCGCCGGCGTCCAGCCGCACGACATTCAGCGCGATGGTGGTGAGCGCGGGATCGCCCAGCGCAATCTCGCGATGGCCGGGCGTCATGTCGCTCGCCTCGGCGAGCCTGCGCTTTGTTTCAGTAAAAGCGAAGCGCGCCGGGCTGTCGGGCGCGATGATGTCGGTGTGCTCGACCATCTCCTCGTGGTGTTCGAAGAACATCGGTCCGAGCAGATGGGTGAGGGGCACATCGAGAAAATCGATCCAGTAGCCATTCGCCTTGCTCTCATTGGCGTGGCCATGCCAGGCCCAGTTCGGCGTCAGCAAGACGTCGCCCGGCTCCATGGGAATCTTCTTCCCGTCAACGACCGTAAACATGCCCTCTTCCGCCTGAGCGACGAAACGAAGGGCGTTGGCCGTATGGCGATGCGAGCGCGCGACCTCGCCCGCCTTCACCATCTGATAGGCGCTGACGAGAGTCGTCACGGTGGGGTAGAAATTGCCGGATACGGGATTGTTGAGGATGAGATTGCGCCGCTCGGCGAGCTCTGTGTTGACGAAGCGCCCCGCCGCATCGAGCGCCGCGCGCGCCTGCGCCCATTCCCACTGCGCCGGGATGAATTGCTTCTTGGGCTTGGCGTACATGGAAGGCTCGCGCTTGGCCCAGCCGTTCTCGATGCCTGCGCGCCCTAGCAAGGCCAGCAGCTCGTCCATATTGCCGGCGTTTTCAAACTCCCGGGGGGCGACATGCGCCATGGCTTTCTCCTGTGCGTTCCTCCGGCGCCGCGCGGGACGCCCCGTTTCCACTTCCTTAGCATATCGGTGGCCGCGTCATCCATCTTGATGCGCGGTTGACAGGGGCGCGCGCCGGTGGCCCGATGGCGCCAGAATAAATTTCAGGGGGAAACATGCAGCTTACTGGTGGCGAGGCGCTGGTTGCGCAACTGGAGCGCGAAGGCGTTGACCAGATTTTTGGAATTCCGGGCGTTCAGCTCGATTTCGCCGTGGACGCCCTGCGGCGAACAGAGTCCATCGCTTTTCGCACCACGCGCAACGAGCAGGCGGCCTCCTACATGGCCGACGGTTATGCGCGCACCACGGGAAAACCGGGCGTCTGCATGGTGGTGCCGGGTCCGGGCGTGCTGAATGCGCTGGCCGGGCTCTCGACAGCCTATGCCTGTTCCTCTCGTGTGCTGTGCGTGGCGGGGCAAATCCACTCGGGCGCGATCGGGCGCGGCCTTGGGCTCCTGCATGAGATCAAGAATTCTTCCGCAGTCTTCGATTCCGTCACCAAATGGCGTGGGCTCGCGAATAGCCCCGGCGAAGTGCCCGGCCTCATCCGCCGCGCCCACGAGGAGATGGAGAGCGGGCGTCCCGGTCCCGTCGCGGTCGAGATTCCGCAGGATGTGCTGGCGATGAAGGGCGAGGTCTCGCTGGTCGAGCCGACCAGTCGCGAGTTTCGCACAAGGCCCGATCAGACGCAGGTGCGGCGCGCTGCCGAATTGATCTCGCGGGCGGAATTCCCGGTGATTTTCGCAGGCGGCGGCGTCATCGCCGCGCGCGCCACCAAGGCCCTGACGCGCTTCGCCGAGCGGCTCGGGGCGCCTGTCGTGATGAGCGAGAATGGTCGCGGCGCGATCTCAGATCGCCATCCCTTGGCTTTTACCTCCCTCAGCGGCCGCGTTCTTGTGCCCGAGGCCGATCTCTTGATCGTGGTGGGAAGCCGATTCGCCGATTCGCGTGCGCCGGACGCGGTCTGGAGCCAGCCGGGCCAGCAATATCTCTATATCAACGTTGACGAGCTGGCTGCTGACGCCCCGCGCCCTGAAGGACTCTTCGTCTGCGCTGACGCGGGCCTCGCCATGGATGCGCTTTGCGATGAAATGGACGGACTATCGGCGCCCCGCCGCTCTCTCAACGCGGGCGCGGTCGCGCGGCTGCGGGCTTGGCGGCAGGCGCAGGTCGACGCCATCGAGCCGCAGGCGACCTATGTGCGCGCCATTCGCGCCGCCCTGCCGGAAAACGGTGTCTTCGTGAATGAGTTGACGCAGGTCGGCTATTTCGCCCGCGAGGCCTATCCGGTCTATGAGCCGGGCACGATCATCTCGCCCGGCCATCAGGGCACGCTCGGCTATGGCTTCCCCACGGGGCTGGGCGTGGCGGCGGGCAATCCCGGACGCCCGGTGGTGGCGATTTCCGGCGATGGCGGCTTCGGCTGGTGCATGCAGGAATTGTCCACCGCGCGGAAATACAACCTCGGGCTGGTGACAGTGGTGTTCGCCGACGGACATTTCGGCAATGTGCGCGGCATGCTCAACGAGCAGTTTGGCGCTGACTATGAAACCGAACTGGCGAATCCCGATTTCATGACGCTGGCCAAGGCCTTTGGCGTTCCCGCCACGCAGGTGACCTCGCCGCAGGCGCTCGAAGGCGCGCTGAAGGCCGCCATCGCGGCTGGCGGGCCGCATCTGATCGAAGTCCCCGTGGGCAAGATGCCGAGCCCCTGGTCGCTGCTGCGCCTGCGCAATCGGGGCGGCGCGGCCGACCCAAATGCGCCTGCGGTGCGCGGCGTCAC
>CANBVC010000050.1 GCA_947372795.1 Beijerinckiaceae bacterium
GCGCGCTCCGGATCGCAGCCGACGCGGGTCTGGCGCATGCGCTCATTGGTTTCGGCGAGGTCGACGATGAGCCAGCGCTCGCGATAGGTGGAGCCCTTCAGCTCGGCGCCGATGGCGCGGCGTGTGGCGCTGCGGGCGCCGTCGCAACCCGCGAGATAGCGCACGCGGATGTCTCGCGGCGCGCCCGCCTCGACGATGCGCAGGGTGACGCCGTCTGCGTCCTCCGCGAAGCTCTCGCATTGGGAGCCGAAAAGCGTCGTGACATGGGGAAAGCGCGCCAGCGCCTTGCGCAGGGTGGCTTCCAACTTCGGCTGCTGGAAGGCGCTGCGGCGGGGATAGCCAAATTCGCGGTCACGCGGCTCCACCTTGGCGAAGCAGACCCCCTTGGGTGTGAAATAATGAGCGCCATAGTCCAGCGCCACATCTTCGATCACCGCATCGACTGCGCCCAGAGCCTGCATGGTGCGCAGACATTCGTCGTCGATGGAGACGGCGCGCGGCGCCTGCACCGTGGTCTCGTTGCGCTCGATCAGCACCGTGCGCACGCCCATGACGCCGAGCAGATTGGCGAGGGTCAGCCCGGTCGGGCCAGCGCCCAGAATCGCAACGTCATAATCCACCGGCGCCCTCCCGCAATGTCCCAGTAAGCGGCATCTTTAGCGGACCGGGTAGAACTGTCAATGGTTTCTCATAAAATGAGAAATTATAAGGTCGGCCGCAAAAAAAGGGTCGAGGCGCTGCCTCGACCCTGATTTTACGACAAGCGGTGACTTCAGTGCACGCTCACCGTCTGCAGCTTATGCTCCCAGGCGTTGGCCAGCGCGACGTCGCGGGAATCGGTCAGGAGAATGGGGGCGCCCTCTGCGCTCAGTAGCGCGAAAAGCTGCATTCCCATGGGAAGGTCCTCTACCTGTGGGAACAGCTTGCTCGCGGCTTCCGAGCTCAGCGGCTTCACATAGGCGATCAGGCCGTCGCCCATATGGGCGAGTTGCTCCACGGTGACGGGCGCATCGCTCAGGCCCTGCGTCAGCTTAGATTCATCGATCATCATCTACTCCTCTCGCAGTCCCCTGAGGGCCCCGCTGTTGGGTGCGGACGAAGGATCAGTCCCGCACCGAAATATCGATCTTCCGGATCATCTTTTCCGGCTCAGGCCGGGCCAGATCCACCGAAAGCAGTCCATTGGTCAGGTCAGCGCCAAGCACCTGCATGCCGTCGGCGAGGAGGAAGCTGCGCTGGAATTGCCGCGCGGCGATGCCGCGATGCAGATATTGGCGCTCCTTGTCGTCCTGCTGGCGCCCGCGGATGATGAGCTGGTTCTCCTCCACGGTGATGTCGAGCTGCGTGCGGGTGAAGCCCGCCACCGCCAGCGTGATGCGCAGCCGTTCAGGCAGCGTTTCGGCGCGCGCGATGCGCTCGATATTGTAGGGCGGGTATCCGTCGGAGGTTGTCCGGCTGACCCTGTCGAGCGCCCGCTCGATATCGTCGAACCCCAGCAGAAATGGGGAGTTCAGGTTTGGTATTCGCGTCATCGAAGCCCCCTTCAGGCACTTCGTCACTCGGGCCCCGGATGGGCGCCCCGGCTCATCGCCGCAAGTTTCATATGGTCGGGCGCGGGGCGGCGTTCAAGAGGGTTGATTGTGGACCCACAGGGGCGCGAACTGGTCAACTGGCGAAATGGATGACCACTCGGCAGACGGTTCCATCTCGCGCACTTACCGTCGCGGGGCTATCATGCGTGCGGGATGGGGTGTGGAGTATAGGCCATGCTAGTGCAGCCCTATCTGATGTTCGACGGGCGATGCGAAGAGGCGCTGACCTTCTATAAGAAGGCGTTGGGCGCGGAAATCCTGAGCCTGATGCGGTTTAAGGACAGCCCGATTCCCCAACCGAGCGACACAGGCCCCGCCAATCCCGGAGACAAGATCATGAACGCCAGCTTCAGGCTGGGGGATTCCCTGCTGATGGCCTCAGACGGGTCTTGCGGAGGGAACCCGCAATTCAAGGGATTCTCCCTCTCGATCACCGTGCCCGGAACAGCGGAAGCGCACCGGATCTTCGCCGCCTTGGCCAAAGGTGGCGAGGAGCTCGTTCCGATGACCGAAACGTTCTTCGCCCAGAGCTTTGGCATCGTTGCGGATCGTTTCGGCGTCTCGTGGCTGGTGCTGGCGGCGCCGGTGGCTGGGGTTTAGGCGGCTAGTCGAGGCAGGCCTTCGCCAGCATCTGGAAGGCGCGGGCGCGATGGGAGAGGGCGAGCGAGCCATCTTCGGGAAGGCCGTGTTTCTCTTCCGAGGTCATTTCGCCGAAGGTGCGCGCATGCCCCTCCGGCAGAAAACAGGGGTCATAGCCAAAGCCCGCCGTACCGCGCGGGGGATCGACCAGAACGCCGTCGATCCGGCCCTCGAATTCTTCACTGTGATCATCAGGCCAGACGATGGCGAGGGCCGAGATGAACCATGCGCCGCGCTGGTCCGCAGTGACCGCGCCCTTGGCCTTCACCTGTTCCTCGACCAGCGCCATGGCGACGGTGAAGTCCTTACTCTCGCCAGCCCAGCGGGCCGAATAGATCCCCGGCGCCCCATCGAGCGCGGCGACGCAAAGGCCCGAGTCGTCCGCCAGCGCGGGCAGATTGGCGGCCATGGCGGCGGCGCGGGCCTTGATGAGTGCGTTCTCCATGAAGGTGACGCCGGTCTCGTCAGGCTCGGGCAGGCCAAGCTCACCCGCCGAAACGCAGTCGATCCCATAGGGCGCCATCAGCTCGCGCATTTCGCGCAGCTTGCCACCATTATGAGTGGCGATGATAAGGCGGCCGTTGAGGCGGCGATGCGCGCTCATCCGGCGATGGCCGCCTTCTGGAGGGCGACGAGTTCGCCGACGCCCTTGCGCGCCAGCGCGATCATGGAGTCGAGCTGCTCCTGCGAGAAGATCGCGCCCTCGGCTGTCGCCTGAACCTCGACGAGCCCCCCGGCCCCGGTCATGACGAAATTGGCGTCGGTCTCGGCGGCGGAATCTTCGATATAGTCGAGATCAAGGACCGCCACGCCCTTGCTGACGCCGCAGGAAATCGCCGCCACATGATCCTTCATGGGGATTTCCTTGATGATCGAGCGCTGGCGCATCCAGCGCAGGCAATCATAAAGCGCGACCCAGCCCCCGGTGATAGAGGCGGTGCGGGTGCCGCCATCGGCCTGCAACACGTCGCAATCGATGACGATCTGGCGTTCGCCAAGCTGCTGCAAATCGACCACGGCGCGCAGGCTCCGGCCAACAAGGCGCTGGATTTCCTGCGTGCGGCCCGACTGCTTGCCGGATGTCGATTCGCGGCGTGTGCGCGTATTGGTGGCGCGCGGCAGCATGGCGTATTCCGCCGTCACCCAGCCCCGGCCCTGTCCGCGCAGCCACTGCGGCGGCTTGTCTTCGAGGGAGGCCGTGCAGAGCACATGGGTCTCACCGAATTTGATCAGGCATGAGCCTTCGGCGTAACGGGCGACATTGCGTTCGATCGAGACCAGCCGCATTTCATCGGCCGCACGTTTGGAAGGGCGCATGGTAAGACCTTGTTTCAAGTGTCGCGCTTCTAGGCGCTAAGACGCGGCAAGGCAACCCGCAGCGTAGCCTACTTGGCCAGCGCGCCGCCCTGCACCCAGGCCGCCAGCACCTTGCGGTCGTCGTCGCTAAGTTCGGTAATATTGCCGCCGGGCGGCATGGCGCGGGTCATCACGGCCTGCACATAGATTTGCTGCGCATGGAGCTGGATGCGCTGGGGCGTGTCGAGCATGACGCCCTTGGGCGGCACGGGTACGCCGTCCCAGACGGGTTCGGCCATGTGGCACATGGAGCAGCGCGAGGTGACGATCTCTTCCACCTGCGCGAATTTGACATTGGCTGCGGGCGCTGGGGTCAGGCCCGCGCCGCTATTCTCGCGCGAGAGGCCTGAGAGCAGGATGACGCCAAGGAAACAGGCCGCCGCCGCCGCCCAGGTCCACCAGGGCGAACCCTTGCCGGCATGTTCGGAATTGAAGAAATGCCGAATGAGACCGCCGATCACCATGACAAGCGCGGCGATGAGCCAGTTCCACTTCGAGCCGAAGGCCAGCGGGTAATGGTTCGAGACCATCAGGAAGATGACCGGCAGAGTCAGGTAGTTGTTATGCAGGGAGCGGCTCTTGGCGGTCTTGCCATAGGCCGGGTTGGGGGCCTCTCCCGCGATCAGGGCCGCGACCGTCTTGCGCTGGTTGGGTATGATGTTCATGGCCACATTGGCGACCATGATCGTGCCGATGAGCGCGCCAAGTTCAATAAAGGCGCCGCGCCCGCTGAAGACCTTGGTGAGGCCAAAGGCGATCCCGACGAGAAAGGCGAAACCCACAACGCCGAGCGCCAGCTCGCTGTCGCCGAGTTTCGAGCGGCAGAGGAAATCGTAGATCGCCCAGCCCAGCACGAGAACGCCGACGCCGATGGCCACCGCCTGCGTGGAGGTGAGGTCCATCACGCTCTTGTCGATGAGGTAAAGCTCCGCGTGGGCGTAATAGTGCCAGCACAGCAGAGTGAAGCCGGAGATGAAGGTCCAGTAGGCCTCCCATTTGAACCAGGTCAGATCCTGCGGCAGATGCGAGGGCGCGACCGTATATTTCATCATGTGATAAAAGCCGCCGCCGTGGACCTGCCAGGCCTCGCCGCCGACGCCCTGGGGCAGCCCCTCGCGCTTGCGCAGGCTGAGGTCCAGATGGACGAAATAGAATGATGATCCGATCCAGCAGACGCCCGCGATCACATGCACCCAGCGGATCAGGAAATCCGCCCACTCGGTGAAAAGAATCTGCCAGTCCATGTGAAACTCCGAGTGGAGGGCCAGCGGATCATCGACCCGCTGGCCACGATTGCATCAGATGTCGCTGTGTGAAGCGGCCTGAGTGATTTCGGTCATAGCGTCGTTCTCATTGCCAGCGCCGTTAAAGAAGGCGTTGAGCGAGACCGACACGATGGAGGCGAGGATGATGCCCGATTCAAGAAGCAGCTTCAGTTCGCCGGGGAAGTTCTTGAAGAAGTTCGGCGCGATGAGCGGGATGAGGCCGAAGCCGACCGAGATCGCCACGATGAACAGATTGTGGCGCTTTTCCTTGAAGTCCACCCCGCCCAGAATGCGGATGCCGGTCGCCGTCACCATGCCGAACATGACGATGCCCGCGCCGCCCAGAACCTGCACAGGCACAGCGCCGACGAGCGCCGCCAGCTTGGGCACGAAGCCGAGGACGACGAGGATCAGGCCGCCCGCCACCGCCACATAGCGCGAGCGAACGCCGGTCACGCCGACGAGGCCCACGTTCTGTGAGAAGGAGGTGTAGGGGAAGGTGTTGAAGAGGCCGCCGATGATGGTGCCGACGCCGTCAGCGCGCAGGCCCTTGGTCAGGTCTTCGGAGGTCACCTTGCGGCCGGTCATTTCACCAAGCGCCAGGAACATGCCGGTCGATTCGATCATCACGACCAGCATCACGATGCACATGGTGATGATGGGCACGATCTGGAACGAAGGCATGCCGAACTGGAGGGGCATGACGACGCCAAACCAGGGCGCCTTGGCCACATCCGCGAAGCTCATCGCGATATTCGGGGCCGCGCCGCCCAGAAGGGTGGCGATCACGGCGCCTGCGACGATGCCGGCGAGAACGGCGATATTGGAGATGAAGCCCTTCGCATATTTCGTGATGCCAAGGATCACCACCAGCACGAAGAAGGCCATGGCGAGGCCATCGAGCGCGTCACGGTTGGGGTTGGGGACGACCTTCACGGCGCCGTCCACCACCTGCACGACCGTGAGCGGGCCTTCCGCCCAGCCAACGCCGATACGCATAAGCGACAGGCCGATCACCGTAATGATCGTGCCGGTGACCACAGGCGGGAAGAAGCGCAGCACCCGTCCGACAAGCGGCGCGGCTAGGAACGCAAAAACGCCGGCCGCGATGACGGATCCGTAGATCATCAGCAAAGTCGGGATCGCCTGGAAATCGCCACCGCTCTTGGCGGCTGAGATCATGCCCATCATGGGCGCGACCGAGGCGAAGGTGACGCCCATCATGACGGGCAGGCGGATGCCGACGCCCCAGAAGCCGAAAGCCTGCACGAGAGTGGCGAGGCCGCAGGCCAGAAGATCGGCGTTGATGAGCAGCGCGCGCTGCTCGGCGTTGAGGCCTAGGGCCCCCGAGATGATGAGCGGGACCGCGACTGCGCCCGCATACATCACCAGAACATGTTGCAGGCCGAGCGCGCCCAATCGAGCGGGCGGTAGCACTTCATCCACGGGATGCACCTGATCCGTCATGCCTTTTCTCCAGTCCTCGAGAGGGTTCAACTGCCCCTGTAGGTCGAATAGCTATAGGGGGAAATCAGCAGCGGCACATGATAGTGCGCGCTGTCGTCAGCTATTCCGAACCTGATCGGAACAACATCGAGAAAGGGCGGATCGCTCAGAGCGACGCCTGCGGCCTTGAAATAAGCGGCGACTTCAAAAACGAGTTCATAGGCGCCACGCGCCATTTCGGCGCCAGAAAGCAGGGGCGCGTCGCAGCGGCCATCGGCGTTGGTCGCCGTCGTTTTGATGAGCAGCCTGTCGCCAGAAGAGTCGAGCGCGTAAAGACTTACACCGATGGCGTGGGCCGGTTTGCCCGTCGCCGTGTCGAGCACGTGAGTGGTCAGGCGGCCGGATCGCGCGGCGCCGGCGTCGTCCTTTATCATAATCGTCCACTCCTGCGACCCATTGATCAGATCGCCAAAATCGCTTCACATGCTAAACAGCATAATCTGAGCTTACAACCCGACATTTAACGAAAGTAGAACGGGATCCCCATGACCGTCAGCGAACTTGACCGCGCCGCCTTCGTCGAACGCTTTGGCGGCGTCTTCGAACATTCCCCGTGGGTCGCCGAGTCCGCCTATGATGCAGGGCTCGACGCCAATTGCGAGACGGCGCAGGGGCTGCATCGCTTGATGGCTGAAGCCATGATGAGGGGCGATAGCGCAAGTCAACTGGCGCTCATCAACGCCCATCCCGATCTTGCCGGAAGGCTCGCCCGCGCTGGTCGCCTGACGCCTGATTCGACGCGCGAGCAGGCCTCGGCAGGGCTCGATCAGCTCACGGACGAGGAACGCGCGCGCTTCACCGAGATCAATGACGCCTATAAGGCGCGTTTCGGCTTCCCCTTCATCATGGCTGTGAAAGGGCGCAGCAAGGGCGAGATCATGGCTGCCTTCGAGCGCCGCATCGCCCATGATCGCGATCAGGAATTCAAGACCGCCCTCGACGAGATCAGCCGCATCGCTCTGTTGCGGCTGACCGATATGCTGCCGGGCTGAAGGGCTCAGTCGAATTTCACGCGGTGCTGGGCCACGGGGATCATGGCGCGCACCCGCGCCACCCGCTCAGGCTCGATTCGGGCGGCGACATAGCCCACCCCGTCCGAGGCGCGCGCCACCACATGGCCCCAGGGGTCGACGACCATCGAATGGCCCCAGGTGGTGCGGGTCTCATTGCCTTGCAGATGATTGCCCGTCTGGCCAGTGGCGACGAAATAGGTTTCGGTTTCAATGGCGCGGGCGCGGCAGAGCACTTCCCAATGGTCCTTGCCGGTCTGCTGGGTGAAGGCGGCGGGCAGGGCGATCATCTGCGCGCCGCGATCGACCAGCGCCTGAAACAGGCCGGGGAAGCGCAGGTCGTAGCAGATGGCGCAGCCCACGGTGACGCCTTCGCAATCATAGGTCACGACGGCTTCGCCCGGCTTCATGGCCGCGCTCTCGTGATATTTTTTGCCGTCGGGCGCGGTGATGTCGAACATATGGATCTTGCGATAACGCGCCAATTCTTCGCCTGAACGATTGAAGACCACGGTCGTATTGGCGACGCGCTCTTCGCCCTCGATGGTTTCCAGAATCGATCCTGCATGGACGAAGACCCCATGGCTGCGTGCGATATCTTGCAACATCGAATAGGCGGGGCCGCCGGGCAGGGTTTCGGAAGCCGCGCGTTTTTCGGCCAGCGAACCGCCCATGAAGTCGAAGACTTCTGGCAAGCAGATCCAGTCGGGCTTTTCCTGCGCTATGGCGCGCTCCATCAGGGCGCGTGCGGCGGCGATATTGGCCGGCTTGTCATTGCCGGAATTCATCTGAATGAGCGCGACTTTCATGGGAGGATCCTCTGATTCAGTCCACGCTCTCGAGCGCCAACGCGATGCCCTGGCCCACCCCGATGCACATGGTGGCGAGCGCCCGCTTGGCCTTGCGATCGTTGAGTTCCAGCGCCGCCGTCAGCGCCAGCCGCGCGCCTGACATGCCCAGCGGATGGCCGATGGCGATGCCGCCGCCATTGGGGTTCACATAGTCGGCGTCATCGGCGAGCCCAAGGCCGCGCATGCAGGCCAGCGCCTGACAGGCGAAGGCCTCGTTCAGCTCCACGATGTCGAAATCTGAGATTTTATAGCCGCGCCGCTCCATGAGCTTCTGGGTTGCGGGCACAGGGCCGATGCCCATGATGCGGGGCGGCACGCCTGCGGTCGACATGCCGGTGATGCGCGCCAGCGGGTGCAGGCCGAAGCGTTCGACGCCCGCGCGAGAGGCCACGAGCAGGGCGGCGGCGCCATCGTTGACGCCCGAAGCGTTGCCCGCCGTCACCGAGCCATCCTTGCGGAAAATCGGCTTGAGGCTGGCGAGCTTGTCCATCGTTGTCGCGCGGGGATGTTCGTCATGTTCGACGCGGGTAACATTGCCCTTGCGATCGGTGATCTCATAGGGCGCGATTTCGCGCGCGAAACGGCCGCGGGCGATGGCGGCCGCGGCGCGGTTCTGGCTGCGCATGGCGAAGGCGTCCTGATCATGACGCGAAACCATGCGCTCCTGAGCCAGATTTTCCGCCGTTTCGCCCATGGCGTCGACGCCATATTGGGCCTTCATTGCTGGGTTGATGAAGCGCCAGCCGATGGTCGTGTCGAAGATTTCAGCGTTGCGCGAAAAGGCTTCCGTGGCCTTGCCCTGCACGAAGGGGGCGCGGGACATGCTTTCGACGCCGCCGGCGATGGCGATGTCGATTTCGCCCGCGCGAATGGCGCGCGCCGCCTGACCCAAGGCGTCGAGGCCCGAGCCGCAGAGCCTGTTGACCGTGACGCCGGGAATTTCGAGCGGCAGACCCGCCAGCAGCAACGACATGCGCGCCACGTTGCGATTGTCTTCGCCTGCCTGATTGGCGCAGCCCGCATAGACTTCATCGATGGCGGCGGCGGGCAGGGAAGGGTTGCGCGCCATGAGTTCGCGAATCGCATGGGCGAGGAGATCGTCAGGGCGCACGCTCGACAGCGCTCCGCCGTAGCGGCCGACCGGGGTGCGAACGCCTGCGCAAAGGAATACTTCGGTCATGCTGTCTCCCGCCACCTGATTGATTGAATGAATTAGGCGGGACGGTGCGACAGCGTCAAGCGCGCAGCGTCGCGCCGAGCACCTCGACAATGGCGCCGGTGAGTTGGTCCAGCTCCGCATTGCTGATCACGAAGGCTGGCGTGAGATAAACCACGTTGCGGAAGGGGCGGATCCAGACGCCTTTTTCGATAAAAGCTGCCTGCAAGCCCTTCGGCATGCATTCAAGCTCCACCACGCCGACGGCGCCCATCACGCGTACGTCTCGCACCCCCGGCAGGGCGCGGCAGGGCGCAAGCCCGGCCTCAAGCCGCGCGGCGATATGTGCGACCTGCGCCATGCGCGGCTCGGTTTCGAAAAGATCGAGCGAGGCGTTGGCGGCGGCGCAGGCCAGCGCATGGCCCATGAAGGTCGGCCCATGCATCAGCGCCTTGTCGGCGTCATCGCTCCAGAAGGCTTCGAACACATGGCGGCGCGCCACGGTGGCGGCGAGCGGCGAGGTTCCGCCCGTCAGCGCTTTGGACAGGGTGATGATGTCTGGCGTGACGCCAGAGGCGGCGCAGGCGAACATGGCGCCGGTGCGCCCGAACCCCGTGAAGATTTCATCGAAAATCAGCAGCAGGCCGAATTCGTCGGCGAGCTGGCGCAGGGCGCGCAGCACGTCGTCGCCATGAAAGACCATGCCGCCGGCGCCCTGAACGCGGGGCTCTACGAGAATGGCGGCGAGTTCGTGGGTATGGGCCTCGATCAGCGCGCAAAGGCTCGCGAATTCAGCTTCCCCGCGCGGCAGATCGCCGATGATCTGGGGCGCCAGGACGCCCGCGAATTTGGCGTGCATCCCTTCTTCGGGGTCGCAGACCGCCATGGTGGCGAAAGTGTCGCCATGATAGCCGCCGCGGAAGCTCAGGATTTTGGTCCGGCCTTTAACGCCGCGGTTCATCCAGTATTGCACCGCCATCTTCATGGCGACTTCCACAGCGACTGAGCCTGATTCGGTGAAGAAGACGCGCTCCAGATCGCCCGGCAGGAGGGCTGCGAGGCGCGAGGCGAGGCGATAGGCGGGCTCATGGGCAAGGCCGCCGAACATCACATGGGGCATGCGCTCAAGCTGTTCGCGCACGGCTTGCGCGATGTGGGGATGGTTATAGCCGTGGCAGGCGGTCCACCAGCTGGCTATCCCGTCGATCAGCACGCGTCCGTCGCTTAGAGTCAGCCGCGCGCCTTGGCTCGCCGCCACGGGCAGCGGGGGCGCAGCGGTTTTCATCTGCGCATAAGGCAGCCAGACGTGATCGAGCCCGCTCTTGAGCCAGCCCGGCTCAGAGCTTCCCGGCGCCGACATCGGTCGACATGCCAAGGCGCGAGAAGAGCGCGCCGTCGCGGTCCTCGCCGGGGTTGGGCGTGGTGAGGAGCCGCTCGCCCGAGAAGATCGAATTGGCGCCAGCGATGAAGCACAGCGCCTGCAATTCGTCGGTCATATCCTCGCGGCCCGCCGACAGGCGCACCATGGAGGTGGGCATCGTGATGCGCGCGACAGCGATGGTGCGCACGAAATCGAGGGGGTGGACGCGGCCCGTCCCGTCGAGCGGCGTGCCTGCGATCTGCACCAAAAGGTTGATCGGCACGCTTTCGGGATGGGTCGGCATGGTGGCGAGCGCATGGACCATGCCCACGCGGTCATCGACGCTCTCGCCCATGCCCACGATGCCGCCGCAGCAAACGCTCATGCCCGCGTCACGCACCACAGCCAGCGTATCGAGACGATCCTGCCAGGTGCGGGTGGTGATGATCTGCGGATAGAATTCGGGGGAAGTGTCGAGGTTGTGATTGTAATAATCGAGACCGGCGGTCTTCAGGCGACCGGCCTGCGGCGCGGTGAGCATGCCAAGGGTCATGCAGGTTTCCAAGCCCATGGCCTTCACGCCCTCCACGATCTCGCAGAGGTCGTCCATGTCGCGATCCTTGGGCGAGCGCCAGGCGGCGCCCATGCAAAAGCGGGTCGAGCCCTGATCCTTGGCCTCGCGGGCGGCCTGCATGACCTCCTCGACGTCGACGAGTTTGGAGGCCTTGAGGCCCGTGTCGTTGTGGGCGCTCTGGGGGCAATAGGCGCAATCTTCGGGGCAACCGCCGGTCTTGATCGACATCAGCGTTGAAAGCTGCACCTTGCTGGGATCAAACCGCAGCCGGTGGACGCTCTGGGCGCGGAAGATCAGCTCGGGGAAGGGCAATTCGAACAGGGCGCGGATTTCCGCGCGGGTCCAGTCGTGGCGCAGATCGTTCTGCGGGTCTCCCGTGCGGGGTTCGTTGCGGTGCAGGGCGGCGTCCACGGCGTTCATCGTCTGTCCTTCAGTTGCGCGTTCTTACATGCCTCTTTAGGGTCCGCCGAGCAAGCGTGAACCGCCCCGCAGCGGGCATTACGCGACCATTGGATAGGCCATGGATACGCTCGACGCCTTCGCCACACGCAAGCTCGCCTCCCTTGAGGCGGCGGGGCTACGGCGTCGTCTCGCCCCCACCAGCCGGGAAGACGCCACACATGTGCTGCGCAATGGGCGCAGACTCCTGAGTTTCTCCTGCAACGATTATCTGGGCCTTGCGGCGGATCCGCATGTGCTTGAAGCCGCCCGCGCAGCCCTTGAGGCGCATGGGGCCGGCGCCTGCGCATCGCGCCTTATCACGGGCGATCACCCCCTGCTGGGGGAGCTGGAGCGGCGGCTCGCGGCCTTCAAGGGGGCGCAGGCGGCCTGCGTGTTTGGCTCGGGGTACCTCGCCAATATGGGGATCATCTCGACCCTTGTGGGCGCGAACGATCTCGTGCTGCTTGATGAACTCGTTCATTCGAGCCTGATCAGCGGGGCGAAATTGTCGGGGGCGCGCACGCTCACCTTCCGCCACAACGACGCCGCCCATTTGGGCGAACTGCTGCGCGCCCATCGCGGCTCGGCCGGACGCTGCCTTGTGGCGACCGATGGGGTCTTCTCCATGGATGGAGACCTTGCGCCCGTGGGCGATCTGCTCGCCGTGGCGCAGGCCCATGACGCCTGGCTCATGGTCGATGACGCCCATGGGGTGGGCGTGGTGAACGGGGGACGCGGCGCCGCCCATGGCCATGCGGTTCCCCTGCGCATGGGCACGCTGTCGAAGGCGCTGGGCAGTTATGGGGGCTATGTCTGCGCCTCTGCGCCAGTCATTGATTATCTCAAGACCCGCGCGCGCACTTTCGTCTATTCAACCGGCCTGCCGCCCGCGAGCGTGGCGGCGGCGCTGGCGGCGCTGGATGTTGTGGAGCGCGATCCCGAGCGCGTGGCGCAGCCGCTGCGCAAGGCGCGGCTTTTTACGGGGCTAATGGGCCTGCCCGAGGCGCAAAGCTGCATCGCCCCGGTGATTGTTGGCGATGCGCGGCGGGCTCTGGCGATCTCGGAGCGGCTGGAGGAGATGGGCTATCTCGTAGGCGCCATCCGCCCGCCCACCGTGCCGCCGGGGACCTCGCGCCTGCGCGTCACCTTCTCGGCCGCCCATAGCGATGGTGATGTCGAGGGTCTCGCGCGGGCGATGCGCGATGCGCTCGACCGTGAGGGCGCATGAGGGCGCTTTTCATCACCGCCACCGGCACCGATTGCGGCAAGACTTTCATCACCGCCGGCCTGTTGCGCCATTTGCGCGGTGCGGGGATTGCGGCCCGGGCGTTGAAGCCTGTGGTGAGCGGGTTCGACCCCGCCGCTCCGCAGGGCTCTGATCCCGCCTTGCTGCTCGAAGCCATGGGCGAGGCGCTCACCTCCGCCTCGCTCGACGCCATCGCGCCGCTGCGCTTCAAAGCCCCGCTGGCGCCGACTATGGCCGCGCGAGCTGAGGGCGTGAGGCTGACGCTTGAGGATATTCTGCGCCCCTGCGCGGCGGCGCTTGCCAGCGCCACGGGGCCACTTTTGATAGAGGGCGCAGGCGGCGTCATGTCGCCCATGGCCGAGGGGGCGACCTGTCTCGACGTGATCGCGGCGCTGCGTATTCCTGCATTGCTGGTCTCGGGGACATATCTGGGCGCTATCAGCCACACGCTGACCGCCTATGCCGCCATGCAGGCCGCAGGCTGCGCCCCCTGCGCGATCGCGGTGAACGAGAGCGAGGGGTCAAGCGTCAGTTTCCGCGAGGCCGAGGCCGAGCTTGCCGCCTTCCTGCCCGGCGTCCCACTGACGCCCATCACGCGCGGTGAGATGGATTTTAGCCCACTTGCAGCGGCTTGTGGGCTGCTCCGCTGAGCCCCCCAGCGGCGCCGTCGCTCTTGCCGAAGCCTTGAACGCGTGCCAGAACGCAAGCCTCAGTTTTCCGAAGGGTTCGCCGTGCGCCAGTCCATCCTGTTCTCACCGCTGATCGCCACCGGCCGAGGTTGATGGCCGCGCGTTGCGCGCTTCAGCCTCACCCTCTTTCTTCAGTTCAGGATAGAATTCATGTCCGGCTCCCAAGCTCAGTATGTCCTCGCCTTCTCCTGCCCGAACCAGCCCGGCATCGTGGCGGCGGTCTCGACCTATATTTTCGAACATGGCTGCAACATTCTCGATGCGCAGCAATATGACGACACCGAAACGACCGTGTTCTTCTGCCGCATCGTTTTCGACCGGGTGGAGAATTTCACCGCCGTGCAAGATGGTTTCGCCGCCATCGGCGAGCGCTTCAAGATGAACTGGCGCATGAATGCGCGCGACGCCAAGAAGCGCGTGATGATCCTTGTGTCGCGCTTCGACCACTGCCTTGGCGATCTGCTCTATCGCTGGCGCATCGGCGAATTGAACATGGATATTTCCGCCATCGTCTCGAACCATCCACGCGAGACCTATGCGCATCACGATCTTGATGGCGCGCCCTTCCATCACCTGCCGGTGACGAAGGAGACCAAGATGGAGCAGGAGGCCCAAGTTTGGGACCTGATCCGCTCCACCAAGACCGATATCGTGGTGCTCGCGCGCTATATGCAGATTCTCTCCGATGGCCTCAGCGCCAAGCTCATGGGCCGCTGCATCAATATCCACCACTCCTTCCTGCCGGGATTCAAGGGCGCCAATCCCTATACGCAGGCGCATCGGCGCGGCGTGAAGCTGATCGGCGCCACCGCTCACTATGTGACGGCGGACCTCGATGAAGGTCCGATCATCGAGCAGGATGTGGAGCGCATCTCCCATCGCGACACGCCCGATGATCTCGTGCGCAAGGGCCGCGACATCGAGCGCCGCGTCCTCGCCCGCGCCCTGCGCCACCACATCGATGACCGGGTCATGGTGAATGGGCGCAAGACGGTCGTTTTCTCCGACTGATCGAAGGATCGTCTTGGATTGGCCGCTTTTGCGAGGTTACGATTGAAGATCGTTTAACCTTGTGCGTAAAGACTGGCGTCCATGATCGCAATTCGACCCCTCGCGGCCCTGATCTTGGCGGCGCTGCTCCACGCGGCGCCCGCCCTTGCGCAGGACAAGGGCTCGCTAGAGCCACGTCAGTTGCCGCCGCTGGCCAAGCCTGATGATCCCGCGACCCCAGCGAAGGAGCTTTTCGGCCGCAAACGGGCGCCTTCGCGCGAGGCGCCCAAGGTGGTCGGCTTCTACGCCAAGGGCTGTCTTGCGGGCGGCGATATGCTGCCGATCGATGGCGAGGCCTGGCAGGTCATGCGCCTATCCCGCAATCGCAATTGGGGCCATCCCGCGCTGACCTCGTTTCTGCAGGGAACGGCGGAAGAGTTGCGCGCCGCTGGCGTCTGGCCCGGCTTGCTCGTCGGCGATATGGCCCAGCCGCGCGGCGGGCCGATGATCACTGGCCACGCCTCCCACCAGATCGGTCTCGACGCTGATGTCTGGCTGACGCCCATGCCGGATCGTCGCCTGACCCGCGCCGAGCGTGAGGAAATGTCCGCGACCCAGATGGTCAGGCCCGATCGGCTCGACATTGATCCCGCCCGTTGGACCCCCGCCCATATGGCCATGTTGAAGGCCGTGGC
>CANBVC010000051.1 GCA_947372795.1 Beijerinckiaceae bacterium
TGAAGGAGTTCGACTTCATCGACATTGGCGCGCTGCTTGAAACCTCGGGCGCGGTGCCGGTGGTCATTAAGTCGCTGGTCTTCCCCACGAGCTCGGCGCTCGGCAAGGTGGAGACGGCGGGCAAGGGCTGACATGCTCTATCCATCCATCACGCCGCGCGAGACGGGCCACCTCGACGTTGGTTCAGGCCACAGCATCTATTGGGAGACCTGCGGGAATCCCAATGGCAAGCCTGCGATCTTCCTGCATGGCGGGCCGGGCGGCGGATGCTTCGCCGACCATCGGCGCCTCTTTGATCCCTCGCGTTATTTCATTGTGCTTTTCGATCAGCGGGGATGCGGACGCTCGCGCTTCGTCGATCGCTGCGAGGCCAACACCACGCAGGATCTTGTCGACGATATAGAGCGCCTGCGCACCATGCTCGGCCTTGAGCAATGGGGACTGGTGCTGGGGGGCTCATGGGGCGCGACGTTGGCGCTGCGCTACACGCAATTGCATCGCGCGCGGGTGGCGGCGCTGGTGCTGCGGGGGGTTTTCAGCGGACGCAAGAGCGAGGTGGACTGGCTCTACCGCTTCGGCGCCTCGCAGCTTTTCCCCGAGGGTTGGCGGCTGTTCAGGGCATGCGTGGCGCCCGACCGCCGCGACGACTTGCTCAAAGCCTATCACGAGCTTCTTACGAACGGCGATCCGGCGGACCGGCTCGCAGCAGCCCGAGCCTGGTGCGCATGGGAAGGCGCGCTTCTCACCCTTTCGCCGCGCAGGGGCGGCGGCTCATCCAGCGACGACCATGTGCTGGCGCTGGCGCAAATAGAGACCCATTATTTCGTCAATGATTGCTTCATGCCCGAAGGCGAGATTCTGGCGCAGGCGCGTAGGCTCGATGGCCTGCCCGGCGTGATCGTGCAGGGGCGCTATGACGTGGTGACGCCGCCCACAACAGCCTATGCCCTCCACCGCGCATGGCGCAGATCGCAGCTCGAGATCGTTGACGACGCCGGCCACGCGACCATGGAGCCGGGGACCCTCCGCAAGCTCATCGAGGCGACAGACCGGTTCGCGGCGGATTAGCGCCTCAAGCGACCTGAGGGGTAAACCGCGAGACGCCCGCGCCAGCCATGCGCGAACGCGCCTGCGCGAGATCATAGGCGACTTGCATGGCGAGCCAGCTCTCCGCCGTGCCGCCCACAGCCTGTTCAAGACGAAGGGCCATGTCCGGCGAAACGCCGCTCTTGCCGTTGAGAACGTTGTAGAGCTGCTGGCGCGTGACCCCCAGAGCGACGGCGGCGGCTGCGACGCTCAGCCCAAGCGCTTCAAGATCGTCACGCAGGCCAAGGCCGGGATGAGGAGGTTTCTTCATTGTCATGGTTGAACCACGAGTAGCCATTAACTGGCCTATTCAGCCTCAACCCATGCTAAAAAGCAATGCTCAAGTCTATTTCCCGACGATCTGGTCGCGTTCGCGCAACTGCGGGAACAGCATCGCCCAGAGGGCTGCGAAGCCGAGCGTCGCCGCGCCGCCTGCGATGATGGCGGGCACGGTTCCCCACCACCAGGCGGTGAGGCCGGATTCGAATTCGCCGAGATCCGACGAGCCGCTGACAAAGATGGAATTCACCGCCGCCACGCGCCCGCGCATATCGTCGGGCGTTTCTGACTGGACCATCGTGTGGCGGATGACGACGCTGATCTGGTCGCCGGCGCCGCTCAGGGCCAGCATGAACATGGAGAGGATCAGGCTGCTGGACAGGCCAAAGCCCACGATGGCGAGGCCATAGACGGCGACCGCGATCAGCATCGTCTTGCCCGCCCTGCCCCTGATCGGCGCATGCGCGAGATAGGCCCCCATGGCGATGGCGCCGAGGGCCGGAGCCGACCGCAGGAGGCCAAGGCCCCAAGCGTCGACATGCAGAATATCCTTCGCGACCACGGGCAATAGCGCCGTGGCGCCGCCAAACAGAACGGCGACGAGGTCAAGCGAGATCGCGCCCAAAATCACCTGTCGCGAGCGGATGAACTGCAAGCCAGCGCTGAGCGTCTCCCAGGTGATCGGCCCGCGCCCGCCCTTCGGCCGGTCGGACACCACCGACACCATGGCGACGAAAATGCTCGCCAGGGCGAAGAAGATGCAGGCAACAAGGAAGGGCGCGACGGGTCCGAGCAGATAAAGCAGGCCGCCAACCGCCGGGCCGATGATGCGCGCGGTGGACCAGGCGGAGGAATACCAGGTCACCGCATTGGTGAAATGCTCCTTGGAAACCACATTGGCGGTGAGCGCTTGCGCGGCAGGATTGGCGAAGGCACGCCCCGAGCCCACGGCGACGATGCAGGCGTAGATGAGCCATACGTCCGAAGATCCCGAAGCCACGAGGCCCAGCAGGCCAAGGGAGCCCAGAGTGCAGACGGCGAAAGATCCGGCCACGATGGTGCGGCGATTGTGCGTGTCAGCCACATGGCCTGCAAAAAGCGCCAGAACGGCGGCGGGCAGAAAGGATGCGAGACCCGAAACGCCCAGCAGGAGCGCGCTATTGGTCACGGAATAGACGTACCAGCCGACCGCGACGGTCTGCATGGAAAGGGCGATGCCGAAAACGAGACGCGCCGTGCAATGGAAGCGGAAGTTGCGATGCGTGAAGGCGGCGTAACCTGCGTTCTCTTTTTCACCTGTCACAGCCGCACTCCAGATAGCGCTCAAAAGAAAAGGGGCGGAATACCCGCCCCTTCGCAAGCCTCAACAATTTCTAGCCGATCACCGCGAGGATTTCCACGGAACGATGACGCGTTCCAGCTCGTTGAGGAGCAACGTGAAGACCAAGCCCAGCACAGCGATGCTGATGAGGCCGACATACATCGTCTCGACGGAGAGAATTTCCCACGCGTTCCAGATCATGTAGCCAAGGCCGCTCTTGGCTCCGACCATTTCCGCGATAGCGATCAGCACGAGGCCGAGGCCGACGCCCAGTTTGATGCCGGTCATGATGAGCGGCATGGCGCCCGGCAGGGCCACCGTGCGGAACACCTGCCAACGGCTCGCGCCGAAGTTACGGCCAACGTCGAAATAGATCTTGTTGATCTCGAGCACGCCGGCCATGGCGTTGATGAGGATCGGGTAGAACACGCCAGTCGCCACCATGACGATCTTGGAGGCTTCGCCGAGGCCGAAGATCAGCAGGATGAGCGGCAGGATCGCGCTCTTGGGGATCGGATAGGTGGCCATGATGACCGGCTCTACGATGACGCGCAGGGTACGGTACATACCCATGGCGACGCCGAGGGCAAGAGCTGGAATGCCGCCGAACAGAATGCCCCACCAAAGGCGCTGCAAGCTCGCCCAGACATGTTTTTCCAGCTGGCCGTTCTGGATCAGGTTGTACATGACCTGAAACACTTTGGATGGCGCGGGAAAGAAGCGCACATCGATCCAGCCGGCGCGCGCGCACAGCTCCCAGATCAGCAAAAGTGCGACCGGCGACACGATGTTCATCGCGCGTTCGACGGATTCGCGACTCCAGGAGCGGCGGCGCGGCGCGAAACTGCGTGTCTTCAAATTGGCGTCCTGGGCGGCGTTAGTCATGAGGCCCTCCCTTCGTCCTGAGAGCGGGCGCGCTGCACTTCTTCGCGCAGGTGGCCCCAGATGTTGTAAACGAGTTCGCCATATTCGGGACGCGCGCGCAGCTCAAGAACGCGGCGCGGGCGCTCGAACGGCACGTCGACCATGACCTTGCTGCGGCCCGGATGGGCGGTCATGATCATGATGCGATCGCCAAGCGTGACGGCTTCATCGACCGAATGGGTGATGAACATCACGGTCTTGCGGGTCTCTTCCCAGATGCGCAGCAGCTCTTCCTGCAACAAAACCTTGTTCTGCTCGTCGAGCGCGGAGAAAGGCTCGTCCATCAGGAGAATGTCGGGGTCATTGGCGAAGGCGCGGGCGATCGAGACGCGCTGGCGCATGCCGCCTGAGAGCTGGTGGGGATAGTAATCGTGGAAGCGCGACAGACCGGTGCGGGACAGATAATGGCCCACGACGTTCTTGATCTCGCTCTTGGGCAGACCACGCATGGTCAGGCCATAGGCCGCATTCTCCCAGACGGTCATCCAGGGGAACAGGGAATCGCCCTGAAACACCATGGAGTTGCCCGGGCGATTGGCCGCTGGCGAAGCAATTTCAAGGGAGCCTGACGAATGTTCTTCAAGGCCAGCCAGGATGCGAAGCAAGGTTGTCTTGCCGCAACCCGAGGGGCCGACGATCATGAAAAAGCAACCCACGGGGATGTCGAGATTGATGTCATCCAATGCGGTAAAGGAGCCGGACTTCGTCTGGAACACCTTTGATAGTCCGCGAATCCGGATCTTAGTGTCCTGATTCGCCGCAGCCGCGCCATCAGTCAACGTGGTTGTGGTCATGAAGTGCTACCTTGCTGCGCCGGACCGAACGCCCGTGCGAATGAAACGCGATTGAACCGCGCAGGCCCCAGCGCAGGAAACGTCACAAGCGCAAGAAACGCCTCTACAGGCTGCTTGTCTCCGAGGGCGGATCCGGCTAGCGGCACGCTTTACTCCCTGTCATCACATGTGCCGCCGGAACCGCAAGTCGCGGTCCCTGACGCCGGCGTGATGTCGCCAATTATTCTTGCGAAATATAGCTTCGATGGCCTCAGATAGAGCCACGCCAAGCCTCATTCACGGAGGTTGAGAGGTAGCGACAAAGGTCGCATGCGTCAACGGCTTTTCTGTTCGCAGCAGGCGCCCTGAAGCGCCGCCCCCACAGTTCTTTCCAGCCTTTCACGCAAGGCGTTCAAGCCTTTGTGAACGCTTCAGGCTCCGGCGTCGAATTCCACTGGATCGTAGTTCCGATGCGTGGAGCAGAACTCGCAGGTGACGCCAATGCGCCCATCATCACCAATCATGTCGCGCCGCTCCTGCGCGGTGAACTGACGCAGCATGTCGCGGATGCGCAGATCGGAGCACCGGCAGGCTTCCTTGATCAAGCGCGGCTCGAAAACCTTGACGCCCCGTTCGTGGAACAGACGGTAAAGGAGCCGTTCGCTCGACAACAGGGGATCAACAAGCTCGTGGTCCTCAACCGTCGCTGCGAGCGCCTTCGCCTCGGTCCAGGAGTCTTCCTCTGGCGCTTCATAGACTGCCGTTCCCTCGGGAGCGTCACCGGGCGGCAGATCGGGCGGTCGTCGGCCGGGAGACGCCTCGGGCAGGAACTGCGCCATCAAACCGCCCGCCCGCCAGCTCGAACCGGCGCCGGTGATGCTTTCAGCAACCGCAAGGCGCACCAGCGTGGGGATCTGTTCCGACTGGCGGAAATATTCGTGCGCCGCCTCTTCGAGGCCCTGCCCCGTCAGCCCCACGACCCCCTGATAGCGCGACAGGTCGCCGCCCTGCTCGATTGTGAAGGCGAGGTGGCCGGAGCCAAGAAGCGCCGCAGGGGTCGCCATTCCGTCCGCTTGCGCCTGCGCCAGCCGCTCCGCATCGAAACGCGCAAAAGCGCGCAGGCGGTCGGGAGCGTCGAAATCCACCACCAGCATATCGACGGGGCCATCGCTTTTGGTTTGAAGCTGGAAGCGCCCCTCCATCTTGAGCGCCGAGCCCAGAAGCACCGTCAGCGCCGCCGCCTCTCCCAAAAGCCGAGCGACGGGCGCGGGGTAGCCGTGGCGGGACAGAATGGCGTCGACGGCGGGCCCAAGCCGTACAACGCGGCCGCGCACATCCAGCGGCTCGACCGCAAAGGGAAGCGTCACATCATCCAGATCGGAATCGGAAACCGGACGCGAGTTTTGGGCCATCATGCCGGCAAGGCTCCCATGCACCAGGCTATGACGCCCTTCTGGGCGTGGAGGCGGTTCTCCGCCTCGTCAAAGACCACCGACTGCGGCCCGTCCATGACCTCGTCCGTCACCTCTTCGCCGCGATGGGCCGGCAGGCAATGCATGAAGACGGCGCCCTTGGCGGCCGCGCCCATGAGGCGGGCGTTGACCTGATAGGGCGACAGAAGCTTATGGCGACGGCGCGCCTCGTCCTCATCTCCCATGGAGACCCAGCAATCCGTGATGATGGCGTCAGCTCCATCCACCGCTGCGAAAGGATCGGTGGTTATCTCGACATTCGCCCCATTGGACCGCGCCCAATCCATGAGCGACGGCGGGGGTGCGAGTTCGGCGGGCGTGGCGATACGGATCGAGAAGTCGAACCGCTGCGCCGCATGGACCCAGCTCGCCAGCACATTGTTGGCGTCGCCCGTCCAGGCGACAGTGCGACCCTTGATAGAGCCGCAATGCTCTTCGAAAGTCATCACATCCGCCATGACCTGACAGGGATGAGAACGCTTCGTCAGGCCGTTGATGACGGGAATGCTGGCATGGGCGGCCAGTTCCGTGAGGTCGTCATGATCGAGGATGCGGATCATGATCGCGTCGACGAAACGCGACAGCACGCGCGCGGTGTCTGCGATCGTCTCGCCCCGGCCAAGCTGCATCTCGGCGCCGGTGAGCATGATCGTCTCGCCGCCGAGTTCGCGCATGCCAACGTCGAAGGAGACGCGGGTGCGGGTCGAAGGCTTGTCGAAGATCAGCGCCATCACCTTGCCCTCAAGCGGGCGATGTTCGGCGCGCTGGCCCTTGCGGCGGCGCGATTTGATCAGGGCCGCGGCGTCGAGCACCTGACGCAGGTCTGAGGCGGAAATGTCCGACAGGTCCAGAAAATGTTTCACCGGGCTCTTCATGATGCGGATCCATTCCCCTTCGCGGCCAGATCGGCCTCGATCTGCTGGCAGGCGCGGCCGAGCCGGTCGATCGCCTCCGCAAATTCTTCATCCCCCGCAATGAGCGGCGGCAGCAGGCGGACCACATTGTCTCCCGCGGGAATGACAAGCATGCGCTGGGCCCGCGCGGCGACGGCGAATTCAGCGTTGGACGTGTGGGTGCGAAGGCCGAGCATCATGCCCTCGCCACGAATTTCAGCGATGACCTTGGGATGGGCGTCCTGCAAGGCCGCAAGGCGCTGCTTCAGGAGGGTCCCCTTGTGGGCGACCTCTTCAAGGAAGCCCGGCGCCAGAACCACATCGAGCACCGCATTGCCGCAGGCCATGGCGAGCGGATTGCCCCCATAGGTCGTGCCATGGGTGCCGGTCACCATGCCGCTACCGGCCTCGCGCGTCGTCATGAAGGCGCCAAGCGGAAAGCCGCCGCCAATGCCCTTGGCGGTCGCCAGAATGTCAGGCATGACGCCCATAAGTTCATGCGCGAAAAGCTTGCCCGTGCGACCCATGCCGCTCTGCACTTCGTCGAGCACCAGCAGGAGTCCATGCTCGTCGCATAGCGCGCGCAGGGCTTTCAGAAAGGAAGCCGGAGGCACGCGAATGCCGCCCTCGCCCTGAATTGGCTCCACCAGCACACCCGCCGTCTGCGGACCGATCAAGGCCTTCACCGCCTCGATGTCGCCAAAGGGCGCCTGATCGAAACCATCGGCCTTCGGGCCGAAGCCCTCTATATATTTGGGGTTGCCGCCCGCCGCGATGGTGGCGAGCGTGCGCCCGTGGAAGGCGCCTTCAAAGGTGATGAGTCGGAAGCGCTCGGGATGGCCCTTGGCCGCATGATATTTGCGCGCAGTCTTGATCGCGCCCTCCAGCGACTCGGCGCCGGAGTTGGTGAAGAAGACATAGTCCGCGAAACTGGCGTCGACGATCCGCTGCGCCAGCCGTTCCGCCTCTGGGATGCGGAACAGGTTGGAGACATGCCAGAGCTTGCGACCCTGATCGATCAGCGCGTTCACGAGATGCGGATGGCCATGGCCCAGACAGCAGACCGCGATGCCGGCGCCAAAATCGAGATATCGCGATCCGTCGGTGGCTTCCAGCCAACAACCCTCGCCTCGGGCGAAAGACACATCCGCGCGCGCGTAAGTGGGCAGTATCGCCGAAGGCGGCTGCGTGGCGGAGGACATATGATCAGCCATGGGACTCTCGCGCTGGAGGGCCTGAAAACCAAACGCCGCCCTCGTGGGCGGCGCTTCATGCATTGTTATCTATATTGTATGGAATCGCAGGCTCAGGGTCAAATTGATGGCGGGATCAAGATCAGCAGGGGTCAGCGGGACGCGCATCGGGCCTTCGTTCACGGTTTGACGCCCCAAAAGGCGGCTTCAGTTGAAACCGGCTGGGGAAAACGGAATCCAGACCCACCGGATGCTTGGACCTGAATCAACGCCTAGTGTAGCGTCCCCTTCATCGAATACGACATATCGTGTTGCCGACCATGTGAAAGTGCGTAGCGTGTGCAGGACGACGGCGTAAGCCCTCGCCATTCGCGCTATGGATCTCTGCGGTCTGCGACATTGGTTCAAGCATGGATGGAGGACGCAATGTCCTGGACTGATGAGCGCGTCGAACAGTTGCGAAAGCTTTGGCTCGACGGGAAGAGCGCGAGTCAGATCGCTGCGGAACTGGCCAATGGCATCACGCGCAATGCGGTCATCGGCAAGGTGCACCGTCTCGGCCTGTCCGGCCGCGTGAAGAGTCCCGGCCAGCCGGCGCCCCGGCCGCGTCCGGCGAGGACCCAGTCCTCGTCACACAGCGGCGGCGGCTCGGGAATGGGCGTCACCCTTGGCGCGGCTGCAGCGCAGCGTAGCCAGGCGGCTACGCGCCCCTCCATGCCCATGACGCGCGGCGCCACCGCCCTCGCCTACTCACCCCGTGCGGATGTCGAGCCCGTGCTGAGGCCTGTAGAGGAAGTCGTGATCCCGATGTCGGAACGGGTTACGATTATGGAGCTCAAGGAGTCCATGTGCCGCTGGCCGCTTGGTGATCCTGCGACGCCCGAATTTCGCTATTGCGGTAGCAAGTCGCCAGTCGGCGACACCTATTGCGCCAATCACGCGCGCATCGCCTATCAGCCGACTCAGGATCGTCGTCGCGAGCGTGAGCGCCGCGCGCAGCAGCTCAGCCGCATGTCCTGATCGAAATATCCCACAAAAAGCCCGGCAGCTGAAAAGCGCGCCGGGCTTTTTGATTCAGGGCTGACGCCTGCGATCAATCAAGGCCGAGCCTTGAGCGCTGTTCTTCGTCTTCGGTTTTGCGCGCCATCGCCTCGCGCAACGATTTCCAGCGACGCATGCCCTCATGGGCGCCGAGCAATGCGAGCGCCAGGATGAAAGGGGCGATATAATAGACCATTCGGAACAGCAGAAGCGAAGCCAGCAATCCTTCCTGCGACGGCGCGGGGACAGCGTGCAGCATGGTCATTTCAAAAGTGCCTATGCCTCCGGGCGTGTTGGACACAATGCCGATGAGACAGGCGAAGACGTAACTCGCGGCGAAGGAGATGGGGTCTGCGCCATGGCCGCGCGGCAGCAGCGCATAAAGGCAACTGGCGGCGGCGCATAATTCAAAGACGCCGAGCAGCATCTGGCTAAGCGTGAGCCAGAAGCCGGGCAGCTCCAGCGTCAGGCCCTGAATACGGGTGCGCCTATGGCCCACCGAGACCCACGCGAGGTAGGCAAGAATGGTTGCGAGGATGCCAAGCCCAATGGCGACATTCACATAGACCTTGAGATGGTTGATCTCCGCAATGCCAACCGGATCGAAAACCAGCGCCGCGCCCACCACAATGGTCATGCCGAGCCAGAAAGTGACGCCCGCGATCACCGTCAGGCTCGCCACCTTGGCGGCGGAAACGCCCTTCTGGGAATAGATCCAGTAACGCACGGTGCCGCCGGTGATGATCGGAAAGCCCAGAGTGAAGGAGATGGCGTAGCTGGTGAACGAGCCAAGCGCCGTGGTGCGATAGGGAACGCGCAAGGCGAGCTGGCGCAGGGCGAGCCCATCGTAGCCGGTCAGCGCAAGGTAAGAGAGTGAGGCGAAGGCGCAGGCGAGCGTGATCTGGTCCCAGCCGGTCGCCTCAAAAGCAGCGCGCAGGTCGCGCCAGCTGACGCTGCGCAGCGTATTGAAGAGAACGACGGCCGAAAGCCCTATCAAGGCAAGGCTGAGCGCGGCGCCCACAAGGCGCCAACGTCTGCGACGCTGCATAGCCTTGTCGTGCCCGGGATCCTCGAGTTCAGGAACGGCGCCTCTGTCCAACAGCGAAGCCTCTTGCGGCTCGTGCTTGATATCTCGTTCGGGGCGGGCCATCACGCGTCCATCGAGCCGAACTGGCCCACACGGACCTTATGAAGAGGGCGCACACGAGTGGCAAGCCCTGCGGGGTGGTCAGAAAGGACGCGGGCCATGCTCACCTTTTCCAGATCTGAGACCACAGACCCGCGAACGGATCGAACGAAAAACGCACTTGATGGGTTCCCGGCGCCAGCCTGACGGCGCGGAACATAACATTCGCCTGAAGGATGGGGGCGGCGGCGCCGTCGACCTGCGCCGACCACCAGGAATGCCAGATATCGTTGAGGACAAGATAGCAGCCCTCGGTTGAATGGGCTTCGACCACGACTTCCGTATTGCGATAGGAGATGATCTTCGCCTCTCCGGGAGGAGCGTGAAGCAAGGGACCCGCCTCTTCAGAGTCCAGCAGGACCGTTCGGGTGAAATCGACCTCTGGCCAGCCGCCTTCGTTCAGCATCTTTTCTATATCAACGACCTGAGCAGCCCCCGGCGCCATCACACGCGGCAGGGCGCGCGGGTTCTCCCAGACGAAACCGTCCTTGGTCTGGGCGATGAAGTGGAAATCCTTGGGGTCGAAATCCCTGTCCATTCGCTCGAGCGGAAAACGCGACACGATCAGCCGCACCCCCAGCAGATCAGCCAGAGGCGAGCGGAAATGGGCGTAGAGCGGCGAGAAGGTGCGATGCTCTGGTATTGAAATCTGGTCCTGCGCATTGGTGGCGTCGGTAAAAAGCTTCATGCGAATGGGGTTGAACCCAAGATCGTGATCGAACCCGTGAACAAGGCCCATATTCGGCCATTCGTAGTCCACGGCCGCCAGCTCGACCCGGTCCCGCCGGTCAGGCGCGGCATGGTCGGCGAGCTGCTTGCGGATCAGCGCAAGCGTCTCATTCGTCGAATCGGGATGAAGCTCGTCATAGGTCGAAGGCGGCAGGCCAGTCGATTCGTTAGGCTTGTTGCTGACCGCAAGATCGAGCGTCATCAGAGCTGCCAGCGCAGCAAGTCCCAGAAAGGGAGCCCGGCGCATCAAGGCTGGAGCCGCGAAGAGGAAGGCGACCGCCACAGTCAGCGAAACCGCCCCGATCCCCAGCGCGCTGCTGGCCTGCGTAAGACGACCCTTGTCAAAAGTGATGAACAGACAAAATGCGAAGAGCAGGGCCACAACGACGGCGCCTGTCTTCATCCACACGCGGTCCGACCGCGCAATTATGGCGTTCACCCCATAGCCAGCCAGAATCGCCAATAGCGCGCAGAGCGGAAAAGTCGCGTCGGCGGGGCGGCGATAAAGCTCAACGCCGGGAATCCAGAAGGCGAGTTCAAAGAAGGGCGTATATTTACCGACGGCGTAAAGCCCCATGAAAAGCGCCAGCACCGCGAAGACCCGCACAGCCCGGTCACGCATCGCCCCCGCCGCGCAGACGAGAGCCGCCAGCGGTATAGCGCCGAAGTAGATTGCGCCCATGTTGCGCGCGAGATTGATATCGGTCTCGCCCCAGACCATGGACGAGGGCGGACCCCAGAATTCCTTCATGGGGCCATCGACCCCATAGAGATTGGAGACCACAGCCGAAAGAAACGCCAGAGGCGGCAGCGAACCGCGCACGGCTTCCTCAAGGTCGATGCCCGGACGATTGGAATCATCAGCCAGAAGCAAGGTGAAGGCGATGGGAATGGCGACCGTCAGAACGCCGCCGACGAAGCCCGCCAAAAGAGGCGGTAAGGCTCGCCGCAGCCGTCCCCAAAACCCCGGCCCATCGAGCAAACGCCAGATCGTATAGCCAGCCAGAACGAGAATGCACAAAAGCGCGATCTGGTCGCGCCCTAGCGTCATAAAGCCCGCAAGCACGCCTGCCGCAAAGCCGTAAAAAATCGAGGATCGGGAAAGCGCGCGAGAAAGCGCCAAAAGGCTCAGCGCGAACCAGCATAGCGAAATCACCTCGCCGATATGCTGAAGCCGCCAGGCGGCCGAGCCGCCGAAGGAAAAGGCGAAAGCGGCGACAAGCGCTCCTGCGGCTCCCCAGCCCCGATCCTTGAACCAGACGATCAGCGCCAGTCCGGCGAGAACCAGCATCCCGAAGACCACCGCATCCACCGCGCGGAAGGACGGGGCGGCATTGAACAGCGCCAGCAGAAAATAGGGCGGCGAGAAAATTTGTGACTGAGGGTCGGCGATCTGCGGGAACCCGGCGAAAACGTTCGGCGTCCAGAAAGGGCTGTCCCCTGCCGCGAAAGCGCGGGCCATGAAGACGATCTGCGGATAGGCCTGCGCCTTGGCGTCCCACGGAATGGTGACGACGCCTGAAAGCCAGGGCCAGGCAAGGACGATCGCTCCCGCGACAAACGCCAGGCTTGCAAAGGAATAGAGTCCTCCGGCCGAACCGACGGACTCGCGACGAAGAGACATGAACCTAATCCGGTGGGTCTGATCAGACACGGGTCAGGTCCTATAGACTATTCCTTTCCGCCCGTCTGCGGGGGCGAACCATCGACCTCGATGAGGTGGCCGGCGCGGTCGCGCTTGGAGGCGAGGTAGCGCACGTTCTGGTCGGTGACGCGGCCAAGAATGCGCCGGTCGGAGACGACCTCAAGCCCGGCGGTCTCGAGCGCGGCGATCTTGAGCGGATTGTTGGTCATGACGTGAACACGGGAGACGCCGATCTGGTGCAGCATTTCCGCTGCGAAATCAAAGCCGCGCTGGTCGTGATCGAAGCCCAGAACCTCGTCGGCGTCATAGGTGTCGAAACCCTGCGCCTGCAACTTGTAGGCGCGCATCTTGTTGGAGAGGCCGTTGCCCCGGCCTTCCTGATCAAGATACAGCAGCACACCGCCGCCGTTCTCGGCCATGTAGCGCGTCGTGTGGCGAAGCTGGTCGCCGCAGTCGCACTTCAGGCTGCCGAAAAGATCGCCCGTTAGGCAGGCCGAATGAAGCCGCACCGTCACAGGGGCCGACAGATCGGGTTTGCCAACCACCACGGCCACCTGATCACGCAGGCCCTCGCCGCCCCGGAAGATCACGAATTCGCTCTCCGGCGCCCCTTCTAGCGGCACGGGAGCGCGGCCAACGATATGAAGATCGCGCACGCTGTTGCGACGAAACGCCTCAATGGCCGCAGCCTCGACCCGCACCAAACCTTCACCCTCGATGTCGCGCACAGCGACGGGCAGGACGACGACCGCAGGCAGAACAAGGGCGAGACGCACCAGCTCGAAGACGGCCAGATCGAGCCTGCCAAGGGCGGCCACCGGCGCATCGATACGGGCGGCCGTCTCGAGCGAGAGGATGTTTATGCGAGCGATATCAATGGATGGCAGGGCGATAGCGCCGGGCTTCGTGCGGTCGAGGCCAAGGCGGCGCAAACGCGGCGCAGGCAGAAGCAGGCGCGCGCGGCGCTTGCCCAGCGTCTCGAAAGCGCCAATATGACGTTCGTCAAGCGCTTCGACGCAAAGCATCAGCACATGCGAACGGCCTGCCTTTACGATGACGGGACGACCAGCGCGCACCTCAGCTAGGGCGCGCTCGACGGCGATCTGTCCGGATCCACCCTCTGCATCAAAAATGTTCTTGATTTCAGCCACGCAACCCCCGACTGAATTCGATTGTGATGCTCAATATACGCGCACAATCATCTTCTGGATGGCGTCATATCGTAGTTCCTGCTCATTTCATAGGAGAACAGATGGGTAGTGACGGACAGAGGGAGCACGAACGCAGCATGGAAAGCCCGCACGTCGATCCTTTTCAGCCCATCGCGGCAGCTCCCGCAGATCGGCCTTTCGTGGTGGCGCAACTCGGCCAGTCCTTAGACGGGCGGATCGCCACCGTCACGGGAGAGTCGCGTTATATCAACGGTTCAGCCGCTCTCGACCATCTGCACGGGCTACGCGCGGCCGTGGATGCTGTGGTGGTCGGCGTTGGAACCGTTCTGGCTGATGATCCGCTTTTGACGGTGCGCCGCGTTGCGGGAAGGAGCCCGGCGCGTGTGGTGATTGACCCGCGCGGGCGCGTTGGAACGCAAGGCAAATGGCTCACGCAAGATGGCGCGCCCCTCCTGCTCGTCACCGCTTGCGATACCTGCCCCGACGGCGTGGAGCCCTTGCGCCTGCCATTGCACAATGGCGCTTTGCGCCCCTCCGACATTGTGGCGGCGCTTTTCGCACTGGGCTATCGAAAGCTCCTGATCGAGGGCGGCGCTCGCACCATCTCGTCCTTCATTGATGCAGGCTGCGTCAATCGCTTGCATTTGCTGGTGGCGCCCGTAATCATCGGCTCAGGCAAGATGGGGCTGGATCTCGCTCCGCAGGGAGATCTGTCGCGCGCGCTTCGGCCCACCACAAACGTCCACCTGTTGAGAGGTGGCGAGGTTCTTTTCGACTGCGTGTTGCTATAAAATTATCCGGTGATCGAGAGGCTGAGACCATGTCAGATCACATTCGCCCGCCCGTTTATTCGTCCCTGTCAAAATGGATTCACTGGATCACAGCGCTTCTGGTCCTGATGATCATCCCCGGCGGCATCCTCATGATCCGCATGCACGAAGGCGAGTTGCAAAACCAGATCTTCGACCTGCACCGATCCTTTGGCGTGACCGTCTTCGCTCTGGCTTTCATGCGGGTGGCGGCGCGTCAGATTTTTGGCGTGCCTGCCCCGTCTCAATCCCTCACCCCATTCGAGCGCCGCGCCTCGATTGGTGTGCATCACGCCCTGATCGCGCTACTAGTCATCATGCCTTTGCTGGGCTGGCTGATGACGTCGGCTTACCGGGTCGATGTTTCGGTCTTCGGCCTTTTCACCCTGCCCCATCTCATGCCGCAGAGCGAGCCGATCTATGACGCGCTAGCCGCCACCCACAAGACGCTCGGCTTTGTAATGGCGGGGCTAATCCTGACCCATATAGGCGCCGCGATCATGCACACTTTCATCAAGCGCGACGGCGTCTTGCAGCGCATGCTCCCGACCCGCCGCTAGGGCGCGGCGAATATATCCATATGGCCGATCTGGCAGGCCTGCGCCACGCGCCGAGCCTCCAGCCATGAGGCGAGATGGGCGGGGGCGACGCGCCCCGTTTCAGCCACTGCGCCTGCGGCGCCTTCTGCCAGCGCAGACATCAGCGGAGCCTCATCCGGCGCAGCGAGCCGCCACGGGCTGGAGCCAAGCGTGACCAACCAGCCTGCCTTTCGAAAGGGCTCCACCAGCAGCGCAGAAGCGCCGGGCCCAG
>CANBVC010000052.1 GCA_947372795.1 Beijerinckiaceae bacterium
TAATGGCAGACAGCCCGCTTGACCTGACGCCCCACACCTGATTTGCGGCGCTTTTCGCCTGTTACTCGGTCATGTTTTTGTCGCTTACCCTTATTACGAAACGAAATACTAGCCCGAAAACCGGGGTTATTCCTGAACTTCAGGCTAGCGACGTTGACGAGCGAAAGGATGCAGACGAGCGCCCTTTCCCGACCACTTTACGCCATCGCCGAGGCCGTGAATGGGCGAAATGCTCATTTGCCGCCACTGAAGAGGTCACGCCATTCCTTGCTGTATGTCTCGCGCTTCTGCATCCAGTCAGCGAGCTTGATGTTCCACACCTGCGCGGATGGCGGCAGGCTCTTGCCAAGCGCCTGGGCGGGCGGCGCGTCAGGATGGGTTCCATAGGAACCTGCCTTGGCGACCTCCGCGCCGCCATCCTTGCTGAGCAGCCAGTTGAGGAAAACCTTCGTGGCGGCGGGATGCGGCGCATTAGTCGCGATGCCTCCGGCGATGGGGAATGAAGGTATGCCTTCGGTTCCGAAGATGATCTCCAGAGGGGCACCCGAGGCGATCTGCTGGAAGGACGGATCGATGCCGCCAATGACGGCGAGGGTTTCGCCCCGGGCCACATCCCCGACGGCGGTGATGATGGAGGGGTAGACGCGCGGCTTCAAGATTGCGAGCTTCGTCCAGAAATCAGCCTGCACCACATCGCGCAGGAACATGAAGAGCGCGAACGAGCTTCCCCCCGCATCGATCGTCGGAATGCCGATGACTCCGGACAGCTTGGGATTAAGCACATCCTTGAAGGTCTTGGGCGTATCTGCGGCCTGCAGGAGCGCCGTATTGACGGTGATGGCGCTCGGCGGGCGATAGACCGCGTACCAGCGGCCCTGGGGATCCCTGAGGTCCGGCGAAATGCGGTCGTAGCTGGGGACCTTGTGGGGCGTGTTGAGCACGCCCTTCTCCACGAGGTCCTGCACGAGGATCAGATCCGTGAGATCGATGAAGTCCACCTGGAGTTTGTTCGCGGCGAATTCCGCCGCCACACGCGGATAAAGGGCCTGGGTCGTCAAACGCAGATATTCGACCTCGATGCCGGTCGCCTTCTTGAAGGCGGCCTGCACGGAGGCTGCGGCGTTCGGAGGCCAGGTGCCGTAGTAGAGGACCTTGCCTTCCTTCTTCGCGCTGGCCATGAGCGCGGCGTCGGCGATCTCTTCGCCACCGATCACGAGCGCCTGGGCGTGCGCGGCGGGTGCCGCGCTCGCAAGGAGGCCATAGAACGCATATCGCAGAAGCGCAGATCGCATGTGTCCTCTCCCCGAATGTTTTTCTGCGGCCAAAGTTGCAAGAAAACCCGCGCTTGGCAACAATGCCGAAAACGGGAGGACAACGAATGGATTCCACCTTTGGCGAAGAGCCGGAAGCGGGCGCTGCGCAAGCGCCGCTTCAGGGTTTGACCGTGGTCGAGATCGGCCACAGCGTCGCGGCGCCCTTTGCCGCTCAAGTGTTGGCGGATCTGGGCGCCCGCGTTCTCAAGGTGGAGAATCCCCAGCGAGGCGACGACGCGCGCGGCTGGGGGCCGCCCTTCTGGAAGGGCATGGCGACGGTGTTCCAATCCGTGAACCGCAACAAATTATCCACAGCCATTGATCTGAAGAATACCGTCGAGCGCGAAACCCTTGCGAGTTTCATTGTGGAGGAGGCGGACATTGTCGTGCAGAATATGCGCGCGGGCCTGCTCGCCAACCTCGGGCTCGACGCGGCAAGCCTGCGGGCACGCAATCCGCGCCTCATCTATTGTAATCTCGGCGCATTCGGCGCCACAGGCCCGCTGGCTGGCAGGCCGGGCTATGACCCGCTCATGCAGGCATTCGGGGGCATCATGAGCGTCACCGGCAACGAGGGCGAGCCGCCTGTGCGCGTGGGCGTATCCATCGTCGATCAGGGCGCGGGCATGTGGGCGGTCATTGGCATCCTCGCCGCCCTGCAAAGGCGCAACGCCACCGGCCTTGGTTGCGAGGTCGACACATCCCTGTTCGAAACCGCCCTGTCATGGATCGGGGCGGCCTCCGCTGGCTATCAGGCCACAGGGCGCATCCCGCCCCGCCGGGGCTCCGAAAATCCCAGCCTGGTCCCCTACAAGGTCTTCCAGGCCCGCGATGGCGATCTGGTGATCGCGGCGGGCAACGACAATCTGTTTCGCAAGCTCGCCCATTCGCTAGGGCGACCCGACTGGCTTGACGACGAGCGCTTCGCCACCAATCCAGCGCGCGTGATGAACCGGGTCGTGGTGAACGAGGCGGTGCAGGCCATGGTTGGGGCGCTCAGCCGGGCCGAAGTCTGCGCCATGCTGGATCAGGTGGATGTCCCCGCCGCCCCCTTGCAGAACATCGACCAGGTGCTCGCCCATCCGCAGACGCAGGCGCTCGAAATGTTCCAGAAGGCACCCGACGCCGATCTGCGCCTAATGGGGACACCCCTCAGCTTTGATGGAAAGCGACCGCAATTTCGCAGCCTGCCCCCCGAACTGGGGGCTGATACGGCCGCCATCATGAGTCCGAAGGGCGCGAAAACCTGAAGGGCTCTAGCGTCGCACGATGAGCGCGTCGACCGCGATGTAGCCCTTGTCGGTGACCAGCAGCGGATTGACGTCGATGGAGCCGATGAGATCGCCGAATTCCTGCAACAAGCCGCGCAGGGCGATCAACGTGTTCACCACGCCATCAAGCGCCGCCTGACTGTGCGAGGGAACAACCCGCGCGATCAACTGGCCCGCAACCGATGACCCGACCAGCGCCCGAAGCGCCTCGTCACTGGCGAATGCCGGGATGAGGACCGTGGAATTGAAAAGCTCCGCATTGACACCGCCAAGGCCCAGCAGCAGAAAATGCCCGATCCCCTCTTCATAGGTTGAGCCCAGAATCAGCTCCGCCCGGCCACGCGCCATGGGTTGCAGGATGATCGTGGCGTCCCCTGCCCCAAGGCTTTCGACGCGCCGCGAAAGATCGGTGAAGGCCGCCCGCAGCGCCTGTTCATCAGGCAATCCGAGCATGACAAGTCCCGCGTCATGCTTGTGAGCCACGCCGGGAGCGAGCGCCTTCAGGACAACCGGAAATCCGGTTCCACGGGCGGCAACTGCGGCTTCGTCCGGGGATGCAACGACCGTCGTCGCCACCATGGGCGCGCCGACATTGGCGAGAATCCGGGCGCTTTCAGCTTCAGACAGAAAGGCACCCGGGGCCAGAGGCGTGAGCGCTGCGGCGATGGCCACACGCACATCCTGCGCAAAACCGACTGGGGGCGCAGCGGGGGGCGCAGCAGCCGCCGTCTCGAAGGCCCGCTCACGACTCCAGGCATGCAGACTGTCGAAACAGGAGCCCAGGTCCGGGAAGACAAGCGCCCCATGGTCGCGATAATGGGCCTCGATGGCGGGACGCAGCCCGCCGGGCGCCACGACCACCAGAGGCAAGCTGGTGCGCTCGCGCCGGGCGATCAGAATATCCGCCGCCACGAGATCAATCGTCTCCTGCGGAAGCATGTGGGAGAACATCACAAGCGGCCCATCGTGCCCATCGGCCTCGATGGCGGTGAGCAGCGTTTCCAGCCGCTTCCAGCCCGCAAGATTGCCCCCGTCGATGGGGTTGCGGATCAGCCCGGCGCCGGTGAAGCCCTCGATCACCCGCGCGGTCTGGCCGCCCCAGGTCCCATCAGGCGACCCGGCGAGCGGAATGCCGCGATCCGCCGCCTGGTCGGCGAGCAGAGATCCGCCGCCGCCGGAGGTGCTGACGCAGACAAGCCCCCGATCCCCGCTGCGGCTGGGCGCGGGCCGCACGCTCAGCAAGGCCGCGGCGCCCGCCAGAGCCTCGATGGTGGAGACCTCGACAACGCCACATTCGGCGAAGAGCGCCGCATAGGCGCGCGCGCTGCCCGCCAGCCTGCTGGAATGGGCCAGCGCCGACCCCGCCCCCGCCTGCGAGCGCCCCAGCTTGAGAGCGACCACAGGCTTGCCCGCCGCCCGCGCCCGCGCAGCGAGACTCCGGAAGCGATCGCCATCGCTCAAGCCCTCGACGATCAGTCCGATGACGCGGGTCGCCTCGTCGTCAATGAAATAGTCGAAGAAATCGAGCATGTTGAGGTCGGCTTCATTGCCGACGGGCACGAATTTCGACAGCAGCGCGCCAAACCTGCGCAAGCAGGGCGCGACCGAATTGAACAGCGCCCCGCTATGGGCGACGATGGACACCGGCCCCGCCACCATGGGATCGCCATGGGACGTATTGTAACCCAGCGACAGACGCCCGGAGGCGTTCCAGATGCCGTTGGTGTTGGGTCCGACCACGCACATGCCATGAGCGCGCGCGATGTCCCGCAACTCCATCTCGCGGGCATGGCCCTCGGGCGTGTTGAGATCGGCGAAGCCATTGGCGCCGATGATGGCGGCGCGCACGCCCTTGGCGGCGCATTCGCGCAGGGCCTCGAGGGTGGCCGCCGCCGGAATGACCGTGAGAACGCAATCGACCGGGCCGGGAATATCCGACACACGCGCGTAGCAGGTCAGGCCATCAATCTCGCCGCCCGCCGGATTGACCGGATAGATGGCGCCGGGAAAGCCGCCCTGGCTCAGATAGCGCAAGGCCGCCGCCCCCTGTTTTCCAGCGACGGCGGAGGCGCCGATGATGGCGACGGAACGAGGGTTGAACAGGGCGTCGAGAGCGGCGGTCTTTACAGATGACAAGGTCGTTTCCTTCAACAAGGGCTGGAGCGGGCGGGCTTTCGCTCGGCGTCAGCGCCCCTTCCAGACGGGCTCGCGCTTTTCCAGAAAGGCGCGCGCGCCCTCCTTGCGATCCTCAGAATGATAGACGTCCGGCCCAGCGTCCAGCCTGATGCCCGCATGCAAGGGCAAACCGTGGGACTTGCGGAACGTCAGCTTTATGCGCTGCAACGACAGCGGCGCCGAACGGGCGATCTCCCCCGCCAGCGCCATGGCGACGCTCATCAACTGGTCGGGCGGCGCGATCCTGTTCACCAGGCCCCAGCGCTCGGCTTCATCAAGTCCGATGCGCCGACCGGTGTAGAGCCATTCCATGGCGATGGCCGGGGGCACCATGGTCGGCAGGACCACCGAGGCGAAATGGGCGCCCATGCCACGCCTTGCCTCGGGCACGCCGAAGAAAGCGTTGTCGGCGGCGACGCGCAGATCGCAGGCGAGCGCCAGTTCGCAGCCGCCCGCCAGCGCCGGACCATTCACGATGGCCAGAAGCGGTTTGCGCGAGTCGATCATCACCTCGTAGAGGCTGCGCTCGGGCTCATGCAGCGGCCCGCGATAGGCACCCGTCGACTCGTCCGTCGCCCGGGCGTCCTTGAGGTCGGCGCCCGCGCAAAAGGCGCTGCCCGCCCCGGTGATAGCCACCACGGACACGTCATTGTCCACATCCGCCGCGATGATCGCCTTGCGCAAGGCCTGCGAGAGATCCCGCGACAAAGCGTTGCGCCGGTCGGGACGATTGAGGGTCAGCAGACGGATCCGGTCCTTCGTTTCGATCTTGAGAATGTCGGCGTCGCTCATTTTCGCTTCCCTTAAAGTTGCGCCCGCAGCCAGCGGCGGCCAGCAAGGGTCAGAATGACCAGCAGGCTTGTGTAGATGAGGCTAAGGGCGGAGACTTGGGCCCAGTTTCCATTGACATATTGCTCGTAGATCACGATCGACAGTACCCGCGTCTTGGTCGTGTAGAGCAGCAGCGATGCGGTGAGTTCGCGCAGGCCCAGCACCACCATCAGGAAGGCGGAGGCGACAACACCGCCGCGTATCAGCGGCATGGTGATCGTCATGATAGCGCGGCGACGGGTCGCGCCCGCCACCATGGCCGCGCTCTCGAGATCATCATGCACCTGCCTGATGCTCGACGAGACCGTGCGATAGCCCTGGGGTAGAAAGCGGGTCAGGAAGGCGATCACCAGAATGGCCAGCGTTCCGTAAACGGGCAGCGGTGCGCGCACCCAGGTCCACAAGATGCCGAGCCCCATCACCAGAGCCGGGACGGCGATGGGGGTCATGGCCAGATATTCCAGCAATTGGCGCCCCGGCAGCGTCGTGCGGTTGACCACATATGACAGGGTGAAGAAGAAAATCGAGCCAAGCGCTGCGGTGGCGACGCCCGCCAGCACGCTGTTGATGAGGCTGTCATGGAAGGCTGGACTGAAAAAGGCCGCCTTCAGATGGACGAGGCTCATCTGCGAACTGTCAAACAGCGCCGCAGCGTCGCGAATGAAGAGATTGCTGCGCAAGGAACCCTGAAGCAGCGCCAGCATCGGCAAGCCGACCGCCACCAGCGCATAGAGGACCACGAGCCCCAGCGCCACCCAGCGCCAGCGCCCGAGCCTGATAGGACGCACCTGGGCGCCCTTGCCCGTGAGGGTGCGGTAGTCGCGGCCGGACAGCACCAGCCTTTGCACGAAGATCAGCACGAAGACCACGAGGGTGAGCAGAATGCTCGCCGCAGCCGCCTGGGTGGGCTTGGCGGGCACCACCGACATCAGTTTGTATATGCTGATGGAGAGCGTCTCGATGCCGACTGGCGCGCCCAGAATCTGGGGTACCGGAAAGTCCTCGGCCATCAGCACGACCGACAGGAGAAAGGAGCCGATCAAGGCCGGCTTCACCAGCGGAAAAGTCACCCGGCGCAGGTTGCGCGCCATCGTGCCGCCATGCACGGCGGCCGCCTCTTCCATATCCGCATTGACCAGCGTCAGCGCGCTGAAGAGGAAGATGAAGGGATAGGGCGCATAATAGAGCCCATGCACGAAGGTGATCCCCCACAAGGACTGCATCTGGATGCGGAATGGCAGCCCGATATAGTCGAAGATCAGGTTCAAATAGCCGCTGCGGCCTGATCCCAGCAAGGACCAGGTCACCGCCGCCACCAGCAGGGACATGAACAGGGGCATCACCCCGGCCAGATGCACGAGCGACTTGCCGGGCACATCGGTGCGCGCCGCCAGCCAAGCCAGTCCCCCACCAATCACCATCGCCATGGCGGAGCCGCCGATGGAGACAATCAGGGTGTTGATGAAGGCACGGCCCAGATTCGCAGACCAGAGGTCCGTGTAATTGGCCAGGGTGAAGGCGAGGTCGCGCTCGCCGGAGAAGGGAACCGCCGTCAGGAAGGACGCATAGACAAGCATGCCGAAGGGTATGACCACCAGCACGGTCAGGATCGCGAGCAAAATGCCCGTTACCCCCAGACCCGCGATGCTCCTGAGCAGACGGCCCCTCACAGGCGAGGCGCCAGAAGCACCGCCGCAGGCGGCAGCACGAGGCGGACCCGGTCGCCCAGACGGATGGGCTGCGCCATGGCGGACGCATGGGCCTCCCAGACGGCGCCATGCGGGGTGCGGATGCGGCACTGGTGGAAAGCGCCCATGAAGCTGACCAGCGTCACCTCTCCCTCGATTTCATTGCACGCCGGGCCATCACTGGCCCCCTCGGGCTGGATATGAATATCCTCGGGCCGCACGCAGACAGAAATAGGTCCCTGCGCGGGCAAGGGGTCCAGCGTGTCCAGCACTGTTTCCTGACCATCCAGCGCCACGCGCAGCACCGACCCGCCCTCGACCTGATGGGCGTCGAAAATATTGCTGTAACCCAGAAAATCAGCGATCGAACTGGTCTTCGGGCGCCGGTAGATGGAAACGGGATCGCCGCGCTGCACCACCTTGCCGCCCTGCATGACAGCGACTTCGTCGGCTATGGCGAGGGCTTCGCGCTGGTCATGGGTCACATAGACGCTGGTGATGCCGAACTGGGTCTGCAACTCGCGCAGTTGCACACGCAGATGGTCGCGCAACCGCGCGTCAAGATTGCTCAGGGGCTCATCGAACAAAAGCACCGCAGGACGCATCACGAGACTGCGCGCCAGAGCCACGCGCTGCATCTGCCCCCCGCTCAGATAGCTCGCCCCACGTTCGCCAAATCCATCGAGGCCAACCAGCGCAAGAGCCTCGCGCACCCGCGTCTCCTTTTCGGCGCGGGGCGTGTTCGCCATGTCCAGGGGATAGGCGACATTTTCATGGACGGTCATGTGCGGCCAGATCGCATAGGACTGGAACACCATGCCGATCCGACGCTCATGGACGGCGACATTGAGGCTGCGGGCGCGGCTGAAAACCATCCTGCCATTGATGCTGATCTCGCCTTCATGGGGCTCTTCCAGCCCCGCGATGCAACGCATGGTTGTCGTCTTACCACATCCCGATGGTCCAAGCAGAACAAGCATCTTGCCTTCGGGCACGTCGATATCCACACCATCGACCGCCAGGGACTCGCCATAGCGTTTTTTCAGGCCAGCAATTTGGATCGACATTCAGGCTCTCATCCCGCAGACCAGCGTCTGGGCGCTAGTTTCCGCGATCAGATTAACTGGCGGACGCCACGCGTCAACCGGGCGACGACGCAAAAGCGCGCCACTTGAACCTGCCCATGGCGCCGTGTCATGTTAGAAAAAACAAGGGAGGCGACGCCGGTGACTGATCTGCCCAAAGAGATCCATATCGTGGAGGAAGGCCCGCGCGAGGGTTTCCAGTTCGAAAAAGGCAAGATTCCCACAGGTCGCAAGATCGAACTCATCGATGCGCTGTCGGCGACCGGCCTGAAACATATCCAAATTGTCTCCTTCGTCGATCCGCGACGCGTCCCCGGCATGGTGGATGCGGAGGATGTTGTGCGCGGCATCACGCCGGTGAAGGGAGTCACCTATACGGGCCTGTGGCTGAACGACAAGGGATTCGAGCGGGCGCTGGCGACCCAACGCCTTGACGTCAGGGGCACGATCACCGTCGGAGCCTCAGACGCTTTCCTCAAGCGCAATCAGAACCGCACGATCGAGGAGCAGATCGCCTCCCAATATCCCATGACGCGCCGCTACAAGGAGCTTGGCGTGCCGGTGACGCGCGGAGGCATGATGGCGGCCTTTGGCTGCAACTATGAAGGCGACATCCCGGTTGATCGGGTGGTGTCGCTGGTGGGCGAGATTCTGGCCATCGCCCGGGAAACGGACGTAACACTTGATTATGTCTCCCTGGCCGACACCATGGCCTGGGCGACCCCCCTTTCGGTGAAACGGGTGATCGGCGCCATCCGCGACAAATATCCTGAAGTCGAGATATCCCTGCATCTGCACGACACGCGCGGCATGGGCCTCGCCAACGCCTATGCCGGCCTCGAAATGGGCATCACCCGATTTGACAGCGCGGTAGCTGGCCTAGGCGGCTGTCCATTTGCGGGCCATGCTGGAGCGGCGGGCAATATCTCAACCGAAGATCTCGTCTTCATGTGCGAGGAAATGGGCATCTCCACAGGCGTCGATCTGGATGCGCTCATCCAATGCGCCCTCCTGGCGGAAGATATCGTCGGCCATCCCCTGCCCGGTTCGGTGATGAAGGGCGGAACGCTCGCCCGCCTTCGCGCTGCACGTTAGGCGAACTAACAACGAGCGGCGATGGCGCGCAAGGCAAAACAGGATTTCTCACATGAATGACGAAGATCTCGACAGCGACGATCTGGCGATGGTGCCCGTAGGCAATGATTTTCCCGAAATCCGCGATGCGGTCCGCGCCATCTGCCGCAATTATCCAGGCGAATACTGGCGCAAGCTGGAAGACACCGGCGAATATGCGAGGGAATTCGTCACCGAACTCACGCAAGCCGGCTACCTTTCGGCGTTGGTCCCCGAGACCTTCGGCGGCTCGGGCCTGCCCCTGCGCGCGGGCGGTGTCATTCTCGAGGAAATCCACGCCTCCGGCAGCTCAGGCAACACCTGCCATGCGCAGATGTACATGATGGCCATGTTGGTGCGTTACGGCTCGGAAGATCTTAAAAAACGCTATCTGCCGGGCATCGCCTCTGGAGAAATCCGTTATCAGTCCTTCGGCGTGACGGAGCCCACCACCGGATCCGATACCCTTAAGCTGAAGACACGCGCGGTGCGCGATGGCGATGATTACATCATCAACGGCCAGAAGATCTGGACATCGCGCGCACTGCATTCGGATCTGATGACCCTGCTGGTGCGCACCACACCCGTGAACGAGGTGAACAAGCGCACGGATGGCCTCTCGGTTCTGCTAGTGGATATCAGGGAATCCCTAGGCAAGGGCCTCACCATCCGGCCCATCGAGACCATGGTGAAACATCAGACCAACGAGGTCTTCTACGATAACCTGCGAGTGCCCGCAGCAAACCTCATCGGCACGGAAGGCATGGGCTTCAAGCATATCCTCGAGGGCATGAATTCAGAGAGAATTCTGGTGTCCCACGAGTCTCTCGGAGACGCCCGCTACTTCATCGCGAAAGCCACCAATTACGCTAAGGAACGCGTCGTCTTCGGCAGGCCCATCGGCCAGAACCAAGGCATCCAGTTCCCCATCGCCCGCTCCTATGCGGAATGGCGGGCCGCCGATCTGATGGTGCGCACGGCGGCAGCAAAATTTCAGGCGGGATTGCCTTGCGGAGAGGAAGCCAATCTGTCGCGGCTCCTGTCCTCGGAGGCGGCATGGAACGCCGGGGAAGCCTGCATGCAGACCCATGGCGGATTTGCGGTCGCCCGTGAATATGACATCGAGCGCAAATGGCGCTCCGCGCGCGTCCAGCGCATTGCGCCAATCTCGACCAATCTCATCCTGGCCTATATCGGACATGGAGTGCTGGGACTGCCCAAGTCATATTGATAGAAAAGCCCATGGTGCACGAAGGGCGAGAACCTGCACTTTGTACGCCACAGCAGGCCCCCTTGGGGGGCAAAGAGACGAAATGGAACCATCTGACTGACAGCTTTAAAGTCGCCAGCACGCCGTGCATGAATCCATGCCGGTTGGAAGGCAATGCATCGCCGTGTCGATGTAATTTGAGTCTGTCGTCATTTAACAGGTTGACAGATTAGCGCATTCACGACTTTTTGGGAGCTTATCTGAAGCTAGATTTGGTCTACTCCCATTGAACCGATCCACCTGAACACAGGTCTTTTGAGATGGAGAAGGAGGCAGAATGCGGGCTGAAAAAAACCGCCGCTCAGGAGGTCGCTAGAAAATTATGATCCGTTGATTAATTGGAATCTGGTGAAAAAATCACCCCTCCAACTTCTGTATTCAAAAATATGAACCTCTTTGCTAATACATCAATCTCAACCCTAGTGGCGGCTCAGCTCAGAGGAAGCGTTGGGTTGATTTTTTGAGCCGTGGCCGGAGGCCGCCTCCTGCACACTATTTTCAAACATACATGCGATGATCTGCTCGACCTTCTCTGTGTCATCCTCAAACGAGCCGGAATGTCTGAACAAAAGAGCAAGTCACAAACGCTTATGGGAGAAGCTGAAGCTTCCGTCCACCTTTATCTTGAACGCAAAGATGCCGGTTTCCAACATGGCGAAATCCGAAAGCGCCTGCTGAAGCTATGGAAAGCTGCCGAAAAGGGTCAGGGGAAATCCGAACTCATCGAGCTTCTTTCGACGTCATCGGTAGTCGCAATCGAGTATTTGGAGCAACGCGCAGAAAGAATATGGCCTTCACTTGGACTTGGACCGTTGTTCCAAAATGGGTTGCTGGAATAGTCTCAAACGGCCACGCGAGATGATCTCACAACCATGCTAGTGCGCTGCATTGCAGAAGGACACGAATTCGTCGAAGGTCAGGATCGGCCCAACGGCAGACCGAGCCAAGGTAAATTCGAGCCCGTCATTCTTGGGGTGGCCGAAGGCGCTACCGGCAAAAAGCCAATAAAGTATCGTTGATATTTACTAACCCGAATTTCCGCCCATTGCCTCCTTCCTCAAATGCTGGCCGGTCATCTATAGATGCCGAGGTCGACCTCATTATGTCGCTCGTGAACAACCGGTACCGCGTTACGGGAGAACTTAAGGCCGGGGGGCGGACCGATCACAACCCGATGGTTGATTTCGTCATCAACATTTTAGAGTGGGCGGAGATAGACGCCACTGAAAACGCCCTCCGGGTTTATTGGTCTGAGATGAAGACCCGCAAAGCTCGCTTGGCTCCAGATATTCATATCTAGCCAAAGGCTCCGACGCGGCTGATCCAAAATGGTGAGCCCACACCCCAGGTGCCAACACACTAGCTGGACCGCCTCAGCCGCCCTGTCAGTGGATTTTCGCCAAAAGCTTGTTGGAACATGGGCTAATTGGTTGGGGCATGAGCGATTCGCGCCCCATTTCCTGCGCCTCGGCGCCTATAGATCCCTCGTCCAGAGAGACGGGGCGTGAGGCGTCGTATGCCTCCTCGGGTCAGATCGCGACGCCTCCCACTTAGTTGACTGACCCCATATCGCGGCCATCCCTTCCCCAAAGCCTTCCTGCCCTAACGAGCCTGGCTAAGCTTCTTGGTCGTCAATTGGCTCGTCAGTCCCACAAGACGCCAGATCTGATGAGTGGGGTGCCTTTTGGCTCGTCAGAGCAGCAGAAGGGGGATGAGAATGGCTGATTTATTAGCGACTATATTCCTTTATATCTGGAGCACGTTCTGGCCGATGATAAAGCTTAATAGACTATTATAATTATCATCTATGAAATCCATCTACATGCGGCGCATCGCTCGTTCCACAGAACATATGTTACCCACTTAAGAAGATTCTCGTTATATTCCCAAGGTCCGCTTTTCACATGATGTTGGCTTTCGCGATCCTGCTTATGAAGATTTCGAAGAATAACCGGCTTCTTTCTCCTAATTCGATCTGGACTTGCTGCCTAACCAGAGCGATTCATGGTGTCGGCTCAGGTTAACACGGCCGTCCTCACCTGCCCCGCCGGCGCAAGGCCACTGCGGGGTTGTGTTGGTGGCAGCGAATGCTGTCGAAGGCACAGGAGCAGATGATGGCCAGACTTACCAATACCCAATTAAAGGTACTTTCTCATGCTGCGGAGCACGGAAATGGGGCTGCATTTGTTCCCGAACGTATGGGAGTGGCAGCGGCAAGGAAAATCTCTGAAGCTCTCATTGAACACAAATTGATGCGAGAGATTCTTACAAAACCCGGCATGCCGATCTGGCGGAAGGCGGAGGATGGACGGTCAATAAGCCTTGTAATCCTTAAGGCCGGCCGAGACCTGATCCTGGAACATAGTCAGACTCCTAATTCTGACAGACGGATTTTGCGGATCAAAGAATCCGAGGTCGAACCGAACCGAGATTTGGCGCCAACTACCTCTCTTGCCCAACCACGGGCAGGATCGAAACTGGCCCTTGTGATCGCCATGTTGTCGAACGAGGCTGGCTCATCGCTCAAAGCCTTGGCCGAGATGGCGGGATGGTTGCCGCATACGACACGGGCGACATTGACCGGGTTGCGTAAGCGGGGCTTTTTGATTGAGCGCGTTAAGCATGACGAACTGGGAACCATCTACCGGATCGCCGGTGGGTCGAACACGCCTGTAGCGGCCTGACCCGATGGCGCGGGACGCAACTACAAAGCGACGGGCTTCGCAGCCCGCTGCATTGGATCTCGATGCCGAGCTCGCAAGGGTCGCGTCGCTGACCATCGACCAACTGCGGGGTAAATGGCAGGAGCGCATGGGCCTCGATCCCCCGCCAGCGCTAACCAAGGACCTGCTCGCCCGGGCGCTTTCCCATCGATTGCAGGAGAAGGTTCTGGGCGGCATTTCCCCACGCCAGCGCAGGGCACTGGATGCCCTCGCTAAGGGAGACCGCGCCCCGCTGCAACGGATCAAGGTCGGCTCTGAGCTTGTGAGGGAGCACGAAGGCAAACTACATGAGGTCTTCGTCGTGACCGATGGCTTTAGCTGGCAGGGAAAGACCTACGCGAGCCTGTCGGCCATCGCCCGGATAGTCACCGGGACGAAGTGGAGTGGACCGCGCTTCTTCGGATTGCGGGATCGCCAGCCTGATGCGGCCGAGACTGAATAGCCTTCCGTGGATCGAAATGTCGCTCAGAAAGCTGTTCAAGCACTGTCATCGCTCCGGCCCGGCCCGTGCAAAGCATTCCTCAGGGGCGCGAGATGAAGCAACCCATTATCAAGCCCATGCGCTGCGCCATCTACACGCGCAAGTCCACCGATCATAACCTCGATCTCGCCTTCAACTCCCTCGACGCTCAGCGGGAAGCCTGCGAGGCCTATATCAAGAGCCAGGCCCATGAGGGATGGAAGCTCATTCCAGGTCACTTCGATGATGGTGCTTTCTCGGGTGCCTCCCTCAATCGGCCTGCCCTTCAATTGATTCTGGACCATGTGCGCGCCCAGAAGATCGACATCATCGTCGTCTACAAGGTCGACCGCCTCACCCGTTCGCTAGCCGACTTCGCGAAGCTGGTCGAACTCTTCGACACTCACGGTGTCTCCTTCGTCTCAGTCACCCAATCGTTCAACACTACCTCAAGCATGGGCCGATTGACCCTGAATGTGCTGCTATCCTTCGCTCAGTTCGAACGGGAGGTGATTGGCGAGCGCGTCAGGGACAAAATCGCTGCTTCCAAGCGCCGCGGGATCTGGGTGGGAGGACCTGTGCCGCTCGGCTACCGCAGCGTGGACAAGAAGCTTGAGATCGTCCCGGAGGATGCTGCGCTCGTGCGCAAGATCTTCACCGACTATCTGCGACTGGGATCTATTGGAGAGCTGGCGGCCTCTCTTGATCGGGAAGCCGTTAAGCCTAACCCGCGACTTCTTTCGAACGGAAAAGTTATCGCCACAGATAGCTTCATGGTCGGTCGATTGGGGTATCTACTCAAGAACCGGATCTATATTGGTGAGATTGCCTTCCAAGGGGAGGTCCATCAAGGCGAGCACCAACCAATCCTGGAACGCGACCTGTTCGATGCCGTGCAAAAACGTTTGGCCGATGGCGCCGCCAAACGCAGGACCTTCAGATCGCCATCCACAGCCATGCTGACAGGCCTGATCTTCGATGATCGCGGCAATCCCATGACCCCAAGCCACGCGAACAAGAAGGGGATCCGCTATCGGTATTATGTCTCTCACGCGCTGCTGCAGGGCCGCAAAAACGCCGCCGGATCCATTGCCCGCGCATCAGCGCCAGACGTGGAAGCTCTCGTCATCGATGCTGTTCGCGAACAGGCCTCTACAGATATGGAGAATTCTGATCACGACCTCATCAGGAAGCATGTCCAGCGAGTCGTCGTTCATAGGCAGCTATTGGAAGTATTCGTGGGATCGGACGACCTTGACCGGCCAATTCGACAAACCGTCCCCTTCACCCCAAATGGCGCCAGAAG
>CANBVC010000053.1 GCA_947372795.1 Beijerinckiaceae bacterium
CGGATCGTAGAAAGACGGTGGGCGATGACTAGCGTAGTGCGGCCTTCGCGAAGATTTCCGAGGGCATCTTGAACAGCGCGTTCGGATTCCGTATCGAGCGAAGACGTCGCCTCGTCCAGCAAGAGAATGGGCGCATTCTTGAGGAAGGCGCGGGCGATCGCGATGCGCTGGCGCTGGCCGCCTGAGAGTTGCGCGCCGTTCTCGCCAGCATCTGTTTGATAGCCATCATCGAACTTCTCGATGAACTCATGGGCATGGGCGGCCGTGGCTGCGGCGATCACTTCGTCGTCCGTAGCCCCCTCCTTGCCAACCGCGATATTGTCCCGGATCGTCCCCTTGAAGAGGTAGGTGTCCTGGCTGACATAGGCTATCTGCTGGCGAAGAGAGGCGCGCGATACGGTGGCGATATCCTGACCATCGATCAGGATACGACCGCCCTGCGGAGCCCAATATTGCAGCAAAAGCGCCATGACCGTACTTTTGCCGCCACCGGAGCGGCCGACCAGCGCGGTCATCTGTCCCGCCTCGGCCTTGAATTCGAGCCCACGCAAGACCGGCTCTTCGGAGCGATAGGCGAAGGCCACGTCCTTAAATTCGATCTCACCCTTGGAGACCCTGAGAGGCGGGCCATCGTAAAGATTGGGCTCGACCTCCGTCTCGTCGAGGAATTCGAAGAGCATGGAAACGCCGACCAAAGCGCCATTCAAGTCCACCTGCAGCCGCGCGAGGCGTTTCGCTGGTTCATAGGCCAGAAGAACGGCCGTGATGAAGGAGAAGAAAGCCCCGGGCGCGCGATCGCTCGCTATGACGCTCCAGCCGCCATAGAAGACGACCAGCGCAATGGCGAGCCCCCCAAGGGTCTCCATGAGCGGGCTTGAACGGGCGGAAACCGCAGCAACCTTGTTGGCGGCCTGCTCGAAAAAGCCGATGGCCGAAGCCTGACGCGCGCTGAGCAATTTCTCCATGGTGAAGGCCTTGACGATCCGCACGCCCTGCACCGCCTCCTGCATGGACTCCACGATCTGCGCGAAGCCCACGAATTCGCCGCCGCGAATCTTGCGCACCCGCAGACCAAGCTTGCGCGAAGCGATCACCGCGATCGGCATGAACACGAGAGCCAGAACGGCAAGCGCTGGGTCTTGCAGCACCATGACGCTGACAAGGCCTATCAGGGTGAGGCTGTCGCGTGAAAAAGCAGTGATGATGAGATTGAGCGCGCTCGAGGCCGACTGCCCGATGAAGGATTGACGCGCAATGAAATCGGTCGAGTGGCGCGCCCCGAAATAACCGACGGTCATTGACAGCATCTTGTCAAAGACGCGCTTCTGCACATCGGCGACGATGGCGTTGGCGACGCGCGCCAGCGCGACCTGCTGCCCATAAGCGGAGGCGCCTTTCAGGAGGCTGATGAACACCAGAAAGATGGCGATCTGCCAAAGGGAGGTCATGTTCTTGTCAATGAAGACCTTGTCGATCACATCGCGCATGACCCATGCGGAGGAGGCGGTCGAGCCCGCCATTAGGGCCATGCAGAAAAAGGCGAAGAGATAGCCGCGCCAATGCCTCGACCCCTGCTCGCGCAGCAGGCGGCCGATCAGCGAAAACGAGCTGCCGGGGTCCTTAAGACCTTTGTCCAGAGCCCCGTGGAGCAGCGCATTCAAAACCTTCGACAACAAGATAGGATTGCTTTCCTGAAAAGATGATCCTCGGGTTGTACGCCAATATGACACGATAATCCATGCCGCAGCCCATTCGACGTTCCTGCCCGGATTTTCGGTTGATTTTCCGACTGGGAGCCCAGTTCTCCCTCCCAAAGGCCCCAAACATGGGGCACACTGACCTCAAGAGGCGCCGCAAGCGCGCCCTGATATTGAAAGGGAGACACATGCACCGTCGTCAATTTTTGCGTTCCGCACCCCTGGCCGCCGTCGCGGGCCTAAGCGCGTCAGGTATTGCAAGCGCCGCCGACAACTTTCCCCATGGCGAGCCCCGCATGAAGCGCTTCGATGACCAGCGCTGGGTGCTGGACAACATCATTCAAGCAAATGGCGTCGATTGGGATCAGGGCCACACGGGCGTACTGCTGCGGTCTTGTGGCCTCATGGTGCAGGGCGACATGACGGGGGTTCGCCAACGCGTCAAGAAATACGCAGATATCGTGCCCGCTTTTGAGGCGCTCGCGCGGCGACGCGAGGCTTTGGCCGAGGAACATCTCAAAAACGACGAGCCCCTGCCCGCGCGCGACAATTTCTACATCGCCTCTGTTTACTGGGGCACAGCCATGTGGGGCGTTGAGGAGCATGGGCCGCGCCTGCGCCACAGCAACGACAAGAAACGCGAGCTCTATTCGAAATATATGAAGCTCGCAGACCATAAGATCGAATGGGCCGAGATTCCCTACCGTGGCAAGACGCTGCCAGCGATCTTCCATCTGCCGCCCAATTATCAGGCCGGTCAGAAAGTCCCTGTCATCGTCGCCGTGCCGGGCATGGACGGATTCAAGGAGCGCGCCGTGAGCCTGTCAGGCGACGGCTGGATGGAGCGCGGCTATGCGGTTCTGTCCATTGAGGGGCCGGGCTATTGGGAATCGCCAGTGCGCGGCATTTTCGTCGACGTTCAGGGCTGGGTTGAAACAGGCAAGGAAGTGGTCAAATGGCTGCGCACACGCCCGGAGATCGACACCGACCGGATCGCGGCCACCGGCTCAAGCTTCGGTTCTTTCTTCTCGGCGGCCATGATCTCCGAAGAGCCGGCCTTCAAGGCCTGCGCGGTGACGGGCACCTGCTATGATCCCGGCGGCAAGGCGATTTTCGACGAGGCTTCTCCCACATTCAAGAAGCGGTTCATGTTCATGGCGGGCATCACCGACGAGGCGGAGTTTGAGAAATTCCGCAAGACCATCGACTGGAGCGGCTTTGCGGGCAAGATCAAGGCGCCCTTCCTGATCGCGGCAGGCGAGTCCGATGAACTTTGCCCTCTCGAACATACCGAGGCGTTCACCAAGGCGCTCGGCGGACAGAAGCAGCTCGTGATCTACCAGGACTCGCGCCATTCCCTCGCAGGAGCTTCCGTCTCTAATGGACCAGATCCAAGAGTGTATCAGGCCGAATGGATCGGCCGACGCCTCGCGGGTAAGGCCATGACGAGCGAGCGATGGTATGTGGAGAATAGCGGGCGGGTGCAGAAGACCCCGCTCGCCTGACGCTGCTCAAAGAAATCCATCCGGTCTCGGCCGGATGGAGCCCTCATTCCATCTCCAACTTGCGCGCGACTACGAGCGCAGTCCATTTGGCGATGTCTTTCTTCACATAATCAGAAAACTCCGCGGGGCTCATGGGCATGGGCTCCAGCGCCTCGCCCGACAACCTCTCCTTGAGCTCGGGCGAGGTGATCTGCTTGTTAATTTCTTCATTGAGCCGCGCCGTGATGGCGGGGGGCAGGTTTGCCGGGCCCATGATGCCATACCACTGCACGCCGTCGAAGCCTGCCAAGCCCAGCTCTTCCAGCGTAGGCGTATCGGGCAGCAACGGGTGACGCTTTGCGCCAGTAACCGCCAGCGCCCGCAGCTTGTCGCCCTTGATCTGGGAAAGCGCGGCGGCGAGCCCGGGAAAAAGCACCTGCGTGTGATTGCCCAGAACATCCATGATCGCAGGCGAAATGCCGCGATAGGGGACATGGGACATGCTGGTTTGCGTGGCTTCCTTGAATTGCTCCATCACAAGATGGGTCAGCGTGCCGGCGCCGGCGCTGCCATAGCTCAACGCGGAGGGGTGAGCCTTGGCGTAGGCGACAAGCTCGCTGACTGACTTCACCGGCAACTCCGGCGCGACGACGAGTACATTGGGCGTGCCGCCGACCATGCCGATGGCCGTGAACCCCTTGATGGCGTCATAGGGAAGTTTGCGCACGGCTGGATTGGTGCCGTGCGTGCCGACGTAGCCCACCATGAGCGTGTAACCGTCAGGCGCGGCGCGCGTGACCGCCTGAGAGGCGATCAGCCCCCCGCCCCCGCTCTGGTTCTCGACAACAAAGGTCTGCCCCAGCGCGGCGCCCAGGCGATCACCCATGGTGCGAGCAACCAGATCCACGCCGCCGCCCGGCGCAACCGGCGCGATCATCTTGATCGGCCGGGTAGGCCAAGCCTCCTGCGAAAAACCGGCAACTGGCGCGATAGCCATGGCGGCGGCCATGGAGAGCCCCCCTGTCAAAGCCTGTCTGCGGTCCATCTGGGCATCTCCTGAGTAGCGCCTTTAATCTTGAAGTTGCAAACTAGCCCGGAAGCCGGAACGGCGCATCCCTCTTACGAGCCAGACCCACGTGCTAGATTGCCCCGAAATTCCAAGGAGAGCTTAATAATTGCGTGTCCTCTACTGATTCGCAGCAAGGAGCCAAATATGAGATGCAACCTCTGTGACGGCTCGGGCATGCGCCATTCGCCTGACGGATTGCTCCCCTGCCCCGAATGTGGCGGCTGCGGCGTGGCCCATTGCTGTGATGGGCTTGTCGCTTGTGGCGAAATCGAAGGCGATATCCGCTACGACCGGACGAAGGCTCAGGACTACGCTGCGCAGACGGGCGCCGCGTTCCAAGGCTCAACCAACGAAACGAGAGATCAAAATGAAGCTGCTGGGTTCAAGCCGTAGTCCGTATGTGCAGAAGGTCCGCATTGCGCTGGTCGAAAAAGGGCATGCCTTCACTTATGAGGAGGTCGCCCCGACCCATGAGGAAGTCCTCGGCGGCAATCCGCTTGGCAAAATCCCCACGCTGATACGCGCGGATGGCTCGGGACTTTATGACTCCTCTGTCATCGCGGACTATGTGGATGGTTTTGGCGGCGCGCCGACGCTCATCCCGACGGATTTTGAATCGCGCATCGAGGTTCGCCGCTGGGAGGCGCTGGGCGACGGGATCATGGACGCCCTCGTCGCCATCGCCCACGATAAGCGCGGCGCTCCCGAGCAACAAAGAGGGCCAGACTATATCGCGCGCTTCGAGCGCAAGGTCGAAGCGGGCCTCGCCGCCATGGAAAACGACCTTGGCGACAAGCCCTTCTGCTTCGGCGGCGCCTTTACGCTGGCCGACATCGCCTGCGCCAGCGCGCTACTTTATCTCGACCGCTCCATGCCCGAACTGAACTGGCGCGAAAAGCACTCGGTTCTCGCCAAGCATTTCGCCAAATTGTCAGAGCGCCCCTCGATCAAGGCGCTCGGCTGAACATTCAACATTGAAACGGCGCGGGATCGCCCCGCGCCGTGAGCCCCATCAACTTCTGGCGCAAACGCTAATGAGCGTGAAGTCGGGGTCTGAGATGAAATGCTGCGCATAGGGCGCCTGCTGATAGGCAAGCTCCAGACGCGCAGCGCCTTCCTTGCCGCGTCCAAGTGGGATGGGGTTCATAAGCGGGTTGGCGCCGATTGCGTCCTCCAGATCCTGCTTGAACTGGTCGAGATTCTCGACGCTGAAACCCACATGGTCCATGCCCGTCGGCAAAATGCTCTGGCCTGCAAAGTTGCGAATGCGCCAGGGCATGATGACCAGCGTCACCTTGCCATCGGTCAGATAATGGTTCGGATCGCCCGCAGGCGCGTTGCGCTCTTCAAGCTCGAAGACGTCGCAATAGAAACGCGCCATCTCGTCAGGACGCATGGTGCGCATGGCCACATGGCTGATGAAACGCTCATTCTGCTCGCCGGTGTTCTCCACATAAACGCCCGAGCGGTTCTCCATCTTGCGCTGTGAAAGGTCGAAAATATTGCCATCGGTGTCATTGGCGGTGATCCCAGCAAAGGGTCGCGTCGACGGGCGCTCTATGTAGTCGGCGGCGGGATAGCGGCTCTTCATGCGGTCTAGAACTGTGGCGACATCTTCGACCTCAATGCCGAAATGATCGAGGGCGGCGGGACGACCCGCTTTGCGCGGATTGATGTTAAGGCCAACATAACCATCGCCAACAGTGATGGCGCGCACTGTACGCTCGACGGACTTCGAGGTGCTCATGCCGAACAGGGACTGGTAGAAATTGGCGAGCAGGGCATATTGCTGGCTGACAATAGCCACATGGTTGATCTTGGCGAACATATTTCGGTTTCCCTTCATTCGGTCGATGTGCCGGTAAGATTCATGGCGTCGTTCGCGGCCTTAACGATATCAGGCGGCGTTGAGAAGGCGTCGGCGAGAATGGACTGAAGCTTCTCGCCGCTCACCTCTCCAATCTCGATGCTGAGCCGCTCCGCGTCAGCAATAAAGGCTGGATCGCTCATGGCGGCGTGGAATGCCTTGCGCAGGGCGACGACCCGCTCCGGCGGCACGCCAGCGGGCGCGAGAACCGGACGGTCCATCTGCAGGGGATAGAGGATCAGCTTGAGGATCTGGCGAGTCCGATCATCCTTGGCGAATTCGGTGATTGCAGGCGAGTCGGGAAAAAGCGGATTGCGCTCCAGAGACACAGAAATAGGCACGACCACTTTCTTCTTGGGGAACCAATCGGGCCGCGTCGATGCGATGGAGGAAACCAGCCCCCCACAGCGGCCGTGCACTTCGCCGCGCTCCATTGCGAGATAAACATCGTTGCCACCGGTATAGCCGGAGATGATCTTGATCTTCGTGCCGAAGAGCTTGTTGATCATCGCAGGCATGGTCTCCATCTGGGAGCCTGCGCCCGTGCCGCCAACGATATAGGTCTTGTCGTAAAGATCCTTCCACTCCGTGACGCCGGAGGCTGTCCAGGAGACGCAAATCGCTTCGGAAGAATTGATGCTGCCGATCCAGTTCATGGCGCGCGGGTCAAAAGTCGCGCCCTTGATTCCGTATAACGGCGCGAAAGGCACGCTGGAATGGACCAGCCCCAGCGTGGAACCGTCACGCGGCGCGACGCTTGCGAAATATTGCATTGCCCTGATGCCGCCTGCACCCGGCATGTTCTGGATGACGATATTTGGATTGCCGGGAATATGTTTTGCGAAGAAGGGCGCAAAAGCATGGCCATAACTGGCATAGCCCCCGCCTGCGCCGGTACTCAGCACAAGCGCCACCTGTTTGCCCCTATAGAAATCCGCAATCGGATCGCCAAGCGCCGGGGGCGCTGACGCCATGATGGCGCACATAAAGCCGCAACGCATGACAGAAGCGCGCATTGACACGTTTCCTCTCCCATCGGCCTTTGGCCGTTATTTTGTCTGACCGCCCATGCTCATTGCGTCGCGGGCGGCTTGAAGTATGTCTGGCGGCAGGCCGTAGGCGTTGGTCACGATTTCTTCGAGGCGCTTGCCGCTCACCTCCTCGATTTCGAGACCTAGGCGTTGCGCCTCGGCAAGAAAAGCGGGATCGGTGATGCCCGCGTGAAAGGCCGTCCGCAGCAACTCGAGCCTGTCAGCGGGAACGCCCGGAGGCGCCAGCATAGGCCTGTCCATATCCTGATAGGCGAGCAGCACTTCGAGAATATCATGCGTACGCTTATCGGACGCGAATTCGATCAAGGCGGGCACTTCAGGGAAATGCGTAGACCGTCGCAGGGCGATCTGGATCGGCACGGTCACTTTCTTCGAAGCGAACCAGTCGGGCCGTGTGGAATTGATCGAGCTGACGCTCACGCTGCAGCGCCCCTGAATTTCCCCGCGCTCAATGGCGAGATTAACCTCGCTGCCGCCCGTATAGCCCGACACAATCTTGATCTTCGTGCCGAAAAGGCGGTTGATCGCGTCAGGCAAGGTCTCCATCTGGGACCCGCCACCTGTGCCGCCGACGATGAACGGCTTGTCCTTAAGGTCCTGCCAGTTACGGATGCCCGAGGCATGCCAGGCTACGCATAGTTCACCCGCGCTGTTCAAACTCCCAATCCAGCCGAATTTCCGCGGATCAAAAGCCGAACCCGGCAAACCAAAGAGCGGGGCGAATGGCACGCTTGAATGCACAAGGCCGATCACCGTGCCGTCTTTCGGCGCGTTGGCTGAAAGATATTGCATTGCGCGCATGCCACCAGCGCCGGGCATGTTCTGCACGACCACCTTGGGGGCGCCGGGCAGATATTTCGTGAGATAGGGCGCAAAGGCCTGCGCATAGGTGGAATAGCCACCGCCCGCCCCCGCGCTCAGGATCCACGTCAGTTGCTTGCCGCTGTAGAAGTCCCCCTCGGCGCCTCGCGCAGCGCCGCAAAGCGTCAGCGCCGCGCCCGCAGCAAGGCCCAGCAGCGCCTTTCTCGCGAGTACGGCCGCCGCCATGGTCACGCCGCCACGTCGATGAGGATGCCGTCGCAATCAGCCATCGCATATTGGCCCAGCGGACAGGACCGCTGGATCAGCGCCAGCAGCGCCTCGCCTTCGGGCCCTGAGAACGACGCCGGCGCAATGCGTGGATTATTAGCCGCCATGGAAGCGATATCGGCCTTGAAAGTCTCGAGATCCTCAACCTTGAAGCCGATATGGTCCATGCCCATCGTGATGATGCCGGTGCCATCGTAATCATTGATGTCCCAGGGCATGACGACGAGGGTCATGTGGCCATCGGTCAGATAATAGTTGGGATCCCCCTCGGCCTTGTTGCGAAGCGTAAGCTCAAAGACAGTGGCGTAGAACTCAGCCATCGCTTCGGGGTTCATGGTGCGCAGCGCGACGTGATTGATATGGCGAGGATTGGCGTTGCCGTCATTGTCAACATAGACCGAGGTGCGGTTCTTCATGTCCTTCTGGGAAATGTCGAACATATTGCCATCGGGATCATGGGTCGAAATGCCCGCGAAGGGACGCGTCGAGGGGCGTTGCAGCCATTTCACGCTCGGATATTTCTTCATGCGCTCGAAAGCCGCCGCGCAATCCTCGACCTGAATGCCGAAGTGATCGAGACCCGCCGAACGCCCTGCCCGACGCGGATTGATATTCAGGCCCACATAGCCGTCGCCGACGGTGACCGCACGGCCGTTGCGTGTCTTGGCGCTCGTGACCATGCCGAAAGCGGCTTTGTAAAATTCCGCAAGCTGGCCGTAATTGTCGCTGACGATGGCGACATGATTTATTTTTGCGAACGCCATTGGCGCCTCCCTAGTTTGGCTTGATTATGATTTTTTAAGCTACGCCGCCAAGCTTTACTTGAACATCTCGGTAGCGCGCTTGAGCATGGGCTCGCGATCCTCCAGCGGAATGGAGCCCATGAGCTTCACCTGCGCGAAGCGCTTGGCGTCAGGATCGGTCAGCTCTTCCTCCACCCCTTGTGTCACGACGCCCATCCACGCCTTGGCGTAGGTGACCTGCGACTCCTTACTGATAAGATGGTTGATGAAAAGGCGTGCGGCGTTGGGATGCGGCGCCCCCTTCAAAATCGCACCCTGAATGGGCGTATAGGGGCAACCATCCTCCATGGTGGCGACCTTCACCGGAAGTCCCTTCAGCGGCGAGGCGAAGGCAATGATCTGGTTTATGAAAATGGGATATTCCCCACGCGCCACGCGGCGCGAGTCTTCCTGCAGATCGCGGCCGACGCCCATTTCCTGCGCCTTCAGCTTTTCGAGAAACTCCGGGCCATAAGTCTTGTAGAGAACGGCGAACACCGTCTGCCCGCTGCCTGCGGCGCGCATGTCGTCGGTCAGGATCTTGCCCTTCCACTTGGGGTCGAGGAGATCTTTCCAGGCCTTCGGCTCGTCGCCGGGCTTCACGAGCGACGTATTGACGAGCGTGCAGACCACTTGCACCCAAGCGGGCACCGCATGAGCGTCGGCCTTAAAGGGCGGGCGCAAATTCTTTATGTTTGGCGCCCCGCCGTGTTCAGCGATGAAGTCCGTCTGCCTTTGCAGAAGGATCGACGTGTCGCCATGGAACTCAACATCGGCCACATAGCGTTGCGACGTCTGCTCGGTGCGGATGCGCTCGGTCAATTCGCTGGCGCGTGCGTCGAACTCCTGCACTTTTACGCCATAAGTCTTCTCGAAACTCTGAACCACCGCCTTCCAGTGCGGGGCGCCAAGTTGGGCGTGATAGACCGTGACGGTTCCTTCCTTCTTGGCGGCAGTGACCACCTTGTCCCAGTCTTGCTCCTGCGCGGACGCGGGCTGCATCGCCGCCAGCCCAAACAAGATAATAGTCGTCGCCAGACCAGCACGCATGGTTTCCTCCCACTCCCACAAGGGGCTTCTATATTCTTCGCCCACCCGGCGGCTGCATTGAGCTGCGCTTGACGGGAGGGACGAGATAGATTGTGGTGATCGTAGCAAGCGCCGCCCGGAGCGGAAAGCAAAATATCCGGGGCGACGCAGGGAGGATGCATGCAAGATCGGACGGATCACTCAATCCGAGCGGAAACCGCGGTGGCGAGCCTGTTTGGCGGCGCGGCTGTGGACTGCGATGTGCATATCTCCGTTCCATCGGTGAAGGCGCTGCTGCCCTATCTCGACAGCTACTGGCGCCAACAATTCATAACGCGCGGAATCGACCGACTCAGCTGGAACATGACGAGCGATCCGCCCAACGCGCCCATCATGGCCCGTCCCGACAGGCGACCGGCGAGTGGGCGCCCGGGCAGCGATTATTCCATTCTGAAAGAAAAGTGCCTCGACCTGTTCGGCCCGTCGGCGGCGATCGCCAACTGCATTTATGGCGGCGCGGCGCTGCATAGCGAAGATATGGCGGCGGTCGTCTGCACGGCCGTCAACGACTGGATCGCCGCTGAATGGCTTGATCGTGACCCGCGCCTGCGCGCCTCCATCGTCGTGCCCCTGAACAACGCCGATCTTGCGGCTGAGGAGATCGAGCGGCGGGCGAGCGACCCGCGTTTCGTGCAGGTGCTTATGCTGGCCATGGGCGAGCAGCCGCTTGGCAAGCGCGCCCATTGGCCGATTTATGCCGCCGCTAGCCGCCACGGCCTGCCCATCGGCGTCCATGCGGGCAGCCTTTACCAGCATCCTGCGCTTGCGGGCGGCTATGGCTCCTATTTCCTCGAGGACTATGTCGCGCAGGCCTTCGGTTTTGAAAGCTGCGTGCTGAGCCTCGTCTCGGAAGGCGTCTTCGCCAAATTCCCCGAACTGAAATTCGTCTTCATGGAATCAGGCGTCACCTGGCTTCCCCCGGCGCTCTGGCGCTTCGACAAAACATGGCGCGGCGTGCGCGCGGAAGTCCCCTGGGTGAAGACGCCGCCCTCCCAGATCGTGCGCGACCATATCCGCCTCACATTACAGCCTTTCGACGAGCCCGAGGGCGCGGGGAGGCTTGAGCGTTTCTGCGAGCAGATGAAATCGGACGAGATGGTGCTCTTCTCCACCGATTTTCCGCATTGGCATTTTGACGGCGAGGAGGCGCTGCCCATCAGCGCGAGCAGCCCACTCGCCCGGAAGATCCTGTGGGACAACCCGCGTGCGGTCTATCCCCGCCTGAACGCCCTTTGCCCGGAGGTTGCGGCATGAGCATGGATCTTCTGGAGCCGCGCGAGCAGCGCAAGACCGGCGGCGCCTTGCAGGGGCTGGGCGTGGTCGATTGCGACATCCATCCGCAATTCGCCACCCCGGGCGAAATCCTCGCGTTTCTGCCCGAGCGCTGGCGCGAATATGTGCGCGCCTACGGCGGCTTCTACCGTCAGCCGCTCTCTGACACGCTCGCCCATCCGCGTATGGCGCCTGATGTGGCGCGCGCCGACGCATGGCCCCCCAGCGGCGCGCCCCCCGGCGGCGATCTCGCCTTCATGCAAAAGCAGCATCTCGACGCCAACAATGTCGAGCATGGCATGCTGATGCCGCTCAACCGTGGCCCGGGCAACCAGCGCAATCTCGATTATGGCGCGGCGCTGGCCACCGCCGTCAATGACTGGCAGATCGCCTGCTGGGTGGAACGCGATGCGCGCCTGCACGCCTCCATCGTCTGCACGCAGGAACACACGCCCTTCGCGCTCGCCGAGATCGAGCGCTGCGCGGGTGACAAGCGCTTCTCCCAGATCATGCTGCCGCCGAAAAGCCTTGAACCCCTGGGACGTCGCAAATACTGGCCCATCTTCGAAGCTGCGCAGGCGTTCGATCTGCCCATTGCGCTGCATGTGGGCGGCATCAACGGCTATCCGCCCACAGGCGCCGGCTGGCCCTCCTATTATATCGAAGAACAGCACACCAATGTTCAGGGCATGCAAGGCCTCATCACCAGCATGGTGATCGAGGGGGTCTTTGAACAATTCCCCAAGCTGCGTGTCGTGCTGGTTGAAGGTGGGATCGCCTGGGCGCCGCCGCTCAAGTGGCGGCTCGACAAACACTGGAAGCGGCTGAAAAGCGAGGCGCCGCACCTCAAGCGCCTACCCTCCGAATATATCCGCGACCACTTCTGGTTCACCACCCAGCCGCTCGACGAGCCGCCGGAGGACAGCGATCTGCTTGAGACCTTCGCGCAGGTCGGCCTCGACCGGATCATGTTCTCGACCGACTATCCGCACTGGGATTTCGACGAGCCGAGCTTCGTCGCCGCCAAGCTTCGGATCGGGCCTGAAAAGCTGCGCGCCATCATGAGCGGTAACGCAAGGGAGCTTTACGGCCTGTCATGAGCAAATCCCGCTTCGTCGTCGCCAAAACCGGGGATGTGGCGCCCGGAACCTCGCTCCGCGTCAACGCCGGTGGACGCGACATCGCGCTCTTCAATGTCAGCGGCGAGTTCTTCGCGCTGGGCGACAGATGCCCCCATGAGAGCGGCTCGCTCTGCGCCGGCAAGATCGTGGGCTTTGCGGAAGCCGATGAGCCCGGCAAATATCGCATCGTTCGCGATGGCGAATTCGTGCGGTGCCCATGGCATGGCTGGGAGTTCGACATACGCACCGGCAAATCCTGGTGCGACCCGGAAAAGTCCCGCGTGCGCGCCTATCAGACTGGCGTTACCTCGGGCTCCGATCTGGTCGAAGGCCCCTATGTGGCCGAAACATTCAAGGTGTCTGTTGAAGAGAATTACGTTGTCGTTGAAATCTGACCGTCGGAACGTATCATGAGCGCGTCTGCTAAGGCTGTAACGGGTTGGCGGATGCCCTCCGCGCGTTCGCTCGGCATCATCGCTCTCGTGTTGTTTTTGTCTTTCCTGACCATCTATCCCTTCGGCATGCTGCTTTACGGAAGCCTGCACTCGACTCCGCCCGGCATGGCGGGCGAGTTCAATCTTGAGGGCTACCGCCAGGCCTTCAACGCGCAGAACCTTGGGATATTGCTGGTCACCGTCGAGATCGCCATCGCCAAGACCATACCCTCCCTCCTGCTGGCCATATTGCTCGCCTGGATCGTGGCGCGCACGGACACGCCGTGGCGCGGCAAGCTGGAGGTGCTGATCTCCCTGCCCTTCTTCATACCACCGATCCTGACCGCCATGGCCTGGGCCATGCTTGGCAATCCGCAGGTAGGCCTGCTGAACACGCTCTGGAAGTCGATGACAGGCTCCACGGTCTCGCCGATTAATATCTATTCCTTCGGCGGCGTTGTCTGGCACATGGTCCAGTATTCGACGCCATTCCTGTTCCTCTTCATCGTCGACATCTTCCGCGCTATGGATCCGGCGCTCGAAGAATCCAGCCGCATGTGTGGCGCCTCGTCATGGCGCACATTCCGCTCAATCACTCTCCTGCTGATGACGCCTGCGCTCACCAACGCCTTCATCCTCAGCTTCATCCGGGGCATGGAGAACTTCGAGTCGCCGCTCTTCTTCGGCACGCCCGCAAAAATCACCGTGGTGACGACCGAGATTTATAATTCGATCCACCACCACGCGACGCCGGATTACCAATACGCGACCGCCATCAGCTTCCTTGTGATGATGCTGATGTTCCTGATGGTCTTCGTGCAATGGCGCATCCTGAGGGGGCGCAGCTTCCAGACTGTGACCGGCAAGGGCTATTCGCCCTCGGTCATGAAGCTCGGCCGTTGGCGCTGGGTGACGTTCGGATTTTGCATCCTGTTCTTCACCGTGACTGTCGTGCTGCCGGTGGCGCAACTCCTGATTGGCTCTTTCTTCAAGTTCTTCGGCTTCTATCAGGCCGACATGCTGACCCTTGAGCATTATGAATCGGTCTGGAACTCCAGCGAGATCTGGCGCAGCTTCACCAACACGATGTGGCTGGGCCTAATGGGCGCTAGCGCCACCATGGCTCTGGGCAGCATCGTCGCCTATATTTCCGTGCGCACACATTGGCGGGGACGGCGGCTCATCGACGCCCTCGCCTGGCTGCCGTGGATGATGCCAGGCATGGTTCTGGGCATCGGCTTCCTCTGGGCCTTCGCCATGCTGCCGGGGCCGATCCCGATATACGGAACCATCTGGGCGTTGCTGCTGGCCTATATCGCGCTGGGCACACCCGTCTCGGTGCGCGTCATGTCGAGCGCATATGCGCAGCTCTCCTATGATCTCGAGGAGTGCTCGCGCGTCCATGGCGCAACCTTCATGCAGACGCTCTGGCGGATTCTGGTGGCGCTGGCCTGGCCTTCGTTCGCGGTCGGCTGGGTGCTCACCTTCTTCGGCATCATGCGCGAACTGAGCGCCTCCGTGCTGCTCTATGCGGTGGGCTCCGAGGTTCTTTCGGTCGTCCTGATGAAACTCTGGGCCAATGGACAGGCCGAGCAGGTCAGCGTCATCGGCCTCTTCATGATGCTGCTTGTCGTATTGTTCCGCTGGGTCCAGCTGCGGTTCTTGAACAGCCGGTTCGGTCAGGCTTAGGAAATCTTGAATGTCTGAAATCTTGCTAGAGGGCCTGAGTTGCCAGTTCGGCGCCTCCACCGCCGTCGACGCCATCAATCTTAGCGTGGAGGCTGGCGAATTCCTGACGCTGCTAGGCCCCTCGGGTTGCGGCAAGACCACCACTTTGCGCATGATCGCGGGCCTGCAGCAAAACAGCGGTGGGCGCATCAGCATTGGCGGCGAGGTGGTCAGCGACGCCGCGCGCGGCTACTTCATGGCGCCCGAGCGCCGGCGTCTTGGCATGGTGTTCCAATCCTACGCCATCTGGCCGCATATGACCGTCTTTGACAATGTGGCCTATCCCCTACGTATCCGCCGCCGGTCTGCGGCAGAGATCAAGGAGAGCGTCGCGCGGGCCCTACGCCTCGTCGAGATGGAGTCTTACGCCGACCGCCCTGCCCCCGCCCTCTCAGGTGGTCAGCAGCAGCGCGTCGCCATCGCCCGCGCCCTCGTCTTCGAGCCGCGCGTGCTTCTGCTCGACGAGCCCTTGTCCAACCTCGACGCACGCCTTCGCTTGCAAACCGGCGATGAGTTCCGC
>CANBVC010000054.1 GCA_947372795.1 Beijerinckiaceae bacterium
TCCTTCGTCTCCAGCGATCACACCGTCGCCCCGGCCTTCATGCCGGACGTGAACGGGGTCTGGGCGACGACGCGGTTCATTGACCCCGATGACATCCGCTTCGACATGCATGTGAACATCGTCACCTTCCAGCCCGGCGGCGTGATCCCCTTCGCCGAGACCCATATCATGGAGCATGGGCTCTATGTGCTTGAAGGTAAAGCGGTTTATCGCCTGAATCAGGACTGGGTCGAGGTCGAGGCCGGGGATTTCATGTGGCTGCGCGCCTTCTGCCCGCAGGCCTGCTACGCGGGCGGACCCGGACCCTTCCGCTATCTGCTCTACAAGGACGTCAATCGCCATCCGGGGCTGGGCCCCGTGGTGCGCTCCGGGCGTTGATGGTTACCTGGGCGTCGCGAAGGTTTCTCGCAGGAAATCGGTGAATTCGCGCACCGGGCGGGCGAGGCGGCGCTGCGGGTTCATGAGCAGGCGCACATCGAGAAACAGGGGCGGCCCGTCGATATCGATCAGCGCCAGCCGACCTGCCGCCAGATCAGGCTCCACCGAAGCGTGGAGCGAACAGCCAAGGCCAAGTCCGGCGGCCGCCAGATCGCGCACCAGCGAAAATTCCGTGCCCTCGGCGACGACGCGCATGCGCTCCACGCCGATGTCGGCCAGAAGTTTCTTCTGGGTTCTGCCGAACATGGATGACGCAACGGGGCCAATGAAATCCTGATCGGATAGATCCTGCGGCCGGACCCGCTTTTTGCCTGCCAGCGGATGGTCCGGCGCCGCGAAGATCACGAAACGCTGGCGACCGATGAGAATGGAGGGGATGTCGTCCGACTCTTCATTCGACATGAGACAGCCCAGATCCGTCGCCCCCATGCGCACGGCGGCGATCACCTCCTCCTGGAAGGCGATGCGCACGGATAGGCGAGTGTCGCGCCGGGTGCGGGCGTATTCGGCCACAGGCGCGCGCAGGATCGTCAGGGCGAGCGAGCGCTGGCAGGCGAAGGCCACCGTCGACGACGCCTCCTCGGCGCCGGCGGCCAGTTCTCGTTCGAGCCGCGTGGTGCGCTCGAGCTGGTCGCGCGCATGGACCAAGAGACTGCGGCCCGCCTCGGTGAGGGTGGCCTGTCGGCCGCTGGTTCGGTCGAAAAGGCGGGCGCCGGTTTCACGCTCCAGGCCCTGCACATGGGCGCTGATGGACGGCTGGGCGATGCCGAGCCGTCGCGCCGCGCCCGCAAATGAGCCTGCATCAACAATGGCGACGAAAACCTGAAGTGCGCGTGAGCTCAAAGATATCATGAGACCTTATAGCCTAAACACTATATTCAATAAAGCCTGCCGGCCGATTGCTTTGTGCGCTGATGATCTATCGAATGGAAATTGTCGGGCTAAAGCCCCGACAGAACGGGAGGGACTCAAGATGAAAATGACGCGTCGTAGCGCGCTCGCCCTTGTAGCGATGACAGGCATGGCCTTGAATGCCGGCACGGCCCTCGCCGCCGACAAGCTGCGCATCGGAAAATCAATCGGCTCATCCTTCCCATTTTCGGGCGCGGATCTTGGCAAGGCCAAGGGCTTTTTCGCGGCCACCGGCATCGATGCCGAGATTTCCGTGTTCCGCGGCGATGGTCAGATGCAGCAGGCCTTGGCCGCTGGCGTTATCGACATCGGCTTCGGCTCCGGCCCCAGCATGGGCTATGCAGCCAAGGGCGTGCCCGCCATCGCAGTCGCCGCCATGGCGAGCGAGCCACGCAACATGTCGCTGGTCGTGATGAAGGATGGTCCGATCAAGACCGTCGACGACCTCAAGGGCAAGCGCATCGGCGTGACCACCGCAGGCTCGCTCACCGATTGGCTTACCCGCCGCCTTTCCGAGAGCAAGGGCTGGGGTCCGGCTGGCATTGACGTGACCGCCATGGGCGAAATGCGCACGCGTCTCGCCGCCATGAAGTCGGGCGAACTGGCGGGTAGCGTCAACTCCATTCAGGAAACCTGGAACCTCGTTGAAAATGGCGAAGGCCGTCTGCTCGCCACCTTTGGCGATGCGGTGCCTGACTTCCACACTCATGTCATCTTCGCGCAGCGCAGCCTCATCAAGAACAATCCCGAGCTGTTGAAGCGCTTCCTTCAGGCGTGGTTCACCACCACGAAGTTCATGAAGGAAAACCGCGAGGAGACGGTGAAGCTCATCGCAGGCATCATGAGCCTGCCGGTCAGCGTCATCGACAAGAGCTATGATTACGAAATGCAGATGCTCTCCATGGATGGCGCCTTCAATCCCAAGGCCATCGAGACCATCCGCAAGTCGCTTAAGGATCTTGAAATCCTCGATCGGGTGCCCGAAGCGAACGAACTCTTCATGCCGGGCTTCGCGCCTGTGAAACTCTGAACATACCGGATCGGACGCTCCATCGGGGCGTCTCGAACCCTGAGGGGTCTGCGACTTATGAGCGATACGGCTATTTCGATCCGCAATATCACCCAGCGTTATGGCGCTGCGGATGAATCGAGCGCCGTGCTGGCTCTCGACGATGTGTCGCTCGACATCAAGAAAGGCGAATTCCTTTGCCTTCTTGGACCCTCGGGCTGCGGAAAGAGCACATTGCTCAATATCGTCGGTGGTCTGTTCAAACCCACGAGCGGAACTTGTCTGGTGAACGGCCGTCCCGTCGATGGGGAGCCCCATCCCGATAAGGTTGCTTTCGTGTTTCAGGAAAGCACCCTGTTTCCCTGGTATACGATCATCGAGAACTTCCGCATTGCGCTCAAGTTTCAAGGCATAGCGCAGGCCGAATGGGATGACCGGGCCATGCGCGCCCTCAAAGCCGTCGGCATGGCTTCTTTCGCGGGTCATTATCCCGAGCAGCTTTCTGTGGGCATGCGCCAGCGCGTGAACATGGCGCGCGGCATTTGCGTCGAGACAGATATTCTTCTCATGGACGAGCCCTTCGCAGCGCTCGACGAACAAACGCGCATGGTGCTTGGTGAGGATCTCTCGCAGCTTCTGGCGGCGACGGGGAAGACCATTGTCTTCGTCACCCATTCGCTGGCCGAGGCCGTCTTCCTTTCCGATCGTATCGTGGTGATGAGCGCTCGTCCGGGCCGCATTAAAACGATCATCAACGTCAACGAGCCTCATCCTCGCTCGCCCGATTTCATGCTGGAGCCGCGCTTCAGCGAATTGCGCAACGAATGCTATGCGTTGCTGCGCGACGAAATCCGCGCCGCCATGGCCGCCCAGCGCGACCCGCAACCCCAGAACGCGGGAGCGTGAGCGTGGAGCGCTCCAGTTTCGCGACGCGTTCCGTTCAGTTCGCCTTTCTGGCGCTGGTCGCTGGCGCGTGGTTTTTGGCGACCGAGACGGGAAGCATAAGCGCGCTTTTCCTGCCAAGGCCTTTGAGCGTTTACGCCGCGCTTGAGCGCCTTGTGCAGACCGCATCTTTCTGGTCCGCTGTCTTGGTGACGCTCACCACCATCGCGAAGGCCTTCGCTATCGCCATCATCGCAGGGATTCTGGTGGGCTATGCGGTTACCCGATCGAAACTGGCGACGCAGGTGATAGAGCCCGTCATCGCCGGCCTGTTCACCGTGCCGATCACCCTCTTCTTTCCGATGTTCATCCTGTTCTTTGGCATCGGCACAGGATCGAAGGTCGCTTATGGCGCCACCTACGCGTTCTTTCCCATCGCGCTCAACACGATCGCCGCCTTCTCCAATATGGAGCAGCGCTATCTGAGCGCTGCGCGCTCCATGGGAGCGTCGAGCTTTGACACCTTCCGCCATGTGTTGCTGCCCGGCGCGCTGCCTGTGCTCATCACTGGCATGCGCATTGGGTTCTTCATCTGCTTCGCGTCGGTTCTTGGCGGTGAAACGATCTCCTCGGTCGCAGGCATCGGACGCAACATCGCTCATTCCGCGGAACTGATGGAATCGGCGCGCATGTATGCCTGGATCTGCTTCGTGATCCTGACCTCGGTGACGCTGAACCTGATGGTCTACAGTTTCGAAAACCACATCAGGAGCCGGTGATCAGATGAGCGATCTTGCCGCCCCTATGAAGACAAGCGCCCCTTTGAGCGGGGTTTTGGCGAAAGCTCTCCTCAGCCCGTTCTGGCTGCGCGTGGCGCTTCTCGCTGTCGTTCTGGCGCTTCTGGAATTCTATGGCCGGGTCTACGCAGACCCCGCCTTCATGAGCCCGCCTAGCCTGATCGTGAAGGCATTCTTCACCAAGATCGCGCCGCAGGAAAAGATCCTTGAGGCCCTGTGGTTCTGCGTGGCGCAGATCTCCGCCGCCTATGCGCTTTCGGTTGTTTTCGGCGTGCTGATCGGCCTCGCCATCGGCGCGACGGCTTTCAGCCGCACCGCCTTCCTGCCGATCATTCTCCTGCTCTTCGCCATTCCGCAGGTCGCGCTGCTGCCGTTAGTGATTCTGCTGTTTGGCCTTGGGCCCGCCGCCAAGATCGCATTCGGCTTCAGCCATGGCGTGTTTCCCATCATCATGAATGTGGTGGCGGGCATGCGCGATGTGAAGGAGCTGCATCTGCGCGCCGCGCGTTCCATGGGCGCGAGCCGCATGGAGACGATCCGCCATATCATCTTACCCCATGCCGTGCCGAGCCTCTTCACGGGCCTTCGTCTTGGCATGACGATGACGCTGCTCGGCGTCATTCTCGCTGAGCTTTACGTCTCGACGGGCGGTATCGGTTATTACACGCGCGTCTTCGCCGAGAGCTATGATCCTGCGCCGCTCTTTGCGCTTACGGGATGTCTCGCGATCATCGCGGTGACCTTCAATGAACTGGTGCGCATAGCCCAGAACCATCTCACGCCCGGCAAACGCCGCTCCCCCACGCTCAAAATCCCGGTGAAGGAATGAATATCGTAGGTATCGACATCGGCGGGACTTTCACAGATCTCGTCGGCTGCGTGGATGGACGTATCGTCACATCCAAGACATCGACCACCCCGGCCGATCCAACCCTCGGGGTCGCGACCTCCCTCGCGCTCGCCGCCTGTCATCTCCCCTCGCTGAGCGAAGTGCTGCATGGCTCCACCATCGCCATCAACACTGTGCTCGAGCGCAAGGGCGCGGTGACCGGGCTCGTGACCACCAAGGGCTTTCGCGATGTCTACGCCATTGGCCGTGGCAATCGTATCGAAGCTTTCAATCTTTGGTTCCATCGGCCCAAGCCCCTCGTTGAGCGTCGCCACACCTTTGAGGTGAACGAGCGCCTCAACGCCAATGGCGATGTGATGACCGCTATCGACACCGCCGAGGTCGAGCGTCTGGCGTTGGAGCTGAAAGAGGCGGGCGTTGAAGCTGTGGCCGTGTGCTTCTTGCACTCATACGCCAACCCCGCGCATGAGAAGCTCGTCGGCGACATTCTGCGGCGCGTAAATCCCGGGCTCTTCGTCACGCTGAGCCACGAGATCCTGCGCGAGTTCCGCGAATATGAGCGCACCTCCACCACCGCGCTCAACGCCTTTGTCGGACCGCGCGTTCGCAATTATCTCAACACGCTTGAGACCTACTTGCGCGGCGAGGATTTTGGCGGCCAGGTTCACATCATGCGCTCCAACGGCGGCGTCATGTCGCTTGATCAGGCGCGCTTGCAGCCGGTGTCCATGATGGAGTCGGGCCCTGTGGCGGGCATGATCGGCGCGGGTCGTCTTGCCGCGCATCTTGGCCTTGAGCAGTGCATCGGCTTCGACATGGGCGGCACGACGGCCAAGTCGTCGCTCATCACGCGCGGCCAGCCGGCGATCGAAGACGGCTATGTCATCGGCGATCACGCCTCCGGCCAGCCCATGCAATTGCCCGTCGTCGATATCGTTGAGGTCGGCAATGGCGGCGGCTCCATCGCCTGGGTCGATTCTTCGGGCGGGTTGCATGTCGGCCCCAAGAGCGCGGGCGCTGATCCCGGCCCCGCTTGCTACGGCAAGGGCTCCATGGACCCCGTCGTCACCGATGCCGATCTCATGCTCGGCCGCATCAATGGCGGTCGCTTCCTTGATGGCGCCATGCAGCTCGATATCGCCGCCGCTGGTCGCGCTCTCGATGAAAAGGTTGGCAAGCCGCTCGGCCTCACCACCATGGAGGCGGCGCTTGGCGTGGCCACCATCTCCGACAACAATATGTCGCTGTCGGTGCGTGCGGTCTCCGTCAACAAGGGCGTCGATCCTCGCGAAACGTCGATGATCGCCTTTGGCGGCGCAGGCCCCCTGCACGCCATCGCCATCGCACGCGAAATCTTCATTCCGCGCGTCGTGATCCCCAAGCTTCCCGGCACCTTCTCGGCGCTCGGCATGCTGATGGCCTCATGGCGTCAGGACTTCGTGCGCACGCTCGTTGGCCGTCTTGGCGGTCTCGACAAGAGCATCGTCGAGCGCGTGTTCAATGAACTCGCTGAAGACGGCAAGGCGCAGATGGTGCGCGACGGCGTGTCTGGCGATGTGGCGGATTTCCGCTTCTATGCGGATCTGCGTTACGTCGGTCAGGAGCATGCGCTTTCGATCCGCATCGAAAACGCTGACCTGCTCTCGGGCGACACCAGCGTTGTGCGCGGCCGCTTCCATGACGAGCATGACCAGCGCTACGGTCAGGCGGCGGTCGAGGAAGAGCTCGAAATCGTCAACCTGCGTCTCGTGCTCACCGCGCCGCGCGCGGACACGCTCGCCGAACAGTGGCTGACTGAGCCCTGGACGCCTACGGACGACAAGCCCGAAGGCGCGCGCGATGTGGTCTATGACGATCCCAAAAAGCCGCTGCGCGCTCGCGTGCTCTGGCGGCCCTCGATGCCTGCTGGCATGACCATCATCGGCCCAGCTGTCATCGAAGAACCCAATTCCACCATTCTCATCCACCCCGGCGACAAGGTGACCGTGACTGAAGCGGGCCATCTCATCGTCGACATCGCCCGGAAGGACTGACCATGACGAACCCTGCGGGCGCTCATCCCATCACCGTTGAAGTGGTGCGCAATTCCATCGTCGCTTATGCCGACGAAATGGCCAACGCCCTGTGCAAGGCCGCCTACAACATGATGATCTATGAGGTGCGCGATTTCTGCTGCGGCCTCATCGACACGCAAGGTCGCATGATCTCGCAAAATCGTGGCGGCCTGCCCATCTTCCTCGCCGATCTTGGCGTGGCGGTTGAAGACGGCATCAAGCGCTGGGGCCTCGATGGCTTCAAGCCCGGCGACATCCTCATCATGAACCATGGTGAGACCTGCGGGCAGCATCTCAACAATGTGGTGCTTTACGCGCCTTGCTTTGTGGATGGCCAGCTTGTCGCTTTCGCGGCCAATCGCGCGCACTGGGTCGATATCGGTGGTATGCGCATCGGCTTCGGTTCGTCTCTCACGACCGAAATCTTCGCCGAAGGCCTGCAGATGCGTTCGCTCAAGATTTATGAAGCGGGCGTTCGCAACGAGACCCTGTGGCAGATCATTCACGACAACGTGCGCTTCCCTCAGGCTTGCCTTGGCGACATGCGCGCGCAGATCGCATCCTGCCAGCTTGGCGCGCGTCGTTATGGCGAGCTCGTGCAGCGTTATAGCCGCGATGTCGTGGAAACCTGCATCGACCGGATCTGGGATCAGGCCGACATGACCGTGCGCAGCGTCATCGAGAAGATTCCCGATGGCGTCTATGTGGCCGAAAGCGCGCTCGACAATGATGGGCGCAACCTCGATCAGCCCATCAAGATCAAGACGACCGTGACCATCAAGGGATCGACCATGACGGTCGATTTCTCCGAGATGAACCCGCAGACCCATTCGCCGCTCAACTCCGGCAAATCGGGCGGCATCGCGGCGGCGCGTGTTGCGTTTAAGGCGATCACCTCGCCTGAGCTTGATGTGCATGACGGTTGTTTCCGCGCGCTGGAAGTCGTCATTCCCGAAGGTACGATCGTCAGCGCCAAGGCCGGCGCCGCGATTGGTCTGTGGAGCATCGCGCTGCCCACGACCATCGACACAATCCTAAAGGCGCTGGCGCCCGCGCTGCCGCACGTCATCCCTGCCGCTCATAAGGGCGATATGGGCGGTTGCTCCTTCTATGGTTTCCGTGAAGACGGAAGCCGTTTCCTGCTGCTCAACATCTTCGGCGGTGGCTGGGGTGGGCGTCCGACCGAAGACGGCGAGGACGCGAGCGTGTCGGTCTGTCAGGGCGACGTGCGCAATACGCCTGTCGAATTGCAGGAAATTCGCTATCCCGTTCTCGTCGAGGAACATGCATTGCGCGAGGATTCCGGCGGCGCGGGTGAACATCGCGGTGGCCTTGGCGTTCGCATCACCTATCGCGCGCTCGTGCCTTGCAAGGTGACGATCAATTGCGAGCGCACGCAGGTTCCCCCGTGGGGCCTCTCGGGCGGCGGCTCCGCCGCGCATAATGTCGCGGTGATTCATTCAGCGGGCGTCGCCGATCGCACGGTGTACAAGGGAACGGAAATTCAGCTTCACAAGAGCGACTCCGTGACCTTCCTCACCGCTGGCGGCGGCGGCTATGGCGATCCGCACAAGCGTGACCGGGCTGAGATCGCCAATGACGTGGCGCAAGGCTTCGTCTCGCCTGCCAAGGCGGCGGATTATTACGGCTGGCGCGCTGGCGCGTGAGTGGCGTAACCTCGCTTAGTGAAGAAGAGGCTTAAATGAGCAAGGAAGCGCTTGCGGCGCGACGGAGCGCCCTGAAAGAGGCCATGACGCGCGAGAACGTCGAAGTTCTCGTGCTGTTTGGCAATAACTGGCATGCCGACCATCTGCGCTATGCGACGGATTTCGGCATCCAGGAGGGTCAGGGCATCGCGCTCGTGCGCGAAGATGGGTCAATCACCTTGATCCTCGATGATCCCGCCGAGTGCGAGCGCGCCCGCAGCGACTGCACATGCGAAACCATCTTCGCGCCCGCGCTCGTGCAGGAGGCGAAGAAGCAACTGTCGCGCGCTGGCAACCACAACATCGCCGCCGCGCCCTACCACTTGCTGCCCTACGGGCTTTTGCATGGCGAGAAGGATCTGCGCGTCACCGACGGCGCGAAGATCGTCGAGCGTCTGCTGATGACGAAGATGGAAGTCGAGATCGACGCCGTTCGCAAGGCGGCTGCGCTCGCTGACGAAGGCTACGCTATCTTCCGTCAGGCCGCGCGTCCGGGTCGCAAGGATTATGAACTCGTCGCCGAGATGGAGTCTTTCTTCCGCGCCAATGGCGTGCCGGAAAATTTCATGATCGTCGGCGTGGGCGGTCCAGAAGTGCGTGGCATGGCGCCTCCCGGCGGCAAGATTCTCAAGAAGGGCGACATGGTCACCACGGAGCTGACGCCCTGCTTCGATGGCTATTATGCTCAGATCTGCCGCACGCTCATCGTTGGCGAGCCAAGCGAAGCGCAGCGTCAGGCCTTCGCCGTCTATCTCGAAGCTATGGAAGCGGGCATCGCCACCGTGCGGGCCGGCGTCACTGCTGCTGATGTTGCGCGCGCCGAGAATGACGTCTTCCGCAAATATGGCCTTGGCGAATATGTGACGTCTGAATATACGCGCGTGCGCGGCCATGGCATGGGGCTTTTCCCTGACCAGAAGCCCGCTATTCTCGAAGACGTGAACATCGTCCTTCAGGCCGGCATGACGCTCATCGTTCACCCCAACACTTACCACCCGGCGGTGGGTTATCTGGTGCTGGGCGACTCGCTCGTGGTGCGTGAAGGCGGGCATGAATTGCTCTGCGGCACGAAGCGCGAACTTTTCTCCGTTCCTTTGCAGTGAGGATTCCATGCGTCGTGGTTTGATGGCTTGGGATCCCCTTGAGGTTCCCGCGAGCGCTCTGGCGGATCGACTTGCCCGGCTTCGCGCCGAGCTTGCGCGCGAGGGCGTCGATGTCTTCGTCGCTTACACGAATATCGCGCGTGGCGGTTCGGTCTGGTGGCTGACCGGCTTCACGCCTTACTGGAACGAAGGGCTGCTTTATGCGCCCGCGCAGGGCGAAATGGTTTTCGCCACCGCCTTGTCGAAGCGTGTTGCGGAATGGATCAGTTCCGTCATGCCCGCAGGCGAGGTCACGACGACGCCCCGCCCAGCCGCTTTCATCGGCGAACATATCGCGCGCGATGGCGCAAAGCGTATCGGCATTCTCGAACTCGACGATTTTCCTGCAGGCCATGCGCAAGCCATTTTGCAGGCTTCGCCGGGCGTGGAGCTGGTGGATGTGACGCAGGCCTTCGCGCGTGCGCGCAATGAGTCTGATGCTGTCGAGCGTCTGCTGCTGACGAAGGCCGACGCGCTGGCGCAAGCGGCCTGCGCCGCAGTCGATGTTTCAAGCGCCCATGCGCGGGATTTCATTGCGCCTGCCGAATCCGTCGCCCGTCTTGGCGGCGCGGAGGAATGTTTCACCCTCGTCGCCGGAGATCTTGGATCAAGCCGCGCCTTCGTGCGCACCGACTCCATGGGGCCTTTGGGCGAGACCTTCGCCGCCCGCGTTTCGCTCGCCTATAAAGGCGCCTGGACGCGCCATGTGCGCAGCTTCGCGAGAGAGGCCAAGGCGCAACAAGCGATGGACCGCGCCCATGGTGCTTTGATGACTTTCGCGCTGCAATCTGGTGAGAGCCTCGAACAGGCCGTCGCGCGCAATTTCGGCTCACTTGGTGAGATCGTGAATTGGGTCGCAGAACAGCCGCGCGGTTCCTACCCATTGGCGCCCGTCGCCAATATGGCGCAAAGCGCGCAGGGTTTTACGGCTCATGCGCCTTTCGTGCTCGATGTCGAGCTTGCGATTGAAGGGCGCCGTTGGGTCGGCGCCCGTATGATCGGCCTATAATGAAAACGAATTAATGGCCCGCCTCGCGCGGGCCATTTTGCATTATTTCGCGAAAGCCATTTCGGGTGCTTTGGCGGGCGCGGGATCGCGTAGGTTCAGGATGCGCCGCGCATTGTCGTAGAATAACTTCTGCTTGTCGGTCTCCGACAGGTTCAGCTCCTCGATCAATTCAAGGCAGGTCGCCGGATCCCAGCAGGGATAGTCCGTGCCATACATCACCCGGTCGATGCCGTAATATTCGATGGCGAATTTGATGCCTGCCGCATGGGGGCTCACCGTGTCCGTATACATCTGCTTGAGATAGTCGCTGGTGGGACGCGGCAGCTTCGCGTTCTTGGTGTTCTTGTCCATACGGCCGGACTGGTAGGGCAATGCGCCGCCGGTGTGCGACATGATCAATTTCAGATCGGGATGACGCTCCAACGTGCCTGACAGAACCAGGCGCATAGCCGCCACGCTCACCTCGATGACACGGCCCAGCGAGAGATGCAGCGCGCCGTTATAACCGTCGAGCATATGGTTGAAGACGGCGTCGGTGGGATGCATGAACACCGGCAGGCCAAGTTCCGCGCACCGCGCGTAGAAAGGCTGCATGCGTTCCGCATCGATACGCGGATCAGCGCCGATGGAGCCGGGAAGATTGACGCCCATGAGGCCAAGCCGGCCAACGGCGTCCTCCAGCACATCCATCGCGTCCTTCTCATCCTGGAAGGGAATCGCCGCGCTGCCCCAGAAACGTCCGGGATAGCGCCGCTGCGCCCAGGCCATTTCCTCGTTCCATTGAATGGCGAGGTCGCGGCCCTCTTCTTTCGGCAGGGCTGAGAAATAGACGGAGAAGGGACCAATGGAGCCGACGGCGTCGATCCGGTGGCCGAGCTTGTCCATATGAGCGAACTGCTCGTCGATATCGAACCAGTCGGGCCAGCTGTTCAGCACATAATCAGCGCCATCCTGCAGCACGCAGGTGTAGCAGCCCTTTTCATTTGGTTTAGCGTAGGGAATTTCCGTGCGCTTGCACAGGGTCTCGAAGACCGACCGGGGCCACCAATGAAAATGCGAGTCGATGATATGCATGCTGGCTGCTCCCTGGCCGGGGCATGACCCCGACGATATGAAATTGTACGCGAAAGCGGCGCGCTCAGAAAGCCGCCGCCGTTCTCATTTGGCCTGTCCGAGGCGTCGATATTCGCTCACCACCTCGGGCGTTGCCGCGGCGGCGAGGCGCTCTATGATCTTCTCGAGTTCCGGCGCGGGAATGGGGGCGCCTACCGGCTCGCCAGCGGTCGCTGCGTCCTTGCGGAAATCTGCGTCGTTGCACATCTCGATGAACGCCTTGCGCAGGATGTCGAGGCGGTCGGCCGGAATGCCGGGCGGGCCCACGACCATCAGGCCAGTGTCGTCATAGGCGGTGAAGAGGCTGAGGACGGCCTGATCCTTAGCGGGCACGAGATCGGCCAGGACAGGCATGCCCGGCGTCATTCTCTTTGATTGCAGGATCGGGATGACAACGCGCTTTTCCACGAGGTCTGGACGCTTGGAGAAACTATCTTCCGGCGTGAAATAGGCGCCGACCTCGCCTTGCTCCAGAGCCAGCAACGACCGGGCGGAGGAATTGTAGCCAAGCACCGTGCGCAGCGGGTAACCATATTCGGCCAGCATATTGGGTATGGTCACGGTGGACGTGCCCGCGCCAATGCCCGCAGCGGGAATCTTCTGCGGATATTTCTTTAGGTCTTCTGGCGTTGCGATATTCAGATCGCCGCGCACATATAGCATCGTATTATTGACGCCCGTGCTGCCGACATAGCTGAATTTGGTCGGGTCGAAGGTGACGCCCGGGCTCTTGACCACGCCTTCCACGAACCAGCTACGGCCGGGCAGCCCGATGGTCAGGCCATCGCCAGTCGCGCGCTTGCCCAGATGATTGCCTGCAATGACGCCGCCAGCTCCCTCCATATTCTGGGGGATGATCTCGGGCTTGCCGGGAATGAAGCGTGCAAGATGGCGAACGATGAGGCGCGAAGCGGAATCGACGCCGCCGCCCGGCCCATAGCCGATGATGAAAGTGACCGTCTTGCCGCGGTAGAAATCTTCCGCCTGCGCCTTTATGGGAGCTGCGGAGAGCAAGCTCGCCAGCAGGAGGGCGGCTGCGTGGATCGTTCTCATGAGGTTTCCTCCTCGTCTTCTCGTTGATTACGCGTGAGCGCTAGTGTGGCGCCACTCAATGATGGAATCCACGACGCGCGAGAAGAACTCGCGATAAGACTCCTCCGTCACGAAGCCGATGTGCGGCGTCAGAACGGTATTGGGCAGGCTGCGCGCGGGATGATCTGCAGTGAGTGGCTCTGGCTCGAAGACGTCGAGCCCGGCGCCAGCGATTACGCCATCACGCAGCGCCTGCGCCAGCGCGTCCTGATCGATGATTGGTCCGCGAGATGTGTTCACCAGCACCGCGCTGCGTTTCATGCTGGCGAGTTCGGCTGCGCCGATCAGGCCACGGCTACGGTCCCCGAGCTTCACGTGAATGCTGATGACGTCCGAGCGGCGCAGCAATTCTTCCTTTGATACCGGCTCGACGCCAAGGTCGCGCGCGCGCTGTGGATCGAGATTGGCGCTCCACGCGATCACCGGCATGTCGAAGGCTTGGCCATAGCGTGCAACGCGCGCGCCCAGCGTGCCAAGGCCGATCAGGCCGAGGGTGCGGCCTTCCAGCCTGAAGCCGACGCTCGTTTGCCAGCGGCCTTCGCGCATGTTGCGGTCTTCGACCGTGATCTTGCGCGCCAGCGCCAGCACGAGCGCCCAGGTGAGCTCCGCCGCTGAATAAGATGCGCGCGGCGATGTCAGCGTGACGGGAATGGAGCGCTCGCGCGCCGCCTCCACATCGATCACCTGCGTATGGGAGCCTGTGACGGCGATCAGTTTCAGGCGCGGCAGCGCTTGGATGAGGCTGCGCGGAAGAGCCATGCGTTCGCGCATGATGCAGAGCACGTCGAAATCGACGAGCTCAATGGCGGCCTCCGTCTCGGAGAGGTGGCGGTTGAAGCTGACGATCTCTGCATCCGGCCCGATGCGCGACCAGTCGGTCATGCTGCAGGCGATGGATTGATAATCGTCAAGAATGGCGATGCGCAACATGTCGCTCCTTAGTCCGACAAGGCGCCGGTGGACTCGTAGATATATTTGCCCGTGCGCGAGGGGAAGCCGCCGCGGACCTCACCGCCCTTGCGATCCTGATAGATCGTCGAGAGCGCGTCGGAGAGCGGGCGGCTGTTGGGCACCGAAAGCCACATGCGCAGTAGATGACGCTTGCGGTCGGCTTCTTCGTAATCATCGAAAGCGGTGCGTGAATGCAGCGCCACGTGGTTGTTCACGAACTGCAGATCGCCCGGCTTGAACATGAAGGAGAAGTGGAAATCCTCGCTCCAGGCCAGCTTGTCGAAAGCGTCCAAAGCCTCGATCTGCAGGGGTGTGAGACGGGGCACTTCAGGGAAGCGCTGGCCCGAGGTGATATGTACGCGCACATACCGGCAGGAAAGCTTGCCGTCTTTTTCGGAAAAGAGCGGCTGCGGATAATAGGGCGTTCCGCCCACAGGCTCCTGCGTCTGCCAGCTCCAGGTGAAGGGCTGGTATAGTGCTTCAAGAAGGTCGGGGCGCGTGCGCGCAAGATGGTTGTGGATCGCATGCGAACTCGCCAGCAGGCTGAGACCGCCCGCCTTGGCGACCCGCAGGACCATGAGGCCGACGATATCGCAGGTGTCGGTGTGGAAGGTGAGGCGCTGGTTCGATTTATAGCCACGTCCCTGTGGGCTGTTCACATCGACGCCGACGTCGCGCACATCTCCCAGCAGATCGCCATCCTTGCTCTGCGAAACGGCCGTGCCCATGTGCTTGCCGATGCCCCAATACATGAGCCTCAGCGTGGCTTTGTCATAGCCTTCCACATTGATGCCGCGGAATTGATAGATGCCCAACCCCTCTTCGAGAAAGCTGCGGGCATGGGCGATGCGCTTCGAAACGAGCGGCAGGGGGAAATCGTCGCCGGTCAGCGTTTCGATGGTCTTGCCGCTGGCGAGGGCGTGACGCGTGGCGGCCTCGATTTCTGCGATTTCTTCTGTGGAGAATTCGTGGATCCAGTCTGTCCGTTTCGCCACATCTGCGCCACGCCAATCCGCAGGGCTGTCGATGACTGTGTTCATGGTCTGAATCTCTCCCGATATCGACAGGGCGCGATCCGCGCTCCCTGTCGTTGCGATATGGGGCATGAATGACTCATGGACGCTTTAAGCGCAAGCATTTGACC
>CANBVC010000055.1 GCA_947372795.1 Beijerinckiaceae bacterium
TTTTCCTTCTTCGTCCAGACGGTCTGGGCGAGATATTCCAGATTCACCTGATGGCAGATGCCGGTGCCGGGGGGCACGACCGAGAAGTTTTTGAAGGCGCCCTGGCCCCACTTGAGGAACTGATAGCGCTCGCCGTTGCGCTGATATTCAAGGTCGACGTTCTTCTTGAAAGCCTTGGCGGTGCCGAATTCATCGACGATCACCGAATGGTCGATCACGAGATCGACGGGCACAAGCGGATTGACGCTGTCGGCGCTACCGCCGAGCTTGGTGACGGCGTCGCGCATGGCGGCGAGATCGACCACCGCCGGAACGCCAGTGAAGTCCTGCATCAGCACGCGCGCGGGACGGAAAGCGATTTCCTGCTCGCCCTTGCCGCGGTTGACGAGCCAGGCGGCGCAACCTTCGATGTCCTGCTTGGTGACCGAGCGGCCGTCCTCAAAGCGCAGAAGATTCTCGACCAGCACCTTCATGGAATAAGGAAGCTGGGAAATCCCCTCAAGGCCGTTCTTCTCGGCCTGCTTCAGGGAGAAATAATGGTAGGTCTTGGTGCCTACGGTGAGCTTTTTACGGCATTTAAAGCTGTCGAGAGACATGGGCGAGCCCCGGTTGGTTAGCAGTGGTGAAGAATGGATCAGTCGCGTTATAGATAATTTTATTCGGCGGGGCTACACGGACAAAAGCCCAAGACGCGAGGATTTCGTTGGTTTTTGTTCAGGACCTCAGCCTTCACGCAATTGACCTCGCGTTCGCCAGGGGCGGACGGCGGCTTGCGCATGGCCTTTCCTTCACTGTGAAAGGCGGCGAGGCGCTGATCGTCACAGGCCCAAATGGCGCCGGAAAATCAACGTTTTTGCGCGTTCTCGCGGGACTATTGCCCCCCGCCGAAGGGCGCATTGCGCTTGATGGCGCAGGGGTGGAGACACCCGGTCTTGCGGCCCATTACCTCGGTCATGCGCATGCTCTAAAAGATGCGCTGACGGCGCGGGAAAATCTGGAATTCTGGTCCGAAATGCTGAAAGCGGGCCATGGCGGCGGGCTCGATCCAGACGCGGCGCTCGCGAAAGTCGCGATGGATCACGCCCCCGATCTGCCGGTCGCCTTTCTTTCCGCAGGCCAGCGTCGGCGAGTCGCCATCGCGCGGCTGTTGGTGGCGCCCCGCCCCCTGTGGCTCCTCGACGAACCCGCCAACGCCCTTGATATCGCCTCGCAGGCCAGGCTCGCGGCGTTGATGAAGGACCATCTGGCGGCGGGCGGCCTCATCGTCGCAGCAACGCATGCCGATCTTGGCCTCCCTGCTCGCGAATTGCAGCTGGGGGCGCGACAATGAGCGCGCTGGCGGCCCTGTTTCGCCGCGAATTGCGGCTGGCGAACCGCGCGGGCGGAGGCGGCGCCATGGGCGTCGTGTTCTTTCTCATTCTCGTCACCATCACGCCCTTCGCCATCGGGCCGGACCTCAATCTTCTGGCGCGCATCGGCCCTGCGATTCTCTGGATCGCGGCGCTGCTCTCGACCCTGCTCGGCCTCGATCGGCTTTTCCTGTCCGATTACGAGGACGGTTCGCTCGATCTTCTGGAAATGGCCGATACGCCGCTCGAACTCGTGGTTCTCGTGAAATGCCTCGCCCATTGGGCGGTCACGGGCCTGCCGCTGGTGCTGGCGACGCCGCTCTTTGGCCTCATGCTCGCGCTGGACGGCGACGCGCTATGGGGCGTCACCGCGTCGCTGGCGGCGGGCGCCCCTGCCCTCACCTTCATCGGCGCCATCGGGGCCGCCCTCACCGTCAGCCTGCGGCGTGGCGGGTTTTTGCTGGCGATCCTTGTACTGCCTTTCACCGTGCCGGTGCTGATCTTCGGCGTCTCGGCGGCCTCCGCCGCAAGCGGAGGGACTGTGCCGTTCATGACGCCATTCCTCATCCTTTGCGCGCTCAGCCTCGTCTCCATGGCGCTCGCGCCCTTTGCGGCGGCGGCGGCCTTGCGCAGCGGCGACTGATCGGATTGATTGCCGTGGCGCTTGCCGCGCCCTTTGGCCGGCGATAGGACAAAGCATGCTCAAGTACGCCAACCCAACCTATTTCCTGCGCCTGACGGCGGCCGTGCTGCCATGGCTCTGGGGGGCGACGCTACTGACGCTCTGCCTTGGCCTCTACATGACTTTCGTCATGGCGCCGGCCGACTACCAGCAGGGCGAGACGGTGCGGATCATGTATATCCACGTGCCCGCCGCCTGGCTTTCCATGTTCATCTATACGGTGATGACGCTATCGGCTCTGGGCACGCTGGTCTGGCGTCATCCGCTGGCGGACGCTTCCCAGCAGGCGGCGGCGCCGCTCGGGGCGGGCTTCACCTTCATCTGTCTCGTCACGGGGTCCTTCTGGGGCAAGCCCATGTGGGGCACATGGTGGGTCTGGGACGCACGGCTGACCTCGGTGCTCGTGCTGTTCCTGATTTATCTGGGCCTCGTCGCGCTATGGAACACGATCGAGGAGCCGCTGAAGGCGGCCCGCGCGGCGGCGATCCTGACGCTGGTGGGCGTGGTCAACATTCCCATCATCAAATTTTCGGTGGACTGGTGGAACACGCTGCATCAGCCTGCATCCGTGCTGCGCATGGGCGGGCCTGCGATTCACCCCTCCATGCTCTGGCCGCTGCTTGTCATGGCGGTGGGGGCGAGCCTCCTGTTCGTGTGCCTGCATCTGATGGCGATCCGCAACGAGATCCTGCGCCGGCGGCTGCGGCGCCTGTCCTACCTCGCCGCCGAAGCCGCCGACCGTGGCCTTGAACCTCAAATGGAGGCAGGCCAATGAGCCACGCGGATTATATCTTCGCCGCTTTCGCCGTCGCGGGCTTTGTGGTCGCGATCATGCTGGGAAGGATCCTTCTCGACCATCGCCGCCTGACCAGCGCCCTGTCCAAACTGCCCCCGCGCGGTGACGGGGATAGCGCATGAGCGACACGCCCGAGGCCCCGCCGCGCCGCTGGCTGGCCTATCTGCCCCTCATCGCCTTTCTCGCCCTCGCCGGGCTTTTCCTGCTGCGCCTTTACTCTGGCGATCCCCAGCGACTGCCCTCGCCTCTCGTGGGCAAGCCCGCGCCAACCTTCGCCCTGCCTGCGCTTGAAGGCTCCGGGCTGCCGGGCCTTGGCGATGCGGATCTACGAGGCGGCAAGGTCACGCTTGTCAATATCTTCGCCTCCTGGTGCGGGCCCTGCCGGGATGAGCACCCCGTGCTGATCGCGCTCACGAAGCGCCCCGAACTCGCGCGCGCGGGGGTTCGCCTCGTCGGCCTCGCCTATAAGGATGAGCCGGGCAATTCGCTGAAGTTCCTGAAGGAGATGGGGAACCCATACGCGATGATCGGCGTCGATGCATCGGGGCGGGTCGGCATCGACTGGGGCGTCTATGGCGTGCCCGAGACCTTTGTGGTCAGGGGCGATGGAACCATCGCCTATAAATTCATCGGCCCGCTATCGCCGGACGCCCTGCGCGACACGCTGATGCCGCAGATCGAAAAAGCTCTTCGTTAGGGCCGATCGCGGGGAAATTCGAAGCAATAATAGCCGACGAAACAGGCGCGATTGTCACGCGTCGGCGCGAAGAGGGGCTTGGTGTCCTCACCCTTGTTGCAAAAGCCCTGCCCGGTCACCACGCGCTCATAAGTATCGCCGCCCGTGCCGATGACCACGGCGCCATGCGAGGCCACAAAGCCGGCTGCGCCTGCGCAGGTCATATCGGTGGTCGAGAGCCGTTTCTGGGCCGTGGCGGCGCTCGCGCAGGCCAGGAGCGCGATGGCTCCAATTGTGATGGTGCGTATCATGTTAGCTCCGCCTTCCTACCAGTGTTCCGCGCCGTCTTCGTCCTTGATCTCATATTTCGTGAGCAGGGGGATCTGCGCCAGAGCAAAGACGATGGTGATGGGCATGGTTCCGAAAACCTTGAAGCTCACCCAGAAATCCGTGGTCTGCGTGCGCCAGACGATCTCATTGAGCCCCGCCAGCAAAAAGAAAAAGACGCCCCAGCGCAGGGTGAGGATCCGCCAGCCGACATCCGTGAGCCGCATCATGCTGTCGAGCACGATCGGCAACAAGGGCTTGCCCATGGCCAGACCAATGAGCAGCGCCGCGCCGAAGATCGAATTCACGATGGTCGGCTTCATCTTGATGAAGAGTTCATCCTGAAAAATGAAGGTCAGCGCGCCGAAGAACAGCACCGCGATTGCGGTCACGAGCGGCATGATGGGCACATGACGCGTCAGCAGCCACGAGGCCCCGAGCGCTGCCACCACGCTGACCATCAGCACGCCGGTGGCGACGAAAACGCCAAATTTGGCGTTGGCGAGAAAAAACAGGACCAGAGGGCCCATTTCGAGGGCGAGCTTGAGCAATGGGTTCTGCTTGGGGCGCGCCGGGTTCGCTGGGGTCGGCTCGGTCATGTCAGGCGGTCTCCTCTGCGGCGTCCCGGTCGACCCCTGCGATGGCTTGGGCGAAATCTCGGGCTTCGAAGGGCTCAAGATCGTCGCGCCCTTCGCCGACGCCGATGTAATGCACTGGCAGTGCGAATTTCTCCGCGATGGCGACGAGGATGCCGCCGCGCGCGGTGCCGTCAAGCTTGGTCATGACCAGACCCGTGACGCCCGCCACCTTACCGAAAATCTCGACCTGATTGATGGCGTTCTGGCCGACCGTGGCGTCCAGCACCAGAAGCACCGCATGAGGCGCGGCCGCATCGACCTTTTTCATCACGCGCACGATTTTCTCGAGCTCGTCCATCAGCTCCTTGCGGTTCTGGAGGCGCCCGGCGGTGTCCATCATCACGACATCCACGCCCTCGGCCTGCGCCTGTGTGAGCGCATCGAAGGCGAGGCCCGCAGCGTCCGCCCCTTGCGGGCGCGAGACGACCTTCGCGCCAATGCGCTCGCCCCAGATCTCCAGCTGCTGAATAGCGGCCGCGCGGAACGTGTCGCCCGCCGCCAGCATCACCGATTTGCCCTCCGCCACGAACTGCGAGGCGAGCTTGCCGATGGTTGTGGTCTTGCCCGAGCCGTTGACGCCCACGACGAGGATGACGAAAGGCTTGATGGCGGGATCGACGCTCAGGGGCCGCGCCACCGGCAGCAGCACTTTCTCCACCTCGCTGGCGAGAATGGCCTTCACTTCCTCGGGCTCGATCTGCTTGTCGTAGCGCCCCTTGCCGACGGCCTCGCGAATGCGCAGCGCCGTGGCTACGCCAAGGTCCGCCTGAATGAGAATGTCCTCCAGCTCGTCGAGCATGGCGGCGTCGAGCTTGCGCTTGGTGAAGACATTCGTGATGCCCTGCGAAATCGTGGAGGAGGAGCGCGCCAGCCCCTCCTTGAGCCGCCGCCACCAGCTGCGCGGCTCGGCGGGGGCTTCAGGCGTCGGCTCTGGGGCCTGCGGAGCGACAGGCGCCTCAGGCTCAGGCGTTTTGGCGACTTCTGACTCGCGCGCGCCGAACAGGCGGCCAAACAGCCCCCGCTTTTTCGCGCCCGTCTGATTATCGTCATCACTCATGTCGCCCGCCCGCACGCTGTGCTAGGAAAAACTCATCGCCCCGATGGTCGAGGCGATCCTAGTCCTACACCCCCCTCGATAGCCTGTCCCGCATGACGCCGGAAGACCTCAACGCTCGCCTTCTTTACCGGGACGCCCTGATGCTTGTGCTGAACAAGCCCTCGGGCATTCCAGTGCATCGCGGCCCAAAGGGGGGCGATAACCTCGAAGCCCATTTCGAGGCCCTGCGGTTTGGCCTGCCGCGCTCGCCCTCCCTAGCCCATCGGCTGGACCGGGACACGTCCGGCTGCTTGGTGCTGGGAAGGCATCGCAAAGCGTTGGAAAAGCTTGGAAAATTATTCAAGCGCGGCGAAATCTCCAAGACCTACTGGGCCGTGGTCGAGGGCGAGCCTGACGGCGATGAAGGCCTCATCGATCTGCCGCTCGGCAGGCTCGATCCCACGCGCGGCTGGTGGATGAAAGTCGATCCGCAGGGCCTGCCATCGCAAAGCGGCTGGCGTGTTCTGGGGCGCGGGAAAAGCCCCGGAGGTCGGCCCCTCGCCTGGGTCGAGCTTTCGCCGCACACCGGACGCACCCATCAGTTGCGCGTTCACAGCGCCGCCATGGGCTGGTCGATTCTCGGCGACGCCATCTATGGCGCGCCCGGCCCCGCACCGCTGCATCTCCACGCCCGCGCCATCGAGATCCCGCTCTATAAGAACAAGGATCCCGTGCGCAGCCGCGCCCCCGCGCCCGACCATATGCGCGAGGCCCTGAGCCTTTGCGGCTGGATGGAAGAGCCCGAGCCTGCCTTCGTCATGCAGACTGAGGCGCCGGTCGAGGGCTAGCTCCCAACCGCGTCCTTCACGCATTTCTTCGTGAAGCTGGTTTTGGCCGCGCCTGACAGCTTCTTGTCCATGGCCTGCGAATCGCAGGTCGCCTTGGCGTCCTTCTCACATTTCTTCATGAAACTCGTCTGCGCGGCGCCGGCGAGATGTTTCGCGCCAGCATCGACCTTGCAACTGTCGGCCATGGCGGGGGCGCAGGCGAGGGTGAAGGCGGCGGCGAATAGAATGGTTTTCATGGGCGAGCTCCTCAACAAGCGCAGTCTTGCTGCCGCTCATCTCAGATAGGGGAGGACGCCGGTTCGCAAAGCAGAGCCGTTCCATCATGGCCCACGATGGTCACGTCCATGATTTCGCCAGCCGCATGCGCGCCCATGCGCACGGGGGTGAAATCTTCCGCCCGCCCCATGCCGCCGCGCTCGGTCAGAACGCGCAGAGTCTTGCCCTGCTGCGCGTCAAGATGCGCCGCCAGTCGCGCCGCTCCCGCCTCGCGCAAAAGCTCGGCCCGGCGCTTCACGACGTCGCGCGCGACCTGCGGCATGCGTGCGGCCGGCGTGCCGGGGCGCGGCGAAAAGGGGAAGACATGCAGATGCGTCAGCCCGCAGGCCTCGACCAGATCGAGGCTCATGGCGAACATGTCTTCGGTCTCGGTTGGAAAGCCCGCGATGATGTCGGCGCCAAAGACCATGTCGGGCCGCAGGCGCCGCACATCCTCACAAAACTTGATCGCCTCGTCGCGTAAATGGCGGCGCTTCATGCGCTTGAGGATCATGTCATCGCCCGCCTGCAAAGACAGATGCAGATGCGGCATCAGGCGCGGCTCGCTGGCGATCACGTCGAAAAGCTCTTCATCCGCCTCGATGCAATCGATGGAGGAGAGGCGTAGCCGCTCGAGCTGCGGAACATGTTTCAGGATCTGCTTCACGAGGCGCCCGAGTTTCGGCGCCCCCGGCAACTCTTGACCCCATGAGGTCAGGTCCACGCCCGTCAGCACCGCCTCGCGATAACCGTTGCCGGTGAGGCGCGCGATTTGGTCGACGATCTCGCCCGCCGGCGCCGAGCGCGAGGGGCCGCGTCCATAGGGGATGATGCAGAAGGTGCAGCGATGGTCGCAACCATTCTGGATCTCGACGAAGGCCCGCGTCTGGCCCTCGATGGCGTCGACCGCCCCCGCGACGAAGTGATGCGCGCTTTCGGGCAGAGTCATGATGTCGTTGACCCGCGTCATCGGCGTCACCGCAAGGGCGTTCCAGATTTCGGGCTTGGCCTTGTCGGCGTTGCCGATCACGGCGTCGGCGATGCTCTCGAAGCTTTGCGGATCGATCTGGGCGGCGCAGCCCGTGACGACGATGCGCGCGTTCGGCCGCTCGCGCCGCGTGCGACGAATGGCCTGGCGCGCCTGACGCACCGCCTCCTGCGTCACCGCGCAGGTGTTGAAAACGACGAGATCTTCTTGCCCGGCGGCTCTTGCGGCGCGGCGAATGGCCTCGGATTCAACCGCATTGAGGCGGCAGCCGAACGTCACCACATCCACATCGCGCTTTTCGCTCACGCCGCCGGCCTTGCGAAAATGGCCCCGTCGAAGTCGCCTTCGAACTCAAGCTCCACAGGACCGGTCATCATCACATGGCCATCGCCTTGCCGCCATTCGATCAGTAGATCGCCGCCCGGCAAGGTGATGCGGGCCTTGCGGTCGCTCAAGCCACGCCGCGCGGCGGCGACAAGCGTCGCGCAAGCGGCCGTGCCGCAGGCGCGGGTGAGGCCAACGCCGCGCTCCCAGACCTTCATCCGAATATGATCGGGCGAGAGCGATTGCGCCAAGGTGATATTCGCCTTCTGCGGAAAGATCGGATCGGTTTCGAGCCCCGGCCCAAGCGCGGCTAGATCATAAGCTTCGATATCAGCCACAAAGAAGACGGCGTGGGGATTGCCCATGTTGACGACAGCGGGGCCATGAAGCGCAGGAGCCGAACCAGCGTCGCGGTGAAGGTCGATGGCTGTCGTATCGCTCTGCTCCCGCGAAAGGGGAATGTCGCGCCAATCGAGCCGGGGCGCGCCCATGTCCACCGTGAAGCTCCATTCGCTCTCGCGCGCGCATTCCAGCAGGCCCGCCTTCGTTTCGATGAGGAAACGATCCGGCGCCCCGCCGCGCGTCATGATCCAGGCGACGCAGCGCGTGCCATTTCCGCAGGCGCCCGATTCCGTTCCGTCATTGTTAAAAATGCGCACATAGGCCAGCGTTCCCGCGCTCACGGGATCGTGGATCACCATGAGCTGGTCATAGGCGAGCCGGTCAGCCGCATGGATGGCGCGCGCCTGCTGCGGCGTGACGGCGATGTCCGTCCCGCGCAGATCCAGCGTCACGATCTCGTTGCCGAGGCCGTTCATTCTGGCGAAACGGCGGCCCGCGAGCGGGTCCATTGGGCTCTCCTGATGCTTTCCGGCGAAGTCTTGTTCAGCTTGATTTGGCCTGTGCGGGGGAGGTTTGCAAGTTGAACCTTGCCGGTTGGCAAGCATTGACCGCCAATAGCGCCATGCCGTCTTGGCATAGCAGCCCATCTGGTCTCTAAATGGCCTGAGCGACTCAGTCCGCCTGCGCCAGCTCGTCTGCCGGAGCCAAATCATGATCAAATCAATCGCCGCTGTCAGCTTGCCAAGGCGCGCAGCCATGGCATTCGCCGTTACGCTGCTTCTAGCGGTTCGCCTTGCCGTAACGCCCGCCGCGGCGCAGAGCGCAGACGGCTCCGATGGCTATTCGCCTGTGATGGTCGAGCTGAAGGCGCGGCCAACGGTCGCGCTCAGCGGGACGGCGGAATGGGACGACGGCATGCACGCCATCGTCGCGGCCATCGCCAAGCTGCGCAAACAGATGAACGATGCCGGGCTCCAGCCTGCGGGCGTTCCGATGGCGGCCTTCATTGAAACGGACGACAAGGGCTTTCGCTACGAGGCCATGATTCCGCTCGACGCCAAGCCCGAAACGGCGCCTGCCCTATCCGATGGAGCGCGCATCAGTGACTCGCCAGCCGGCAAGACGATGAAATTCGAACATCGCGGCACCTATGACGAGATCGATACGACCTACGAGGCGATCACCGCCTATCTAGATGAAAAGGGGCTCGAAGCGCAGAATCTCTTTGTCGAGGAATATCTGAACTTGCCCAAGGCGCCGGACGAAGACGGCGCGCAGGTCGATATTTACGTCTTCTTGAAGTAAGACCTAGTTTAAACGGGGACGTCCATACACTCGCCCGGACGCATGGCGTGGAAGCGGGCGCGATCGATCCCCGCCAAATCCAGCGCCGCATGAAGGCGCCGCTGTGGCTCCTCGATGGGTTCATCGGTGAGCTGAAACGTGCCCCAGTGATGGCCGATGGCCTGACGCGCGCCACATAGCTGAAAAATCCGCACTGACTCCTCGGGATCGACATGCTGCTCCCCCATGAACCAGCGCGGCTCATAGGCGCCGATGGGGATCATCGCGAGGCGCGGCGGTCCGTATTTCTCGCGCACTGCTGAAAAGATCGCGCCAGAGCCCCAGGCCGTGTCGGCGATATGGTAGATCGCGCCAGCAGGCGTTTCGATGACGAAAGAGCACCACAGGGCCATGCGGCGATCGCCAAGGCCGCGCGCGGACCAGTGATAGGTTGGCTCAAGATGCACCGCGACACGGCCATTCAAGGGTACGCGCGCGCCCCAGTCATGGGCCTGCGCATCGATGCTGCGATCATGCCGCCACATGATGACGTCGTTGCCGAGCGGCGTGATGACGCGCGGGGCGTCGCGCCTCGCAAGCGCCGAAAGAGTCGTCATATCCATGTGATCGTAATGGTTGTGACTGACGAGCGCCGCATCGAGCTGCGGCAGATTCTCGAAGGCTATCCCGGGCGGATTGACGCGTCGCGGGCCGGCCCATCGCACCGGACTGGCGCGCTCCGACCAGACGGGATCGATGAGAATATTGAGGCCCTCGGTCTGAACCAGAAAGCTGGCGTGGCCGACCAAGGTCACGCGCAGGGCCGCGCCCTCGACCCTGGCGGGCGGATGATCATGGAACGGACTTGGCGCATGTTTTGGCCAAGGCGCGCGTTTGCGGCCCGCCATCCAGCGCAGCATTTCGCCGCGCGTCTTGTCGCGGGTGACGCCGCGGATAAAAAACCGCTCGCCGTCAAAATGGTCCGACCTCGGCCCATTATAATAAGTGTTTCGCGCCATTGCGCAGAGGTAGCGTGAGCACCGCCGCCTGTCCATGGGCGGCCCTTTGACCCGGCGCTCGCCACGCGTCATAAGGCGACCATGGCGCAAGCATCCCCACCTACCATCTTCGACCGTCGCCTCCTGCGCCGCCGCCTTTCGCGCGCGCTACGTTTCGGCCCGGAGACGTTTCTGCTGGAGCAGGTGGCGCTCGACATGGGGGAGCGGCTCAGCATCATCAAGCGCCCCTTCGAGCGGGCGCTCGACCTTGGCTCGCCCACGCCAGACGTCGCGGCGGTGCTCGCCGCACGCAGGCCGCAATTGCTGGTGCGCGCCGCTCCTGTCGCGGAAGCCATGGGGTCTGGCGACTGGCTGGGCCTCGTCGCCGATGAGGAGGCGCTGCCCTTCGCGCCCGAAAGCTTCGATCTCATCGTTTCGGGCCTCGCGCTCCAGCATGTGAACGATCTGCCCGGCGCCTTGGCGCAGATTCGCCGCGCCTTGCGACCCGATGGCCTTTTCATGGCCTGCCTTGTGGGCGGGCAAAGCCTGACCGAATTGCGCGCGGCCCTCGCCGCAGCCGAAGAGGAAATTCGCGACGGCGTCAGCCCGCGCGTCTCGCCCTTCGTCGATCTTCGCGATCTTGGCGGGCTATTGCAGCGGGCAGGCTTCACCCTGCCGGTGACGGATGTGGATACAGTGACCGTGCGCTACGATCACCTCTTCGCGCTCGCCCACGACTTGCGCGCCATGGGCGCCACCAACGCGCTCACGCTGCGCGATCCGCGCGGGCTGTCCCGCACTGTGCTGCTGCGCGCCGCTGAGATCTACGCCGAACGTTTCAGCGATTCTGATGGCCGCGTGCGTGCGACGTTCGATCTCGTCTGGCTATCGGGCTGGGCCCCGCATGAGAGCCAGCAGAAGCCCTTGCAGCCCGGCTCTGCGAAAATGCGTCTCGCCGATGCGCTTAAGGCTCCCGAACAAAAGTTCGATGACTGAACGGATAAGCACACGCAGGGGTAACCTATAGGCCTTTTGCGGGTTGACCCCACCGGTGAAACAACCGGAGTGCTTCTTATGAAACGCAAGCTTACCTCTTTCGCCGCCGCCGGCGCCCTGCTGCTCGCGGGCGCGGGCTTCAGCGCGGCGCAGGCTCAGGGCACATGGGCGGCCGCGCCCCCCCTCTATGACACCTATGGCTACGACTACGGATGGGGCCCGGGGCCGCTGGGAGCCGTGATCGCCGCGCCCGCTGTCCTCGCCGCCGGCGTGCTCGGGGCGGCGGCAACCATAGCCACAGCGCCTTTCGCCGCAGCAGCAACTCTCGGCGCTGCGCCCTACGCGGCGGGCTACTATGCCGACCCCTATTATGATGCAGGCTACTATGGGGCGGGCTATGCGCCCGTGGGCTGGGGCTACAACTATGGCCCGACCTATGTGGCCTATCGCAACGGTCCCGCCATCCGACGCGCCGCCATCGTGACGCGCGGGCCTTACCGTGCCGTGCGCGTGGTAACGCCTGCGCGCAGCTTCCGGGCGCGGCCGGTCCATATCCGCCACATCAACGCGGAGCCTGTCCGAATGCACCGCGTGGAGGCGCAGCCAGCGAGGATCGCCTCCGTTCGCTAACAAGCAACCGTGCGGAGCGGTCCCACGAGGGGCCGCTCCATGCGGGCAGCGCGAAGCGTGCACCCTTGAGACTGGCGACTATCGTCCCAAGCATGATAAGAGAGTTCCCGAAGGAACCCTCTTATGTCCATTGTCGAGCTTGATCCGGCCGCGACTGCGCTCGCCGCCACCCCTGACGCCCGTCCCTCCCTGGTGGGCCTGACCCGCGAGGGCCTGGCGCAGGCGCTCAGATCCATCGGCGTCCCCGAGCGCGAGATTCGCATGCGGGTGAATCAGCTCTGGCACTGGATCTATTTTCAGGGCGTGAGTGATTTCGCGCTCATGACCAATGTGGCCAAGGGGCTGCGGGCCACGCTCGCCGAACATTTCACCCTCGCGCGTCCTGAAGTCATCGCAGAGCAGATCTCCAAGGACGGCACGCGCAAATGGCTGATCCGCATGCCGCCCGTCGACGCCAGGGATCGCGGGGCGGAGATCGAATGCGTCTATATTCCCGAGCGCCATCGCGGCACGCTCTGCGTCTCTAGCCAAGTCGGCTGCACGCTCACCTGCACCTTCTGCCACACCGGCACGCAGAAACTCGTGCGCAACCTGACCGCGCAGGAGATCGTCCAGCAACTCATCGTCGCGCGTGATCGCATCGGCGACTTCCCCGGGATGACGCAGCCCACCGATGGACTGCTGCCGTCGGGCGAAGGCGTGCGCGCGGTGTCGAACATCGTCTTCATGGGCATGGGCGAGCCGCTCTATAATTTCGACCATGTGCGCGACGCCATCGCGGTTCTGTCCGATGGCGATGGCCTGTCCTTGTCCAAGCGCCGCATCACCGTCTCGACCTCCGGCGTCGTGCCGCAGATCTCCAGCCTTGGCGAGGAGATGGGGACCATGCTCGCCATTTCGCTCCATGCGGTACGCGATGAGCTGCGCGACAAACTGGTGCCGCTGAACAAGAAATATCCGATCAGGGAATTGCTCGACGCCTGCCGCAACTATCCCGGCGTGTCGAACGCGCGGCGCATCACTTTTGAATATGTGATGCTCAAAGGCGTGAACGATACTCCGGCCGACGCCCGCGAACTGGTGCGCCTGCTCAAGGGCGTTCCGGCCAAGATCAATCTCATTCCCTTCAATCCCTGGCCCGGCACGCAATATGAATGTTCGGACTGGGACGTGATCGAACGCTTTTCCGAGATCGTCTTCAATGCCGGCTACGCCAGCCCCGTGCGCACGCCGCGCGGCCGCGACATTCTCGCAGCCTGCGGTCAGCTGAAGAGCGAGACCGAAAAGCTGCGCGCCCGCGCAAGGCTGATGCTGGAAGAGGGCGAGGCGCAGGATGAGGACGAGACGCAAGACGGATCCGAAACCGCCTGAGCCTCCTCAACTCCGCGTTAACCCGCGCCCCTTAAGCTGATGAGGCTGCTTTGTGGGTGCGTGTCATGCGTGAACAATTTCTGGAAGAACGCCTCGTTCGCATCGAGGCTGAAATCGCTGGCTTGAGCGAGATCGCCCACGCCCGCACCATAGCCTCCGTCGACATGCGTCCGCGCATCGACCGGCTCGAAGACCAGATGCGCGATGTCGTGAAGATGGTGCACCATCTCGCCGAAATGATGAGCGAGAATGCGGCGCGCCCAACAAAGCCAGCTGAACCCGCGCTTACCGATCTGAACGCGCAGATCGAAGACCTTCGCGATTGCGTGGGCACGCTTGTGCAGCTCGTCTCGCAAATCGCCAACGCACGCGCAGCCGCCTGATCAGGCGAGAGTACGTCGCGCGCCAAGCAGCGCAAGGGCGGCCATGGCCGCCGAAATGATCCCGTTCCAGCCCGCCAGCGAAAGTCCTAAAATCCGGATCGCCACGGCATCGCAGCGCACCACCTTCGTCGTCTCAAGCTGCTTCATGAAATCCTGCATGGATTCGGCGCGGGTAAGTCCGCCGGTGCAGCCCGAGGGGCCGGGCCAGAAACCCCATTCGACGCCCGCGTGATAAACGCCAAAGACCATGCTGCCGATAAAAAGAAGTCCGAGCAGCGCGAGCCCTGCGCTCGCAAGCCGTTGCGGGCCACGCGCGGCGATGATCGCGCTCAGGACCGCCAGCGGCACACCCGCATAATAGGCCCAACGCTGCATGAGGCAGAGTTCGCAAGGCAAGTAGCCAGCCCATTCAAAACCCCATGCGCCCGCAATGGTCGCGAAGGCGATGACGAAGACGCCAAGCGCCGCGTGTAGCGGGGTTATGTCTTTGAGGGAGCGGGGAAGGGTCATAGAGTGCTCGTGCCAACCTTTAAAGATCTCACGACCCCCACCCCTAACCCCTCCCCACAGGGGGGAGGGGAGTTGCTGGCGTTGCGCTCTCATAACCCTCCCCCTAGTGGGGAGGGTCGGCCGCGCCAGCGGACGGGGTGGGGGTCTGCGCATGCTGATCGGGAGCGTCCCTCCAACGGACGCCAACTAAAACATATGAAGCGCGAGCCAGAAGCCGCCGACGACAGAGAGCGCGACTATCGCCAGAAAAGCAGGGAAATAGCGTTCGAGCAGATCGCGCAGACGATCGCCCCAAAGGTTCATCGCCCCCGCCACGAGAAAGAACCGCGCGCCGCGCGTGATCGCGCAGAGCAGCACGAAGAGCGGGAAATTATAATGCATCAACCCGCTGACGATGGTGATGAGCTTGAAGGGAATCGGCGATACGCCCTTCACCAGAATGAAGGCCCAGCCCCATTGCGCGTAGAAGGCCTGCATGGCCTCGACCTTCTCGGCGTAATGATAAAGATTGATGAGCCACTGGCCCACCGTGTCATAAAGCAGATGGCCGATGGCGTAGCCCAGCATCCCGCCCAGAACGGAAGCGAGCGTGCACACGCCCGCGTAATAAAACGCGCGCTTGGGCCGCGCCAA
>CANBVC010000056.1 GCA_947372795.1 Beijerinckiaceae bacterium
GCTATCCTAATCCGCGCCTTCTAGCGAATATTCGGCGCGACGGCGTTCCTCTGTGACGCCTGCCGCGTTCACTCCTTCACATGCTCCGGCTTGCCCTTGCGCTTGGTATGCGCGAATTCCTCGAGCTGTTGTTCGCTCATGGATTCGACAATCTGTCTTGAAGCGCCTTTGAGTTTGCTCTTCGGCGTCTCGCCCCGCTTGGCGGAAAGGGCTGCGCCGGCGGCCTTTTGTTGGGCGGCGGATTTGGCTGGCATGGTTCGCTCCTGGCGGCTCGTCACCCCAGGGCGTGTCAACGCTAACCCGATAGCGCGGTTCCCGTGCAGGCTCCGCGCTCTCAAGCCATCAATGCAAGATCGACGTCTTCGGCTTCAGTTTCGCGGCCAAAGCGCTCAGCTGATTGTCGATTTTCAGCTTTTCGATAAAAGCGCGCTCGTAAGCCTCGCCGTACCACGCGAGCTCCTGGGCCGTGAAAGCAGCGGGCTTGGCGGAGTCGTGCTGCGCCTTGCCGCCGTCGATTTTCCTGTCACTCATGACGCCTACCCCTCTACGCTACGTAAAGTATCTGGCCACAGAGGGGCGGGATCAGCAAGCTGGATCAAGGCGGATGATTAAGAATAGGTTTTGTTTATAGGTATAGGTGTTTGGAATTTGTTTAATTGATAATGTTGTTTTTGCCGGTTGCTCTGTTTTTTGGTTATTTAATAATTAAAATGGCTGTATTTATTATGTTTTGTTATGATTAATATTCATAAACCATAACGTGGGAGCAGCTTTGTTCACAGCTTCTCCCCCGGGTCTGCTTGTGCGTGGCGAGCGCCAAAGCTGCTTGTCCGTTGTGGCCTTTCGCCCTCAAACTGGCGCTTCGCTTCCAAATCATCTATGTCCGACGCGCTGCGCGGCGTTTCCGCGCCCCACTTTCCGACCGGTCCAAAGATGAACGATACCGCTAGAGCTCCCGACTATTCCCAGTCGCTCTACCTGCCGCAGACCCAGTTCCCCATGCGCGCGGGCCTGCCGCAGAAGGAGCCGGAGCTTCTGGCGCGCTGGCGGCAGATGGATCTCTACAAGCTCATGCGTGAGGCGGGGCGCGGGCGGGAGAAGTTCGTTCTGCATGATGGCCCTCCCTACGCCAACGGCAACATCCATATTGGTCACGCGCTGAACAAGATCCTCAAGGACATGGTCTGCCGCTCTCAGCAGATGCTGGGCAAGGACTCCAACTATGTGCCGGGCTGGGACTGCCACGGCCTGCCGATCGAATGGAAAATCGAGGAACAATATCGCGCCAAGGGCCGCAACAAGGATGAAGTGCCGGTCGTCGAGTTCCGTCAGGAATGCCGCGCCTTCGCCACGCAATGGCTGGATACGCAGCGCGAGGAATTCAAGCGGCTCGGCATCACCGGCGACTGGGATCATCCCTATTCGACCATGGCCTTCCCCGCCGAAGCCCAGATCGCGCGCGAGATCATGAAGTTCAAGGACAACGGACTGCTCTATCGCGGCTCGAAGCCCGTGATGTGGTCGGTGGTTGAAAAGACCGCGCTGGCGGAAGCGGAAATCGAATATCACGATCACACCAGCGATATGGTTTGGGTTAAGTTTGCGGTGCGCTCCGCGTCGCATGACGGTGAAGAAGCGGCAAAGGTTCGGGATGCCTTTGTAGTTATCTGGACCACCACGCCTTGGACGCTTCCCGGCAATCGCGCGATTTCTTATTCGCACAAGATTGAATACGGCCTGTATGAAGTCACAGCGAATGAGCGCGACTTCGGACCGAAGGTCGGCGAAAAATATGTGCTCGCGGTGAAACTCGCGGATGCAGTCGCTTCAACGGCGAAAATTTCGCTGAACAAGATCGCTGATGTCCCCGCGGATGTTTTGAAAAATACAGTCTGCGCGCATCCCCTTTGTGACCTCGGTTACGATTTCCCGATCCCTCTTCTCGATGGCGATCACGTCACCGACGATACGGGCACCGGTTTCGTCCATACCGCGCCTTCGCATGGCCGCGAGGACTTTGAAATCTGGATGGCGTCCGGCCGCATGTTGTCCGAGCGCGGCATCGACACGCGCATTCCCTTCACCATTGATGACGAGAGCGTCTATACGAAGGACGCGCCGGGCTTTGAAGGCAAGCGCGTCATCACCGAAAAGGGTGACAAGGGCGACGCCAACGAAGCCGTCATCAAGGCGTTGATCGATGCGGGCAACCTCGTCGCGCGCGGGCGGTTGAAGCATCAATATCCACATTCCTGGCGCTCCAAGAAGCCCGTCATCTTCCGCAACACGCCGCAATGGTTCATTGCGATGGACAAGGAATTCAACCTCGGCGCCTCGCTGCGCACGGTCGCGTTTGACGCCATCGGCAAGACTCAATGGGTGCCCGCATTTGGCGAGAACCGCATTCGCGGGATGATCGAGAACAAGCCCGATTGGGTGATGTCGCGCCAGCGCGCCTGGGGCGTGCCGATCTGCGTCTTTGTACATAAAGAGACGAAGGAACTGCTGCATGACGCCGCCGTCGATGCCGCCATCGCTGGGGCTTTCGAGATTGAAGGCGGCGACGCCTGGTTCAAGGAGGGCGCGAAGGAGCGCTTCCTTGGCGCGCGCGCAACAGATTACGACATGGTGATGGACGTGCTCGACGTCTGGTTCGATTCAGGCTCCACGCACACCTACACGCTCGAAGACGCCAAGCATTTCCCGGGTCTCGCCGGCACGAAGCGCAAGGTCGATGGCGGCGGCGACACCGTCATGTATCTGGAAGGCTCCGACCAGCATCGCGGCTGGTTCCAGTCGTCGCTGCTGGAGAGTTGCGGCACGCGCGGACGCGCGCCTTTCGACATCGTTCTGACCCATGGCTTCGTTCTCGACGAGAAGGGCCAGAAAATGTCGAAGTCCTTAGGCAATGTGGTCGCGCCGCAAACGGTCATCAAGGATTCTGGCGCTGACATTCTGCGCCTTTGGGTGGCTGCTTCCGATTATTCGGACGATCTGCGCATCGGGCCGGAAATTCTGAAGACTTTCGCCGAGACCTACCGCAAGCTGCGCAACACCATCCGCTGGATGCTGGGCGCCCTGTCCCATTTTGAGACAGGCGACCGGATTGCCAAGGCCGATATGCCTGAGCTTGATCGGCTCATGCTGCATCGCCTCGCCGAACTAGATCCGGCGATCTCCGAGGCCTATGGGAATTTCGATTATAAAAAGGTCGTGTCCCTGCTCAGTCATTTCATGACGAGCGACCTCTCGGCCTTCTATTTCGACATCCGCAAGGACACGCTCTATTGCGACGCGCCGTCGAGCGTCGCCCGCAAGAGCGCCCTGACCGCCATCGACATTATCTGTGACGCCATCTTGAAATGGTTCGCGCCCATTCTCGTCTTCACCTGCGAGGAAGCCTGGATCGATGCGCGGCCAGATGCGGAGCCTTCGATCCATCTGACCACCTTCCCAGCCGGGCTCGCCGACTGGCGTGACGATGCTCTCGCCGAGACCTGGCGCGCGATCCGCCGCGCGCGCTCGGTCGTCACCGGGGCGCTTGAGCTTGAGCGCGCGGCCAAGCGTATCGGGTCGTCGCTGGAAGCAGCTCCGAAGGTCTATGTGGCGGATGCGGCTTTGTTGTCGCTGCTGAAAAGCGTCGATTTCGCAGAAGTCTGCATCACCTCGGACATCGAGCTTCTGGAAGGGGAGGGGCCTGTGGAGGCTTTCCGCCTCTCCGAGGTTCCCGGCCTTGCCGTTGTTCCGGAGCGTGCTGGCGGTGTGAAATGCGCGCGCTCCTGGAAATATTTTGATCCTGCGACCGCCGACCCCTCCTTCCCTGAGGTGACGGCGCGCGATGCACATGCGCTGCGCGAATTGCGCGCCGCCGGCAAATGGGCGTGAGCGGGGGCGCATGCGGCTGAGCCCTCGGCTTCTTGGCTTTCTGGTCGCCGCCATCACTTTGGTGGTCGATCAGGGCCACAAGATCTGGATGCTCGACGTCTTTGACATCGCGGCGCGCCAGCCTGTGGCGCTGACGCCTTTTCTTGACCTCGTCATGGCCTGGAATCCGGGTATTTCCTACTCGCTGCTCAGCGCGGAGACCCCGCAGGGTCGGCTTGCGCTGCTCGGTCTGTCCTTGGCCGCCACCGCTCTGCTCGCCGTCTGGCTATGGCGCGCCCCCGACAGGCTCACGACGCTTGGCCTGGGCTTGATCGTGGGCGGGGCGCTGGGCAACGCCTATGACCGCTTCGCCTATGGGGCGGTGGCGGATTTCTTCCATTTCCATATTGGAAACTTCCACTGGTACATCTTCAACCTCGCCGATGTCGCAATCGTTGCCGGAGTGGGCCTTTTGCTGTATGAAAGCTTCTTCGTAGCGGGAAAAAAGAACGAGATTGCTCAGGGCGGTTAAGCCGCCACCAAATTGACGCGAAGCGTCGCCAGTCTGTGTGGCTAGTATCAGCCATCGCGTCGGACGAATGGGGTAGCCTGTGATCAATATGTTCCGCAAAAGCCAATCGACCCTTCTGGCTGCCTGCACAGCGGCGGGCCTTCTCAGCACATCCCCCGCCTTCGCCATCAATGATGACGGGCGCGGCGGCATGTACGAATCCCTGATGGACATGGTGGGCTTGAGCGAAAAGTCGGATCCGCCGCCGATCGCCTATCGCGAGCGCTCCCCGCTGGTGGTGCCCCCCAAGAACGAGCTGCCCTCTCCCCAACAGTCGGCTTCCCAGCGGACGGCCGCCTGGCCGACGGATCAGGAAGTGGTGCGCGCGCGCAAGAAGGCCGACGCCAACGGAAAGCGCAGAAATGTCGACACCGACGGCCGTGAAGCCGTCACCCCCGAAGAACTGCGCGCCGCCCGCACCGCCGGCACGGGGCCGGTCAGTGGACCGGATCGGGGTTGCTCGATGGATCCCTTTGATAAGTCGTCGTGCTCGCCGGAAGAATACTGGAGCAGGCTCGCCGTCACGGCCACCAAAAAGGAAGAGCCCGTCCTGCAAGCGGGAGTGGAGCCCCCGCGCGAATTCCTCACGCAGCCGCCCAAGGGCTACCTGAAGGCCACGCAGAACGTGAAGGCGACCTTCGAGCCGAAAAAGATTGAGGAAGACGATCCTCGCGCCTACTACCGGGATCAGGTTCGCAAAGGCGTTGAATAGGTTCCTCTCCTCTGATTTTGCGGCCGATCCGGCGGGATCGGCCGTTTGCTTTGGGGATATGGCGAGGGTCCTGACATAATCTGCCCCGCCACCCTATATTCATCTCAAATCCTTCGGGCGAACGTCGCCCAGCGAGAACGGGGAAACATGGCCCAGACTCCATCTTCGGCGCAAACCCAGGCAGATGGCCCCGCCATCAGCGATTTCCGGCTCGATAATGGCATGGAGGTGGTGGTGATCCCCGATCACCGGGCGCCGGTCGTCACCCATATGGTCTGGTATCGCAACGGTTCGGCTGACGATCCGCCAGGCAAGTCCGGCATCGCCCATTTCCTTGAACATCTCATGTTCAAGGGCACGAAGAACCACGCTCAGGGCGCGTTTTCAGAAATCGTGGCCGAGCTTGGCGGGCAGGAGAACGCCTTCACCTCGAACGATTACACCGCCTATTTCCAGCGTGTCGCCAAGGAACATCTGGGCGTCATGATGGGCTTTGAGGCCGATCGCATGACAAACCTCGTCCTCACCGACGAGGTGGTTGCGCCTGAGCGCGACGTGGTGCTCGAAGAGCGCCGCATGCGCACCGATTCCGATCCGTCCTCGCAGCTCAACGAGGCCGTGCAGGCCGCGCTCTTCACCCATCATCCCTATGGCAAGCCGATCATTGGCTGGATGCACGAGATCGAAGACCTCGGCCGCGAAGATGCGCTGGCCTATTACGGACGTTTCTACACTCCCGAAAACGCCATCCTGATCGTCGCGGGCGACGTGACCGAGGGTGAGGTGCGCGCGCTGGCGCAGGATACCTATGGCAAGATTCCCGCTCGAGGCGAGCGTCCGTTGCGCCGTCGTCCTCGTGAGCCGGAGTCTCGCGCCGAGCGGCTGGTCAAGCTTTCCGACGAGAAGGTCGAGCAGCCCAGCCACCAGCGCGTTTATCTGACGCCCTCCTACGCCACCGCCAAGCCAGGCGAGGCGGAGGCGCTGGAACTGCTCGCTCATCTTCTGGGCGGCGGCCAGACGAGCCTGCTCTACAGCAGCCTTGTGATCGACCAAAAGATAGCGGTCATGGCGGGGGCCTATTACATGGGCTCTGCGCTCGATGACACGCGCTTCTGGATCTATGCCGTGCCCACGCCCGAGGTGAGCCTTGAAGCTCTCGACGCAGCCGTGCTTGAGGTTGTGGTGCGGGTCGCAGATGTGGGTGTCACGGAAGAGGATCTGGCGCGCGCCAAGACCCGCCTCGTTGCCGACGCCGTTTATGCGCAAGACAATCAGGCGTCGCTTGCGCGCTGGTATGGCGCCTCCCTGACCACAGGCTCCAGCGTCGAAGATGTGCGCCAATGGCCCGAGCGCGTCGATGCGGTGAGCGCCGAGGATGTCCGGCAGGCTTGCCGCCAGTGGCTTGAGCCGCGGCGCGCCGTCACAGGCTTCCTGCTGCCCCAGACGCCCGCCCAAGCGGCTTGACCTTTTCCGATCGGACCATGCGATGACGACAAAGACACAGAGCCGCGCGGACAGCGTCCAGAAAGTGACGTCCGCAGGTGGTTTGCAGGCTTGGCTCGTGGAAGACTACGCCGTGCCGCTGGTCGCCTTCGAATTTGGCTTCCTCGGCGGCAGTTCGCAGGATGCTCCCGCCAAGGCGGGCGCAGCCTCCATGCTTTCGGCTCTGCTCGATGAAGGCGCTGGCCCCTATGACGCCGAAGCGTTTCATCGCGCCATGGATGACAAGGCCGTGGAGATTTCCTTCTCCGCATCCCGCGATTCCTTCAACGGCCGCATGAAGACGCTGACGCGCCATCTTGACGCGGCCTGCGAGCTGCTGCGCCTCGCTGTCTGCGAGCCCCGGCTCGATGAAGACGCCGTGGAGCGCGTACGCTCGCAGATGGTCGCTGGCCTGAAGCGGGAGGCCAAGGACCCTGATGCGCTGGCGGGCAAGGCTTGGCGCGAGGCGGCCTTTGGCGGGCATCCCTACGCCATGCCTGCGCGCGGCGACCTCGACACCGTTCCCGCCATCACCCGCGATTATCTCCTCGCCATGCGCCGCCGCCTCATGGCCCGCGACAATCTCAGGATCTCGGTGGTGGGCGCCATAGACGCGGGCAAGCTCGCGCGCTTGCTCGACGAGGTCTTCAGCGCCCTGCCGTCTCATTGCGATCTTGCGCCCATCGCTGACGTGTCCATGGCGGGCATGGGCGAACATAAGATCGTCGATCTCGATGTGCCCCAGTCGACCATTCGTTTTGGCCTGCCGGGTCTGCGGCGCGACGATCCTGATTTCTGGGCGGGCGTGGTGGTGAACCACATTCTGGGCGGCGGCGTCTTTTCGGCGCGCCTTTTCCGCGAAGTGCGCGAGAAGCGCGGGCTCGCCTATTCCGTTCATTCCCAGTTGATGACCTATGACCACGCCGCGCTCTTCTCCGGCGGCACCTCGACGAAGAACGAGCGCGCGGGTGAATCGCTCTCGGTGATCGAGGAAGAAATCCGCAAGCTCGCCGAAGAGGGCCCGACCGAGGAGGAGCTCGACAAGGCGCGCAAATATCTCATCGGCTCCTATGCGCTACGCTTCGACACCTCCACCAAGATCGCTGGCAATCTGACCCATCTGCAGGTCGAGGGCTATCCGGTTGAGTTCTTGGACAAGCGCAACGCCTATATCGCCGCCGTGATGCTTGAAGACGCAAAGCGTGTCGCCAAGCGGCTCTTCCTTGGAAAGAAGCTGCTGGTTGCGGCGGCGGGGCGCCCGACGGGGATGTGAAGCGTCGAGCTTAGTCTGCTAGACTGGGGCTCCGAAAGGAATCGGAATGCCCGTTCGCCGTCTTGACCCCATTCTCGTCGATCGCATCGCAGCGGGCGAGGTTGTCGAGCGCCCGGCTTCTGCCGTGAAAGAGCTGGTCGAGAACGCGCTCGACGCTCATGCTGGACATATCGAGGTCGTGGTCGAGCAGGGCGGCCGCAAGCTGATCCGCGTGATCGACGATGGTTCGGGCATGAGCGCGGAGGATCTCGAACTCGCCGTCGAGCGCCACGCGACATCGAAGATTCCTGACGGCGATCTCTCCAATATCGCCACGCTCGGATTTCGCGGCGAGGCCTTGCCCTCCATCGCTTCGGTCGCCCATGTCGAGATCCTCAGCCGCATGGCTGATGCGCCCCATGGCTGGATGATACGCGTCGAGGATGGACGCAAAAGGCCCGTGGCCCCGGCGGCCCATTCCTCGGGCACCCGTATCGAAGTGCGCGATCTCTTCGCCGCAACGCCCGCGCGGCTGAAGTTCCTGAAGACGGACCGCACCGAGGCTCAGGCCGTCGCCGATATCATCAAGCGCCTCGCCATGGCCCATCCGCAGGTGCGTTTCGCGCTTTCCGGCGACAACCTCTCGGGGCTTGAATTCGCGGCCTGTCCGCAGGGGCCTGAAGGCTTGCTGACGCGCATTTCGCAAGTGCTGGGGGCTGAGTTCCGCGACAATGCGCTGGCGGTGGATGCGGAGCGCGAGGGCGTGCGCCTCTCGGGCTTCGCGGGCCTGCCAACCTATCATCGCGCCAATTCGCAGTCGCAGTATTTCTACGTCAACGGGCGCCCCGTGCGCGACAAGCTGCTGCATGGCGCATTGCGCGCGGCCTATATGGATTACCTGCCCTCCGACCGGCATCCGGCTTTGGCGCTGTTCGTCCAGTGCGATCCGCGCATCGTCGATGTGAACGTGCATCCTGCAAAAGCCGAAGTGCGCTTTCGTGATCCCGGCCTCGTGCGCGGGCTCATCATCGGCGCGTTGAAGCAGACGCTTGGCGAGGCCATGCATCGCGCTACGACCACAGGCGGTTCGCGCACGATCGATGCTTTGGTGCGCCGCAATTTCGCGCCCATGCCATCATTCGGCGCGCGCCCCGCGCCCGCCGCGAACTGGGACTGGCGCGCCTCCCCTGCGGCCCCTGCGCATTACGACGCGCAGCCTGGGCTTGCGGAGGCGGCGCAAGCGGCTTTCTCACATATGCCTGCGGCCGATACGCGGGCGCATGAGAGTGCGCCGCCTGTTGACCTTCTCGACGCCCCGCTGGGCGCCGCCCGCGCGCAATTACATGACACATACATCGTTGCGCAAACGCGCGACGGCATCGTTCTGGTCGATCAGCACGCCGCCCATGAGCGGCTCGTCTATGAACGGATGAAGCGCGAGCGCGAGGCGAGCGGAATCGCGCGCCAACTGTTGCTGATCCCGATCGTGGTCGATCTCGACGCTGGCGAAGTCGATCGCGTGATGGATCATCGCGAGGCGCTTGCGCAGCTGGGCCTTGCTGTCGAGAGCTTCGGCCCCGGCGCCGTGGCCGTGAGCGAGGTTCCTGCTTTATTGAAGAATGGCGACATCACGCGGCTGGTGCGCGACGTCGCCGATACGTTGGCCGAAAACGGCTCTGCGACCTCGCTTGAACGGCGCCTCGATCATGTGCTCGCGACCATGGCTTGCCACCATTCGGTGCGCGCTGGGCGCAGGCTTACGGGCGAAGAGATGAACGCTCTTTTGCGCGAGATGGAAGCCACCCCCGGCTCCGGACAATGCAACCACGGCCGCCCGACTTATGTGGAGCTGAAACTGTCGGATGTGGAGAGGTTGTTCGGGCGGAAGTGAGAGCGCCCATCAGGCGCCCCGTACCCTATCAACCAACCCCAGCGCATCCGCAGGCAGCGCATCGCCGCGCCATGCGACCTGGCCATCGGGACGCACCAGCACCAGCGACTTCTCATAGACGCGCGTGACCTCCGGCTCATCGAGAGCCACAACGCTCAAGGGCACATGCCGAGCAGCGGCGGCCTCGACCAGCGCAGATGCTTCAGGCGCATCCTTCCCGATCCGCAGCAGCACGAATCCCTTGCCGAAAAGATCGAGCGTCGAGCGGCCGTCGGCGAGCCAGACATGGGGCGCGCGCACGCCCGCATGGGATGACTGAATATAGTTCGCTGCGTCGAAGGGCGGGGGCGTGGTGTCGTCTGGCACGCAGATGGGGGAATCGTCGTAGCGGTAGCCGAGCTGGATGCCCAATGTGAACCATTCGTGGCTCATGCGCTCGGTATACCAGTCGCCATAAGTTTTGCGCGCCGCGTCGCCGGTTGGGCCGGGCATGAAGATTTCGGCGGGGGGCTTGCTCGTGCGCGTCTCCAGCATGCGGGCGAGATTGCGCGCAGCTTCCGCGACATTGCGGACGGCGACCGGCTTGCGTTCGGTCTCATAGGTGGCGACCAGATTCGGGCCGCCCCAGCCGCGCAGACAGGCTTCGAGCTTCCATGCGATATCCACGGATTCTTGGATGCCGGTGTTCATGCCGAAGGCGCCGGTGGGCGACAATTGATGGGCGGAATCGCCCACGAGCCAGACGCGATTCTCGCCATAGCTGTCGGCGACGAGTTCACGCCGCGTCCATGGCATGGTGGAGACGATCTCGATATCGCAATCGCGCCCCACGGCCCGGCGCACGGCGGCGATGAGTTCGTCATCGGTCAACTGGCGCTTGTCGCGTCCGCCAACCAGCGAGAAGCGGAAATGATCGCGTCCGTCGATCGCCACGAGCGTCGCCCATGTGCCTTCCTCATCGACGAAGATGTAGCGATACGCGAGCTTGATGTCCTGAATGCTTTCAAGATCGCGAGAGCGGAACACCACATTGGTGGTGTAGGTCAGCACCGGATTGCCGGTCATGGTGATGCCAAGCTTTTCGCGCACGAACGAGCCCGCCCCATCGCAGCCGATGAGATATTTTGCGCGTACTTCCTGCGTCTCGCCCGATTTCATATCGCGGATGGTCGCGGTGACGCCCGTATCGTCCTGCGTAAAGTCGAGGATCTCAGTTTGATAGCGCAGATCCACCTGCTCAAAGCCGCGCACCCAGCGCGCCAATGCGGGATCGAAGAAATTTTGCGGCGCCCGCTCGCGCTTTTGCGGCGATTGGGGCGGGCATTGCTCGTCGATGCAATTGGGGAAAGCCTCGCGACCGAGCTCATAGCCGCCGGCCAGCGCAGTCACCCAGACATTGTCCTGCACATGGGCGCGGTTGTAGCCGCTGCCCTCGATCTCCGGCACGATGCCCCAGCGACGACAGATCTCCATCGTGCGCACGAGCACCATATCCATCTTGGGTTGACGCACTGCGCCGTCGGAGCGCTCGATCAGCATGGATGGCATGCCACGCCACGCAAGATCGCCCGCGACCGCAAGGCCAACCGGGCCGCCGCCAATGATGAGTACGGGCGTTTCCATGCCAATCCCTTTGATATGTCGCGGCCAGTCAACTCAGCCGCTTCTCGCCGCCTGTTTAGCAAGAAGTGGAAGCGTCATGCTAGAGCGACAGACAGGGGCTTGGCCTTCTAGGCCTGCGGCATTTCGGACAGGGAGGCGATGAGGCGCCGGAAACGGGCCTTATCGTCAATCTCGATGAGGCAGCTTAACGTCGTCTCGCCCGCGCGCAGGAAGACCGTGAGCGAATCTTCCCCGGTCAGAACATCCAAGATCTCGACCGTTTCGAATCGCTCGCGCTCAAGCAGTAGCCGTTGCAGCACGTTTATTTTGCCCCTTGTCAGACCATCCGGGTCGAGCGGCTCGGTGAATGGCGAGGCGAAGACCACGTCTTCGGTGAGCGCGCCCGCTAGCCCGCCAGAATCCGCCTGCGCCCAAGCTTCCAGCAACACGCCGAGCCGGAGCATCGCCTCGGTTCTTTTCGAGTCATGCGGCATTGCGACGCCCTCCGGCCTGCGGCGCAGGCCATTCCTATCTGACGCGGCCCTGGAGAACGGCAACCCTGGGCATCGCAACTTCGCGCGCCACGGTTGCGCAGCTTTAGGGCCTGTCGCATACTCGGCCCAGAAATGTCCGGCAAAGGTGACATCATGCAGGGAAACAGGAAACGCTTCGGGCGTCAGTTCGTCCGTCTTTCGGCGATCGTTGGCGCAGCTTTGGCGGGATTGACCACGAGCGCGTCGGCTGCAGATTTTTATGCAGGCAAACAGCTCACCATGCTGGTCGGAAGCGGCACAGGCGGCGGCTACGATAATTATGCGCGGTTGTTCCAGCGCCATCTGGCGAAGCATATTCCCGGCGCGCCCAACATCATCGTGCAGAACGTGCCAGCGGCGGGTTCTCTTGTGGCGATGAATACGCTCGCCAATTCGGCGCCGCGCGATGGCCTGACCATCGGCGCCGTGCAGACCCATATCGGCGTCGAGCCCTTGATGGGCGTCACCGGCCCAACCGCCAACGCTAAATATGATGCGCGCCAGATGAACTGGCTATTCAGCGCCTCCAAGGAGGTGCCTGTCGTGGTGGCGTGGCACACTGCGCCAATCAAGAGCTTCAAGGATCTGACCGAGCGCGAAATGCTTGTCGGCTCAAGCGGCGTCGCGACCTCTGACGGCGTTTATCCGCGCGTGATGAATGCGCTGCTCGATACCAAATTCAAGATCATCGACGGGTATAAGGACAACCCGCAGTTGTTGCTCGCAACCGAGACGGGCGAGATCATGGGTCGCGCGGGCTGGTTCGTATCTAGCCTCATGTCCACGCAGGCCAGCGAAGTCGCGCAGGGCAAGCAGAAGGTCATTGTGCAGGTTGCGCTTGAGAAGCACCCGCAATTTCCCGATGTGCCGCTCATTGGCGATTTCGTGAAGGATCCTGTGAGGCTTGAGCAGTTGCGTTTCGCGCTGAGCTGGCTGCCCATGGGCCGCCCCTATGTCGCGCCTCCGGGCATTCCGGCGGATCGCGTGAAGATCCTGCGCGACGCCTTCGCCAACGCCGCGAAAGATCCCGAACTGCTTGCAGAAGCAGCGAAGATGAATCTCGAAATCAGTCCGCTCACAGGCGAGCAAGTTCAGGATCTCATCGTCAAGCTCTACGCCACGCCTGAGACCGTTGTGGAGAAAGTGCGCGACATTATGGTCGCGAAGTGAGCGCGAGCGTGGCTTCAAAAGGCTCAGTTGTGATCACCGGCGCAGCGAGCGGCATCGGTTTTCACACCGCGCAAATGCTGCTCGCCGAGGGCTATCGCGTGGTCGCTTGCGATCTTGCGCCGGGGCGTCTTTCAGAGATTGACAGTCCCGCCCTGCATTTCGATGCGCTCGACGTGCGCGATGGCGCCGCGCTCAAGGCTAGCGTCTCGGGCGAGGAGGCGCGCGGTCACGCCATCGCGGGCCTTGTCGTGTGCGCAGGCATCATTACGCGCACGCCTTATCTTGAGCTTGACGAGGAGACCTTCGACCGACACCTCGACATCAATCTGAAAGGCGCCTTCTTCGCCTGTCAGGCCGTGCTGCCCGCCATGCGGAGCCAGGGCAGGGGAAGCATCGTGCTGTTCTCATCCTCGATCGCCCGGTCAGGCTCGATCAACGGCGCTCATTATGCGGCCAGCAAGGGCGGCGTGCTGGGGCTGGCGCGTTCGCTGGCGCTTGAGACTGCGCGCGAGGGCGTCCGCGTCAATGTCGTGTCGCCCGGCGTGACAGATACGCCCATGCCGCGCGGCCACGCCAGCGATGAAGAAGTCTACGCCAAGGCTGCCAAGGTTCCGCTGCGCCGCATCGGCCAGCCGCAGGACATGGCCAACGCGGTGCTATTCTTGCTGAGTGACGATAGTTCCTATGTCACAGGGCAGGACCTGCGCGTGAGCGGCGGAGCCAATCTGTTTTGAACTCTTTCATCACACGGAGACGCGCGTGAAGACCGTGCTCATCACCGGCGGCGCCAGCGGCATAGGCCTTGCGACGGCCAAGCGCATGGCCAAATCCATGCGCGTCATCATCGTGGATCGCGACGGCGCGCGTGCGGCTGAGGCTGCGCAGGCCTTGAGCGCGTCTGGCGCCAGCGCATTCGCCTATGGCGCCGATGTCACCAAGGCCGATCAGATCGCAGCCATGATGGAGCAGGCGGCCCATGAGGCTGGGCCGATCCATGCGATGTTCTGCAACGCAGGCGTCAGCATCAAGGAGCCCGTTCACAAGATCTCGGAAGCCAACTGGGATCTGATGATCAAGACCCATGTGAAGGGTGTCTTCCTGTGCACGAAGGCTGTTTTGCCGCAGATGTGCGAGCGCCGCGAAGGCGCAATCGTGACGACAGGCTCTGATTATTCGATTTGCGGCAAGGCCGATGGAGCGTCTTATGCTGCGGCCAAGACCGCGATTTACTCCCTGACGAAATCGCTCGCGCTGGAGTTTGCGCCCTTCGGCATACGCTGTAATTCCGTCGGCCCCGGCCCCATTGAAACGCCGATGCTTCGGGCAGGGCGTACGGAAGAAGAATGGGCGCCCCTGCGGGCTGCGCGCGCAGAGCGGGTGCCCATGGGCCGGCTTGGCCAGCCCGAGGAAGTCGCCGCCGTGGTGGACTTCTTGCTCAGTGATCGCTCGTCCTACATCACCGGTCAGATCATCCATCCCAACGGCGCGCAGATCAGCTGGTGAGGCTGTTCGCGCGGTCACAACGTTGATCGCTTTGCGGAACCAAAGACACATTCGTCGGTTCCTGCAGCAGCGCTCACGAGGTGTCCCCGCGTGTCTGAAGGTTATTCCCGTCTTTCCATCATCCTTTCCCTGACGGTTCTTGCTACCGTCTTCCAGGGACCTGATCCTGCGAAGGCTCAGTTCTTTCAGTTCGGAGCCCCGCAACAAATCAACACGGCGCGCGGCGCGATACAGCTTGCGCCGGGCTGGCATGTCGCGACCACGCCGGTGCGCGCGGGTCAGGGTTATCGCGTAGCGGTGCGCAGCGACTATGGCGAACAGCGCAATATGTTCATTGGCGCAAATGGCTCGCTTGCGGTCGAGAGCGCGCCCCGGCCAACCATGATGCGCGCCCCTTCGCGGCCCCTCACGAAGATTGAACGCGGCCCGAAAAAAGTCGA
>CANBVC010000057.1 GCA_947372795.1 Beijerinckiaceae bacterium
GTTATCGAACCGCGTATTCAAATCCTACACAGATATTGTCGATCACTGCTGCGATGCATGGAACAAGCTCATGGATCAGCCTTGGCGCATCATGTCCATCGGACTGCGTGAATGGGCGCATGGGTACTGATCAATGGGATTTGGTATAAGTAGCCAAAGCACTGCAGTCCCAGAACGGCTTGAACCGTTGATTATTGCTGAAGCGACAATGAAGAATGTTACCTAATTTAAACTCGCAGAAATAAACTGTTGTAATTCGGGTGTCTGTGGCGCGGCAAAGAGCGTTCTGGGTGATCCCTGCTCACGCACGCGGCCGTCATGCATGAACACAAGCTTCGTGCCGACATCGCGTGCAAAGCGCATTTCGTGAGTGACGAGCATCAAGGTCATGCCCTCGCCCGCAAGACGCTCCACCACGCGCAAAACCTCGTTCACAAGCTCGGGGTCCAGCGCCGAGGTGATCTCGTCGCAGAGCAGCGCCATGGGCCGGAGGGCCAGCGCGCGGGCGATGGCGACGCGCTGTTGCTGGCCACCCGAGAGCTGGCTGGGGTAGCTGTCTCGCTTTTCTGCGAGGCCGACCTTTGCGAGCATATCCAGCGCCAGATCACGCGCTTCACGCTCGCCGATCTTCTCCACCACGCGCGGCGCCAGCATGACATTGCCAAGTGCGGTGAGATGGGGAAACAGATTGAACTGCTGAAACACCATGCCCACATGGCGGCGCAGGGCGCGCATGTCGGTGTTAGCGCCTCCCACCTCGATGCCATCGACCACGATGGAGCCGGTGTCATGGGTCTCGAGCCCGTTGATGCAGCGCAGCAGCGTGCTCTTGCCAGAACCCGAGCGACCTATGATGGCGACCACATCGCCCTTCTCAACTTGAAGCGAGACACCCTTCAGCACCTCGTTGGCGCCGAAGCTCTTGCGGACATCGACGATGCTAACGAGAGGCATTGAGGCGTCTTTCAAGTGACTTCGCCAGAAGCGAAAGCGGATAGCAGAGCGCGAAATAGATCAGCCCCACGATGGAATAAACGAGGAAAGGCCGAAAGGTCGCGTTGTTTATCATCGTGCCCGCGCGGGTCAGTTCTACAAAGCCGATGATTGAGGCCAGCGCAGTTCCCTTGATGACTTGCACGGAAAAGCCGACCGTCGGCGGCACCGCGATGCGCAGGGCCTGGGGCAGGATGACATAACGCATCTGCTCCACATAGCTCAGCGCCACGCTGGCGCCCGCCTCCCATTGGCCCTTGGGGACAGACTCGACGCAGCCTCGCCAGATCTCCGTCAGGAAGGCGCTGGTCCAGAAGGTGAGCGCGAGGGAGGCCGCCATCCAGGGGCTGATCTCCACGCCAAACAGGGCGACGCCAAAGAACAGCATAAAAAGCTGCATCAAAAGTGGCGTACCCTGAAAGAACTCAACATAGAGAACGACAAGGCGTCGCAGAGCACGAAGGCCCGACATGCGCATAAAGAGCAGCAGCAAACCCACCGCGCCGCCGCACACAAAGGCTACCAGCGAGAGCGCGATGGTCCAGCGCGTCGCCAGCAATAGATTCGAGATGATGACCCAGAGGGAGAAATCCACCACGATTCAGGCCTTAGGAAACAGGCGATGGCCCAGCGCGCGCAAAATGGCTCGGGCGAGGATCGCGAGCATGAGATAGGCGAACGCGACGACGAAGTAGGATTCAAAAGCGCGGAAGTTGCGCGATTGAATGAAATTCGCTGCATAGGTCAGATCCTCCGCCGAGATCTGCGACACGACGGAGGAGCCGAGCATCACGATGATGATCTGCGAAGCTAGCGCAGGCCAGACCTTCTGGAAGGCCGGTTTCAAAATGACATAGCGCAGCAGCTGCAAGCGCGTCATAGCCAGACTGATCCCCGCCTCGATCACACCCCTGGGTGTCGCCTCTATGCCGGCGCGGATGATCTCCGTGGAATAGGCGCCTAGGTTGATCGTCATGGCGAGGAAGGCCGCCTGCGTCTCAGTGAGTTTCACGCCCGCCGCAGGCAGGCCAAAATAGACGAAGAAAAGCTGCACCAGAAAGGGCGTGTTGCGCATCAATTCCACATAAGCCGAAACGAGAGCCGACAACCAGCGCGGGCCGAAAGTGCGCGCGGAAGCGCCCAGCGTACCCACCATCACGCCCGAAAGGGTCGACACGAAGGTGAGCGCGATGGTGAACACGAAACCGCGGACCAGCACGTCCCAATAAGGCAGCAGGTCCGCGAATTGTAGTTTGTAAATCATGCGCGCTCAGAAGCCCGGCGGCAGGGGCGCCTTCAGCCAGGTCTGCGACATTTTTTCTGATTCGCCGCTGGCGCGGGCCTTGGCGATGATCTCGTTGACCTTGGCGAGAAGCTTGGGCTCATCCTTGTTCAAACCGATGAAGCAGGGGCTGTTCTTAATGATGAATTTGAGGTCGGGCGCGCGCGCCGCGTTGCGCTCGGCTATTACGGCGGCGACCGCATTGCCAGACGCGAAAATATCCACCTGGCCGGAGATATAGGCGGCGACGGTGGCGTTGTTGTCCTCATAGCGTTTGATGGTCACATCCGCAGGCGCGATCTTCGACAGTTCCTGCTCTTCCAGCGCCCCGCGCGTTGCGCCGACCGTCTTGCCCGAAAGCTCTTCGGGTTTGGTGACGGTGGCGGACTTGACCCCAAAGACGCCCATAAAGAAAGGCGCGTAGGCCCCAGAGAAATCGATGACCTTTTCACGGTCAGGATTCTTGCCAAGCGTAGAGATCACGAGATCGACTTTCTTTGATTGCAAATAGGGAATCCGGTTAGCGCTGGAGACCGCGACCAGTTCCGTGCGCACCCCAAGCTCCTTGCCGATCAGGCGGGCCATGTCGATGTCGAGGCCCTGAGGCTGCATGTCCGCGCCGATGGAGCCAAATGGCGGATAATCGGTCGGCACGGCGATACGAATGACCTTGGCGGCGAGAATATCATCCAGCGCTTCTGCGCTTGCTTGCCCCGAGAAGGCGCAGAGCGCGACGGCGCTCGCGAACATGGCTTGGAAAATGCGACGGCGGATCATCTTTCAACTCCTGTCTGGCGCCTGCAAGGCCTGTTGCTGGCTCCAAGTTTGCATGCAAAAATCATGCACGCAAACGCTAATCGCTAAGCCGCGGCGCTGTCGGCTGGCTGCACAGGTGTTACGCGAAGTGGTCTATTTTTGTGCAGATGATGAAGGTTCGAAGGTGAAACGCATGTCGCTCGCGCCCATCACGGACCGCATCACGCGCATCCTCAGTGATCTCGTGGCCTTCGATACGGTCAGCCATAAGACCAATTTACCGTTGATTGCCTATATCGAAACCTATCTGGCGAATCTGGGCGTCTCGAGCGAGCGCATCCTGGATGACACAGGCCGGAAGGCCTCCCTCTTCGCCACCATCGGCCCACGCGATACGAGCGGCTATATCCTGTCCGGCCACACGGATGTGGTGCCCGTTGAGGGGCAAGTATGGACCAACGACCCATTCACCCTCACCGAGCGCGAGGGGCGTCTCTATGGGCGCGGCGCCTGCGACATGAAGGGCTTTGTCGCAGCCTGCCTGGCGCTTGCGCCGGAGATGGTGGCGGCGCCGTTGAAAATGCCGATCCATCTTGCTTTCTCCTATGATGAGGAGACTGGCTGTGTGGGCGTGCGGCCGATGCTTGAACGGCTGGCGGAAAACCCGGTCAAGCCACTGGGCTGCTTTGTGGGCGAGCCGACCTTGATGAACGTCGTCGTGGGCCACAAGGCCAAGCATGCGGTGCGCGCCAGTCTGCGCGGCAAGACCTGCCATTCCGCGTTGGCTCCCCAAGGCGTCAATGCGGTGGAATATGCGGCCGACCTGATCGTGCTGGTGCGCGAGATGGCGCGCGACCTGGCCTCCAACGGCCCGCGCGACCCCTTTTATGAAATCCCCTATACGACCGGCCTCACAAGCGTCGCTCATGGCGGGCGGGCGCTGAACATCGTGCCTGATCTTTGCGAGCTTGAAATGGAGATTCGTGCCATTGGCGCACATGATCCCAAGGCCATCATGGCGGGCATCATGGAGCGCGCCCAAGCCGAAATCGCAGCCCGCATGGGCGAGGCTGACCCTGCGTGCGGCATTGATTTCGAAGAGATCCAGTCCTATCCAGGCCTTGAGACCGACCCTCAGACGCCGCTCATCACCCTGACCAAACAACTGGCGGGGCGCAATGGGCATAGCAAGGTCGCCTATGGAACGGAGGCTGGACTGTTCACTTCCATGGCAGGGATATCGGCGGTGGTCGTAGGCCCCGGCTCCATCGAACAGGCGCACAAGGCCGATGAATTCATCTCCATCAGCGAACTGACCGCTTGCAGTCATTTCCTGAGGGGCCTCATCGCGCATTGCTCGATGCTTTAACGCTAGAATCCTGCCTGCCACCTCTCCGGCTTGGTTCTTACTTGAAACATTCAAGTGTTCATTAGACATTTTAATATCGGAAGACATAAAGATTCTGGATCGAGGTCCGTCTTAGTAAACGAATCGATAATCGGAGGGCAAAAGAATGCTCGACATCAATCCCAAACCGCCCACGAAGCCCATCGTCGACACCGCCATGCCGGTGATCCCGGCGCAACCCTCTGCGGAAAGCATCAGCAAGAAAGGCGTAATGGTGATCCTGTCTGCCGACGCCCTTAAGCTCAGTCGTGACCTTCAGGCGGTTGTCAATGACCCCGATAAGGAGCCTACAGCCCGTCTGGATGCGTCTGTTCAGCTGCGTCAAATGGCGGCTCAAATCCTGACCGCCAAATGAGTGGCTTCAATCCCCGCGGCCAACTCTATTCCTAAGCACCATCGTTCACCGAGGTGAGATCCACTCATCAATAAAGATGAAGTTGTTCTTGTGTGTGTAAAAAAAGGGCGACCACATATTCCAAGTGGTTGCCATAATATTTCGTTTTTCCCTGCTAAAATTTTTAGCGCGTACAGTAGTCGATAATTCGAGAAACACTTATTCTGCGAGAATGATTTTCACTACAAAATCACCTCTACGATGTCTGTATAACTAGAAAGAATTATCATTATCAGCATCTCTCAAACATCATAATCGCACTCTGAACGCTGCCTCTCAAATGCTCCGAATACAATCATGACGCTCATGGTCGAATTCTACTTTCAAATACCGCTGGCCACCATGGTCGTGCCAGCAACACAGCACCCTGACGACCGTCGACGACCAGCGCCTACCAAATAGAGAAGTAGTAGCCCCCTGCTCCACTCATCCAATACCAAGGGCGCATCCGCTTCACTCGATCCACTTGACTATGCTGACCATCCTCGCACACCTGCCAAACGCCGCGATGTCGGGTGAATATCTAGCCTGCGATCAGCGCCCCCACCATCATCCAGCTTCTCCAGCAGCTTTGCTCTACGGTTCTAGGTCTTGGTCTGCTGCCGCCTGGCGGCTTGGTCGACGATCTCCGATTTACTGAGATGGCTCATAATACACTCTTGGGTCGTTGGCATCTTGCCAGTTACCCAGCAATACTGGGATCAACTTCAGCTAATCCGTACCGAAATATCAGGCGAAAACCTTGGATAATTCTGTTGACGAGCGCAGAAGTGGCCAAGCCCCACAACAACAGTCCCGCAAAAAAATTCATGGATACACAATAAGAAACGACAATTTATCCAAACCAAGACGCAATGAACTCGATAAAGCATTCGAGCTTAACAGAACGGAAGCGCATGGTAGTTTGTGGAAGGCAGCAAAGCAGATTTGATTTATTTTGCTAGACAAAAAGCCCTCTGAACGACGGCTGTTAATGATCGGCAAACCACGCTAATCAGTAAGGGGAGGAACGAAGCATCGCCGCGCCATCTTAGCGCTGAATCCAAGCCGTTTCACTCCCCATCGCTGCCTTATCTGCGACTGTGCAATATGCGATCGATCTCCTGGCGCACCAAACGCTCCACGATGTCTGACAGGTTGGCCTCAAGCCAGGGTTTTACGATGGGGCGTATGACTACGCGGACGCTCTCTTCTACCAAGCCTTCATTTTGCAGCACCACAGCGGTCGCCAAAGCATTGAAGGACGAGCTAACACTGACGTCGGCGCTAGGTGAGAGGAGGGACGCGTTTACATGCTCCATCTGGTCGATATGCGTCGTCTGCGAATCAAGAAAACGAGACGGCAGATCAGGGGCCGCGCGCTGAGCAGGCTCAAGATCTGGACGGAAGGCAGGGGAGGCCACGCGGTGAGGTGCGCTTTTCCTCGGGTTACGCCTAAAATGCTCTTGCACGGGAGCTTGTTGCCCTTTGCTTGAGGCGGGTTGAAGAGACTCCAATTCGCCATAACTCTTATAGAGATCTGAATCACGGCCCCGCTCAGACGGAAGGGAATGCCCAGGCGAAGATAACGACCGCAGTAAGGGAAGGATCTGATCATCAGGTATGATGCGGCGAATGGAGGCAAGAATCTCCTCCATCGAAGCTTCCTTACCACGTTGCTCAGCAACCAATTCTTGAGAACGCTCGCCCACGTCTTCCATAACGCGATTAGATGTCACGTCTTTAAAAGACTTCTGCAACGCACGCAGCATGTTCAAGCTCCCAGCTGACAGCAGCCGAAACGGCCGTATGGTTAACTAGTAACCCAAGCTACTCGACGAGCAAGACGCAGGCGCATAATCTCTGTGGGAAAATGAATTTTAGACTAGCCACGATAAGTTGTACTGCAATCAGGCAATGAGGCAGCGCTTAGCGCTTGTCAGGACGTGATTTGTAATACCGTGGACATCGACAGTAATTTCGCGCTGTTCAGCCCTACCTTTTCCGACATATTAAGTCGGTAACGGTGGCGTAACCATGCTTCTTTGTAATGCGCGCCGAATGTCACCAATCCTAAGCTTAAGTGCCCCACGGTGACGAAGAAGCCCACCCATAGCAACCGCCTCTTGAGCATGAGAACGACAACCGCGTGCCGTCTGGCGCCGGGTCACACCGAACATCGTACGCCCTGTTGCATGATCGCTCACATCGCGGGAGGAAGCCCAGCGCCATCAGCGAGACCAGCCGCATATCGACGCCATGCGTGAAAACACCTCGCAGAAGCGTGCGCCATTACTTGAGCTTTTCTTAAGACGGCGGTGGCTTTGTCTTTTTCCTGCCTTTGATCTCCGCCACACTAGGTCCTGTGGCCAAATAGGCCTGCCACTGCATAACACATGTATAAAAAAATAGGACTACCACATTTTATATGTGATAGCCCTAAAGTCTTGTATTTTATACTATATATTGTGTATTCGACGCTAATTAGGCCTAGCGCGAATAGAATTCGATCACGAGGTTCGGCTCCATGTGCACGGGATAGGGCACTTCGGAGGGGAGCGGGATGCGCGAGAGTTTCGCGGTCATCTTGGAGTGATCGACTTCGTAGTACTCAGGCGTGTCACGCTCGGCGAGCTGCACGGATTCGAGCACGATCACGAGCTGCTTGGAGGTCTCCTTCACCTCGATCACGTCGCCGACCTTCACGAGGTAGGAGGCGATGTTCACGCGGCGGCCGTTCACCTTCACATGTCCGTGGTTCACGAACTGGCGCGAGGCGAAGGGGGTGGCGGCGAACTTGGCGCGGTACACGACCGCATCGAGACGACGCTCCAGCAGGCCGATCAGGTTGTCGCCCGAGTCGCCCTTCATACGGATGGCTTCCGCGTAGTACTTGCGGAACTGCTTCTCCGAGATGTTGCCGTAGTAGCCCTTGAGCTTCTGCTTGGCCTTCAGCTGGGTGCCGAAGTCAGACAGCTTGCCTTTGCGGCGCTGGCCGTGCTGGCCGGGGCCGTATTCACGCTTATTGACCGGGCTCTTCGGACGGCCCCAGATATTCTGGCCCATACGGCGGTCGATTTTATACTTGGATTCTGCGCGCTTGGTCATCGCGGTCCTCTATGTTGAATGTGCGCGAGGACCAGCGCCGGATGGCCCCGTGGGGGCTTCCGATATCGCGATCCTCCCGCCGGCGGCGGAGGAACGCGCCCTCCTCTGCTCCTTTCGGAGCCGACAGGCTACTCACGAACGCCAAAGACGGCGGAGCGGCCACGGGTGCGTAACGACATCGCGCGCCCTTCTGGAGCGCACGACTTGTGGGCTGATAGCGGCTGGAGGCCGACGAGTCAATGTAAGAGGCCTCTGAGCCTAGTTCACTACGCTGAATTTCGCCGCCCGGTCGATCACATCCTGCGGCGCCTTATGGGCCTCGTTCAACAGGTTCACGATCTCGTCGCCTGTCAGGGGATCGAGCGAAAGGCGGATCTTGGCTGCGTCGGCGAGAAAGGCCGGGTCTGTCAAAGTCTCGGAGAAAGCCTTCTTCATGGCGGCGGCGCGGTCTGCGGGGATATCGGGCGGCGCGATGAAGGGGCGACCAAACTCCTGCGGCAGGACAACAAGCTCGAAAACCTTGCGGGCGGCTGGGTCCTTCAACAAGTCGATGGCGAGCGGCACTTCGGGGAGATCCTTGTTCTTCACCAGTCCCATCTGGGCGATGGGGCGGATCAGCTTGTTCTCGATCCAGCCGGGCTGCACGGCCTTGTAGGTCTGCCAGGCGAGCCCGCAGACGCCCTCCGTCTCGCCCCGCTCCAAAGCAAAGCGCATCTCGTTGGTGGTATAGCCGCTGATCACCTTGAAGCGCGTGCCAAACAGGGTGTTCATCAGGTTGGAGAAGATGGCGGGCGTGGCGTTGACGCCCGTAGCGCCCACCTGCACATCGCGCTTGCTTGCGTCCTCCAGCGTCTTGATGTCCGACGTATGCCAGACGACGCAGGTGCCGGTCTGCTTGTCGAGGCTGCCGATCCAGGTGAATTTGCGCTCATCGAATTTCGCGGCCGGATCGCCGAAGAGCGGCAGCATGAACACGGTGTTGAAAGGCGCGGCGATGGCCGACCCATCGCGCGGCGCCTGCGCATACATGAAATTCACATTCAGCAGACCGCCCGCGCCCGGCATGTTCTTGACGACGACGCCGGGCTGGCCCGGCAGATGCCGTGCGAAGTGAACCGAGAAGACGCGCGCGATCTCGTCAAAGCCGCCGCCCGCGCCCGAGCCCACGTAAACGCTGAGCTCGCTTTTCTTCTTGTAAAACTCCTCCACTGTCTCCGCGCAGGCCCCGCTAATGGCTGCGATTGAAGCGAAAGCGGCGAAGGCGCAACGGCTGAGAATGGAGGAAGCCATGGTGTCGCCTTCCTATTTCACAGAGAAATCGGGACTGCTGGCCACCTTCGCCCATTTGGCGATATCAGCCGCCAGATGATCGGCCATCGCCTTGGGCTCGCCGCCCACGATGGAAAAGCCGAGCGCTGACAGGCGTTCCTTCAGGGCGGGCTCAGATAGGACCGCGTTCATGTCGGCATTGATCTTCGCGATCACAGGCTGCGGCGTGCCCTTCGGCACGAAGACGCCGAACCAGGTGGAAGGCTCCACCAGCGCAATGCCCAATTCTTTGAACGTCGGCGTATCTGGAATCTCCTTCGCCCTTTCGGCGCCCGAGACCGCCAAAGCGCGCACGCCGCCGCCTTTGATATTGCCGAGATGGCCGCCCAGCGTGGCCATCCAGAAGGCAAGCCTTCCGCTCATCAGATCGGTGGTGGCGGAGCCGAGCGAAGTATAAGGCACATGTTCCGCCTTGAACCCGGTCAGTTGGCTGAGGAGAACCGTGGCGAGATGGCCGCTGGAGCCAATGCCGGTCGAGGCGTAATTGAGTTCGCCGGGCTTCGCCTTGGCCGCGGCGACGAGATCAGCCACGGTCTTGTAGGGCGAATCCTTGGGGACCATCAGCACGTCCTGCGCGTAGCCGATGAAGATCACCGGCTCCAGATCCTTCACAGGATCGAAGTTGGGCGCGGGCACGATGGTCACATTGGTGGCGAGCGATTGCGCGCCAAGATGCAGCGTATAGCCATCGGGCGCGGAGTGCGCGGCCGCGGCGGCGCCAATATTTCCTGCGCCGCCCGGCTTGTTCTCCACGACGACGCTCTGCTTCCAGCGTTCGCCGACCTTATCGGCGAGGATACGGGCCAGCGCATCGATCGTGCCCCCCGCGCCAAAGGCGAGGACGAGCTTGGGCGGGTGGTCTGGATAGGTCTGGGCGCAGGCGACAGCGCCTGAAAAAGCGAGAGCGGCGATGGCGCCACATAGACGCGTAGCGATGGGCCCGACGGGCATGGCGTTTCCTCCTGATTGTGACGGGAAACTGCCATAATTTGGTTGCGAGCGAAAGCCGGGCTGGAGAGACGTCAGTCCTTCTTTTTACCTCGGTGATGCACTTCGACTTCGTTCGCATCGTCAGGCGTGGCTTCGGGATCGACGTCCTCGCTGTAGAATGTTGGAGGTGGCCCCTTGGCGCGGTCGAAAATAGGCCCGGTTTCCGCCTCATCAGGCACATTGCCCGGCTCTTCATTGCGGCTGACGTCTTCGCTCTCCTCTTCCTCGCCATCGGCGCCGGGATGAGTTGGAGCCTGCCGGCGCACGTTCACCATGGTCTGCTCAAGCGGAACAGGCGTGCGCAGGTCTTCTCCTTCGAGCGGGGTGGAAGTCTGCTTGGTGGCCTTGCCCATGGTTCGTCTCCCTGATGAGAGAGAACGGTTGCGGGGACCGGGCGTTCCAGAAGGTCAGGGCATCAGGGTCGATGGCGCCGATCGCTGGACAAGGCTGCGCTCCTGCAACAGCCTCACCAGAGGCCCTTCAGCCTCGCGCCCGCTGGTGAAGACTGCAGCGCCCAGACGCGGGGTGGCTGAATGATCAGCGGGTGCGAAGCCTGCCTCGCGCAAAACGTGATCGACGCGCCGCGCTATGGCTGGCGCGGGATCGACGAATTCGACGGGCCAGGGCGCAAGCCGTTCGAAATGCGGGAGCAGCAGCGGATAATGGGTGCAGGCGAGCACCACATGGTCCGTCCGGCGCCCCTGCGCCTCAACAAAACAAGGCGCGATCTCGCGCGCGATCTCGGCGTCATCGATCACCTGCCCATGCATGAAGGCTTCGGCGATTGGCGCAAGGCGCCGCGAGCCGACGAGCGCCACCTCGCAATGGGCGGCGTAATCGCGAATGAGGTCGCGGGTATAGTCGCGCGCCACGGTGCCCGGCGTCGCCAGCACCGAAATCATGTGCGAGCGCGACTGCAGCGCGGCGGGCTTCACCGCGGGCACAGTCCCAACAAAGGGAATCTTGGGCCAGGCGGCGCGCAGGTCGGGCAGGACGAGGGTCGAGGCGGTGTTGCAGGCGATGACCACGATGTCGGGCTGGGCCTGCGCGATCATGGTCTCCATGATCTTGCGCACTCGCGCGATCAGCACATGCTCTTCAAGCCGCCCATAGGGAAAAACCGCATCATCGGCGACATAGACATAGTCTGCGCCAGGGCGCAGCCGCGCAATCCCAGCGAAGACCGTCAGGCCGCCAAGACCGGAATCGAAGACGAGAATCACAGGTTCGCGAGTCAAGATGATCTGGGAATAGCCCGCGCGGCGAAGCACGCCAAGTTCTCAGTTAACAAGTTCTCAGTTCAGCCGTACCGCCCGCGCTGCGGCCTCGCCCGCAAGAAAGGCTCCGCCCGCCGTCATGGCGGCGCCGAAATCGCCATCCCCCGCAGCGGTCGCCTCGCCTGCGAACCAGATTCGGTCGCCCACGGGAAGCGCGAGCTTTGCCCGCGCGCCCGCCTGCCCCGGCAAGGCATGAGAATAGCAGCCCATGGCGAAGGGATCAGTCGCCCAGCCGTTGACGCTGGCGCCAAGAAAGGCGCGGCGCGCCTCCTCACCCAGCAAAGCGCTCAAGCGGTCCAGCATGATCCCGGCCGCAGCCTGCTCCCCCTGAGACAGCACGGAGCGGGCGAAGTCGCCCCCGAAGATCGCCACGATCAGATTGCGGTCAAAGGGCCAGCATTCGAAATTGACGCCGCCTGCGCCTGGGATTTCGTCCCATAAGTTGCTGTTCATGGGCAGGCCGAACCGCGTCCCGTCAAATCGCAGGCCGATCTTGGTCAGGGCGCCCATGGCGAGGCCGCCAAGGCCCTCCTGCGTCACAGCGGGCAAGTCGGGCGAGAAACGGATGGTCCCTCGCGAAAGCACGCCCACGGGGACGGTGACGATGGCGGCGCGGGCGGTGAGGCGCCCTGCTGCGCTCTCGACGACGACCCCCTGCCCGTCCCAGCGGATATGCGTTACGGCGGTGTTGAGCTTAACCGGGACCTGCGCGCCAAACCGCTGCACAAGTGAGCCGTAACCGTCCGGCGCGATAAGATCGTCGCCAGACCAGAGCCGCGCATAATCGAGCGCGGAGATGCGCTCCGCCTCTTCGCCCACAGCCATGCGCGCCATGCCCTGCGCGCCGGGCAAAAGATCAGGCGCATCCGCCACGCGCTGCGTGAAGGAGACGTCGGGAACCTCGCTCTGATCGGTATCGAACCGGCGCGACAGCTCCGCAAACTGACGGCGACGACCAGCGCGCTCAATCCGCGCCCCGTTTTCAAAGTTCAACCATTCGCCTGCAGGAATAGTATTCTCATCACGAACGGTCACGCCCAGATCGGCTGCGATCTTGCGCCAGGGATTGCGTTCGGCCCAATGGATATAATAGGCGCCGGCGTCAAAAGGCGCCCCCAGCGATACGTCGGTGAAGACGCGCCCGCCAATACGATCGCGCGCCTCGAGCACAACGAACCTCTTGCCATCGCGCGCACAGGCATGCGCGGCCCCAAGGCCTGCGGAGCCTGCGCCGATAATCACTACATCGGTATCAAAGAGTCCCTGAGCCCGCAGCACGCGCGGCAGGGCGAGCGTGGCGCCTGCACAAAGCAGCAAGCGGCGTGTGACGGCGGGAGTCATGGCGTCACCTTTAATTCAACGCAGGACCGGTCCTCGCGCGATGACAGATTACGCAGTGAGTTTATCTTCGGATCGACTTTAAAAATCCCGTCAATTCGCGCGAAGACGATTCATTCCTCCGGCTTATCCACCTTGATCTTGGGCGTGCGCGTGCGTTTGCGCGTCTGCGCTTCCTGGCGCGGCCCTTCGACGAGCCTCACGATGGCGCCGCGCAGGGTGCGCACGTCCTGCTCGGTCATGCCCATGCGATGAAAGATATTGCGCAGATTGCGCTGCATGACGGGCCTTTTGCCCTCGGGCCGGAAGAAGCCGTTCTCCTCCAGCGCATTTTCGAAATAATCGAAAAATGAGAGCGCCATCTCGCGCGGCGCGGGGGGCGATCGCTCAATCTGCGTGAAAGGCAGAACCTCGCCCTGCGAGGCCCGAAACCATTCATAGCCCGTCAACAGCACCGCCTGCGCCAGATTCAGCGAGGCGTAAGCCGGATTGACCGGAAATGTGATGAGGGCGTCGGCCAGAGCGATTTCGTCATTGTCGAGCCCCGTGCGCTCAGGCCCATACATGATCCCGCGCAAGTCTCCCGCCGCCACCGCCTGCGCGGTCTCGGTCATGGCGACGCCGGGGGGCAGAATGCGCTTGCCCTGCCCGCGCTCGCGCGCCGTCGTGGCCCAGACGAAGCTCAGATCAGCCACGGCCTCTTCCAATGTGTCGAAGAGTTTGGCGCTTTCGAGCAGATGAACAGCTCCAGCTGCGGCCGCATAGGCTCCCTTGCGCAGGGCGCCAGTGCGCGGCCAACCCTCGCGCGGATTAACAAGCCTAAGATCGGACAGCCCGAAATTCGCCATGGCCCTGGCGCACATGCCTATGTTCACCGCCAGTTGCGGGCGCACAAGGATGATCGCGGGTCCCCCCGTGATTTCGGGACGAGTCCTGTCGGTTCCGGCTCCGGTCAATGTCGCGATCCTCTGGACGGCTACGCCCGATCACGGGGCGATTAAATGGGCGCATGCAGCGCCCTGTACCCCGCGGTTCGAACTTCGGCAACGCCGCCGAGCTAAATATGAGGAATTCATGTTGCATTGCAACAATAGCCCGAAAGCCCTATAACGACCGCAACGGAAAGGCCATGAATGTCCGGTCTGAGCAAAATCGCCGCTGAACTCGCCCACTATCGAAAGGTCTCCAGCGCCTTGCGGAAAGCGTCCGAAGGATCGCATATCCGCGTTCCGGACGATCGACTGGTCGAAATCGAGGGATTTGGAGCCAATCCCGGCAACCTGCGCATGTTCGTTCACGTACCCGAACATCTCCCGCCTAGGCCGGAGCTGGTGGTGGTGCTGCATGGCTGCACCCAGACGGCGCAGGCCTATGATTGCGGCTCCGGATGGTCCGCACTCGGAGACGACCACGGCTTCATACTGCTCTATCCCGAACAGAAGAGCGCCAACAACGGCAACACGTGCTTCAGCTGGTTCGATCCCGCCCTTGCATCACGCGACAAGGGCGAGGCCGTATCAATCCGCAACATGATCGAACGACTGGCGGTGGACTTCGATGTGGACCGCGACCGCGTTTTCGTCACCGGTCTGTCCGCGGGCGGCGCCATGGCGAATGTCATGCTTGCGGCCTATCCGGAAGTCTT
>CANBVC010000058.1 GCA_947372795.1 Beijerinckiaceae bacterium
GGCGCCACCTTCACGCAGATCGAAAAGGCAGGTCATCTGCCCCAGGTGGAACAGCCCCAGGCCGTGCTGGACGCCCTCATCTCATTCGCCGACGCCCATCGCTAGAACAAGGTGGTCAGGACATGCGTATTTTTCATTTCTCCGAGGAACCTTATCCGGACGCGTGGGGCGCAGAGCGTCCCTCCCTGCGCATCACGCTGCCGAATGAGCTTTGCGATCCGGAGGTCGCACACAAACTCTACCATCGTTACATCGACGAATGGGTGCTGGCCGATGAGCTCGGCTTTGACATCATGCTCAATGAGCATCACTCGACAGCGACCTGCCTGACGTCCTCAGCCGCGCTCATCCTGTCCATTCTCGCGCGACTGACGAAACGTGCGCGCCTGCTGGTGCTCGGCGTACCTGTCGGGAATCGCCCCGATCCCATCAGGGTCGCGGAGGAAATGTCGATGATCGACGTGATCTCAAAGGGGCGGCTCGAATTCGGCATGATCAAGGGCGTTCCCTATGACGTCGAGCCCGCCAATTCGAATGCGGTCACGCTCATGCCGCGTTTCTGGGAAGCCCATGATCTCATTATCAAGGCGATGACGACCACCTCGGGCCCTTTCAACTTCGAGGGTGACTTCTTCCATTATCGCAATATCAATATCTGGCCGCGCCCCTACCAGCAGCCGCGCCCGCCGATCTGGATTTCGACCGCTACGCCAGCCAACGCCGTCGAGATCGGCGAGAGGGGCCATGTGATGGCGAGTTTCATGGGCGGCATCGCCGAGACAGTGAAACTGCACAAGGCCTATGCCAAGGGCTATCAGGCCGGTGGGCACGGGACGAAGGTGCCGGTGGATCGTTTCGCCTATCTCGCCATGAGCGGCGTCGCCCGCGACGAGGCAGAGGGGCGGCGGCGCTGCGATCTCATCGCGGATTATCTGCGCACCAATGCCCGGGTCGCCGATCCCTTTAACAAGCCGCCAGGCTATTTCAGCGTGGAGGCGGCCATGCGCTCCGCCCGTTCGCCCAACCCGGGCGCTTTCCGAACGCTTATGACGCCGAAGGGCAGGCCCGTGGAGCTGTCGACCGCCTCGCTTGATGATTTCATCGAATGCGGCATAGCCTTCGCTGGAACGCCCGATCAGGTCTTCAACCAGATCTGCGCCTTTACTGACGGGGTCGGCGGTCTCGGCAATCTGCTGCTGATGGCGCAAGGCGGGCATCTTGGTCCCGAAGATACGGCCGACAGCATGCGGCTCTTTGCGAGTGAGGTCATGCCACGCTTGCGCGAACGGCAGGCGCAAGCCCAATGTTTCGACGCGGCCTGAGCTTGCGGTTGTATCGCGGGGACCATCACGTCCACGCGATTGTAAGGTCTTGTTACGTAAGTCTGACTTTGTTGCAGTCACCGCGTGCTACGATTCGCATAGCGATTCTTCATCAATGGGGTCATCCGTGCGTCACATGAGACTGCTCGTCCAGCGCGTCGGTTGGCCACTCTACCTTGCGCTGGTCCCCATGGGCGCTTTGGCGCAGACGCCGTCGAAAGAGCCCTTTCCCTTCGATTGGCTCAGGCATGATGCTGCCCCGACCAATCGCGCCGCTGGCTCGCCATTTTCTTCCCCGGTGGGGAATCTGAACGAGCAGAAGAAGGGACCGCAGATCGAACCCGCAATGGAGGATCCGCAGGCAATTGCTGCCCCCGTTGAGACTCCCGAAGCTTCGCCTGCGCAAGCCGATGTTGAGGCGAGGCCTGGAATCGGCGCCCCCGCTCCCATCGCGCGTCCCGTCCCCCATGCTGCGAAGACTAAGCCATCTCAGCCGATGGATGAGGTCGATGTCGTCAATAACCGCTCAGTGACCTTGAATGAACTGAAGCTTGTCTCGCTCAAGGAGGGCCGCAAGCCTTTTATAGTTAGACCAAGCCTGAAGCCTGGGCAGAGGCTCACTGTTGAGATACCTCGTGAGTGGGGATGCCTGTTCATCGTCTGGACGCAGTTTTCCGAAGAGCCATCCGAGCAATTTGACGGCGTTGACCTTTGTGGCGATCGAACAATCAATCTCGTCAATTAGTCAGTCATACGGTGACCAACGTATGGTTGGGACGGGTTGTCTGATCAGTTCCGGCCTTTATCTTTGCGATTGGCGAGATTGTGACAGATTAACTTAAGCTTTGCAAATAATTATTGAGTTTATTTAAGTACAGAGCCCTTGCGCTACTGCCCGCTAAGGTTGCATAAGCGGCGCGGTCCGGGGGGTTTTTGATGGCGGCGAATGCGAATCCGCGGTTGTTGTTAGAACCCTTGGCCGTTGGAAGGCGTGCTTGGTCCGGCACTATCCGGAAGATAGAGGAAGGCGTCGCCAGCATAGACTTCTCCATCAGTCCTTCGCTTTCCAACGCGCTCGATATTTTGCGATCCCTTGCAGCGTTTCTGGTGGTGATCAACCATATTGGTGAAACGCTGTTTGTGTTCGAGGACAATCTTAATCCTTTCAATCTCTTCGTTTTCCAACTGCTTTATCTCGGCCATCATTCGGTGATGATCCTATTTGTGGTGAGCGGATTTTTGATCGGGCGCGCTGCGATTCAGGCGGTTGGAAAAGGCGGCGTGACGATTTTCGATTACGCGATCGACAGGACGACGCGCATCTACGTAGTGCTTATTCCCGCACTTGTGTTCGGTCTCTTTTCTGACTGGATTTTGATAAACGTCTCATCGGGGGCTGAGTTCGATTATGTAAGCCAGCGTATGGGCGTTTGGATCTTCCTCGGCAATATCGTGGGATTGCAGACCATTTACGTGCCCACATTCGGCAGCAACGGGCCGCTCTGGAGCCTTGCCTGCGAATTATGGTATTATTTTATGTTTCCGCTATTCCTTGTCGCGCTCTTTGGCGCAAGCCTGCGCAATCGTCTCATTGGGCTGATCGCCCTTGGAGCGTCTTTTTGCGTGGTTTCCGATGATATTCTTCATTATGGAAGCATCTGGTGCCTTGGTGTCTTATGTTGGTTTCCTAGGTGGCCAGTGCTTCCCAAATGGCTGGGCTGGTCGCTGCTCATCGGCCTGCTCGCCTCGGCGAATAATGATTATCTATGGCTCAATGGGTGGGGTTTTCCCCATATCGTTGCGACGTCGCTCAGCGTGGCGCTGATCATAAACAGCCATCGTCATGATAGATCTGCTAAAAAGGGGCTTCGTCTGAAGATTTCACATTTCTTCGCGAAATTCACCTATAGCCTCTATCTCTATCATTACCCGCCGCTGATGATCATTACGGCGCTGCTGCTGAGAAACGGCTTTGTCCCCTACGGGAGAATAGGTGCGCCAGAAGCGCTCCTCACCTTGGGTTTGCTCTTTTTCCTCTACGCTTACAGCTACGCCTTGTATTGGGCGACGGAGCGCAAATACCATCGCTTCCGCGATTATGTGAAACTGAAAGTCGCCCCGCTGCGCGCGGTCTTTGCGGCCGGCTGAGAGCCTAATCGAAAGGCCCGCGCCATGAACGCGGGCCTCGATCTTATCGCTCAGATGTAGCCATGCTCACGGAACCAGCGTTCCGCGCCCGGATGCATGGGCACATCCATGGGTGTCGCATCGGTTTCACAGCCGAGTTGATGGATGCCTTCAAAGGTGCCCTTTTCCCAGGTCATGTTGTCATGGCGGGCTGCGAAGGCCGCGCAGACATCATAGGCGACCTTTTCGGGTAGATCGGCGCGCGCATACAGCGGCCAACCACTGAAGTCGATGCAGTCATAGTCCGGCAGATGTGAGAAGCGACCTGTGCGCAACTTCACCTTGCGCCAGCCGATTGCGCCCAGATGGTCGAAGGCTTCGGGCTCAAAATTGATGAGGGCCATGCCAGCGCGCAGGGCCTCATCGATCCAGATGCTGATGCCTTCATCGAAAACCGCGTCGATGGAGCCATCGGCGATGCCGGCCAGACGGCGCTTGTCATTGGGCGGGCCTGCAGGATGCACACCGCCGCCCCAGGACTTAATCTCCTCAAGGCTCATGCCGTAAAAAGACAGCAACTGATCGACCAGCACCAGCGTCGAATGCGTCGGATCTTCGCGCAGCGAGATCTGCAGGGGATAGCGCGCCTTCTTCACATCAAGCAGCGAGGTAAAGCCGAGGCTTGCGCGCATCATGATGACGAAGCGATCCATGCTCGGATAATTCGCGATGATGCGCAGGGGCAGGGGAGTCTTGAAAACGCCGGTTCCACGATAGGCCTGCGTCAGCAGCGCCGATGGGTTCACGAAGGCCATGTCGATATCGCCCTTGGCGATCGAATGGGCCATGATCGCTGAGCCGGTCGAAAAGCGCAGCCACGGCTTGAATTCTTCTCCCGCGCCGCTGCCCACCGTGATGCACATGTCGCGGTTGCCGCCGTACTTCGTTTCGGGATTGCCCGCAATATGCAGCCCAAGTTCCCAAAGGATCTGGGTCCGCTTGAAGTTAGCGCCAGTAGGGAGCGTCGCCATCCATATCTCCAGTTTCTTTATACGCCTCGTCCAAGGATAGGCGTTTCGGTCGGCGAAGTGAAGCGAACGGCCGCTGGTGGCGCCGCGCATTACAATCCATTACATTGCCTCAACCCTACAGGAGGAAACAGCGCCATGAAGGCTTATACAGTTGCCGCCGCCATATGCGTCGCTTTCCCCTATGCCGGGCTCTCCCCAGCTCATGCGGACGCCATCTCGGATTTCTATAAGGGACGCACGGTCACAGCACTTGTGGGCGTCAGCGCAGGCGGGGAATACGATCTGAAGCTTCGTCTGGTGGCGCGTCATATAGGCAAGCATATTCCCGGCCGTCCGACCGTTATTCCGCAGAATATGACCGGCGCAACCGGGTTGGTGATGGCGAATTTCCTCTTCAATGTCGCGCCGCAGGACGGGACTTTTATTGGGGTGATCCAGAATGGTTTGCCGACCTCCCAGGCGGTCGGTGTAGACGGGATTAAATTTGACGCCACCCGCTTTCAATGGATCGGCTCCGTCGCTCCAACCACTGAAACCATGGTGACATGGAAGACCACTGGCGTGACGACGATCGAGCAGGCGCGTCAGAAGGAAGTGATCGTGGGCGCTGTCGGTTCCTCTGGCATTACGCTCTCCTTCCCGGTCATGCTCAATGATCTGGCGGGAACCAAGTTCAAGATGGTGCTCGGCTATACCGGCTCAGGCGCACTTGATCTCGCCATGGAGCGGGGCGAGGTTTCCGGGCGCGCTGGTTCATGGTCGAGTCTGAAGGCGTCAAAGCCGAACTGGGTCGCCAACAAGGACATCAATGTTCTCGTCCATTCCGGCCCCAAGCCCGCAGATCTTCCCAATGTGCCAAGCGCCGTAGACGTGATCCGCAACTCCGAAGATCGGGAGGTGCTCGACATCGTCACCGTCGGCGACACGCTGGGTCATCCCTTTGCAACGGGGCCGGGCGTGCCGGTGGAACGGGTTGTCGCTCTACGCAAGGCCTTTGTGGATATGCTTAGCGATCCCGATTTCGTTAAGGAGGCTACAGCCAGCAACCTTGAAATCGATCCGGTCAGCGCCGAGGCTTTATCCGGCGCGGTCAATCGCGCGCTAGGCGCCTCGGCGGCGTCAAAGCAGCGCGCTCGCAAGTATTTCCAATAAAAACAAAAGGGCCTCGGCGCATCCGCCGAAGCCCTTAAAGCAGCATTTAAGCCGACTTCTCGTTATGCCGGTTTGCGCGTCGCTTTATGCTCGGCGATCTGATCGTAGATTGATTTCTCCAGACCGGATGCTTCGCCCTCCGATCCCATGACGCCAGCCATCTGGTTGTCGGTGATATAGACGAGCTGTTTAATCTGACTCACGAGGCCGCGGAACTGCTCGAAAGCAAGCTCAGGGTCCTCTTTGGCGGCGGTTAGGTTGAATTCCATCCTGATGTTCTTATCCATCAGGCGATTGCGTTGAGCGATCTTGATCATGGAATCGAGTTCGACATCGGTGATGTGCAGGCGCTTGGCGTCCGCTTCGAGCATCGCCTTTTCGTCGCTATCGAGATTGTCGTCCTCCATCATCGCCGCGATCTTGGTTCCGATGTTCTCGCGTTCGATGCGCAACTGATCGGTGAAGGCGGCTGAAAGAATACCGGAGGGAATAGCAACGAGCGCGATGCCCAAGAGCGCCATGAGCGAGGTGATGAACCGACCCATGGGCGTCACCGGCGATATATCGCCGTAGCCCACGCTGGAGAGCGTGATCACCGACCAGTAGATGGCGCCCGGAATGCTCTCGAACTTATCCGGCTGTGCAGCATGCTCGAGGAGATAGCCAAGGCTGCCGCAAAGGATGATGACGAGCAACAGCACGAAGAACGAGGCGCCGATGGTGCCAGCTTCGCGCTTGATACCGTCCCACACGAGCTTGGTCGCATCGCTGAAGCGGGTCAGCTTCAGGAGGCGGAGCATCCGGAAAATTCGGAGGAAGCGCAGATCGAAGAGGTGATGCAGGAGCGCTTCGAGGAAGAACGGCATAACCGCCAGCGCATCGATGACGGCGCCCGGTGTCAGACCGTAGCGGATGCGTCCGGCATAGGCCTGCTTGAACTTCGGATCCTCCACGCAGGAGTACATGCGCATCAGATATTCGGTCGTGAACACCGCGACCGCGACCGAATCGAGAACTGCAAATTCCATCGCCAGAATGTAATGCGCGGATTCCACCGTCTCCAGTAGAACCGAGATAACGGAGATCACCACCCAGCCGATGATGAAGAGATCGAAGAAATGGTGGATCTGTCCACCAAAGCGCGACGGCCAGACAATTGCGTGCACGTGCTGGCGGAAGGTCCGGCCCTTGTTGAGCTGACGGAACTCCTTCCACGCCGGGATGAGCACCCGGAACAGTTTGAGTAGGCGCAGCAGTCGCAATACGCGCAAGATGCGCAGATCGAGCGCGATGAAAGCGGAGAGATAGAAAGGCAGGATCGAAAGCAGATCGATCACAGCAAAGGGTGAGATCGCATAGAAAATTCGCGGGAAGCGCTTGCCCGCCATGTTTTTCTGGTAGGGAGAAAGTACAAATCTGAGCACATATTCGACGGTGAAGACGACAATCGAAACGGTGTCGAAGAAATGGAACCACTTCTTGTTGGGTTCGTAGATCTCCGGAATCTGCTCGATAAGCATCGAGCCGACATTCAATAAAATCAGGGTCGCAACGAAATTCTCAATGACTTTCTGAAGATTCCCTTCGATGTCGGGATCCAGCAGATAAGAATATAAACGTCTGCCCAGGCTCTGTTTGGCCGGCGGCGGCTCCGGCGGAGTGTGAGTCTTCGCCATCAAGGAGGTCTCGCTCAAAACTTGATCTCCTGGACTTTAACGGCCTCGCCCCAGCGATTGCAGACCTGCACGCGCATTGGCGTCTCCGTGGCGATGGAATCTTCGCTGTCGCTTGCGGCATAGGTGACGCCGGTGTTGCCAGCCGAGAACCAGGACGTGCCCTTCTCGATGGTTATGCGTCCTACGGCCTCTTCCGAGCCATCGCATGGAGCCCCGAAAATCTCATTTTCGCTTTCAAGAGCGTTTGTGAGGGCGGAGATCTCTGTCGTTTTGGCGATCTCGTTCCAGCAGGGACCCCAGGTAAGTTTGCCTGCGTTTTCTTCACGCAGTTGGCAATGAGGTAGGTCCGACTGCCCCGCCTTACGCTTCACGCCTATATCGGTAAGGGTGCGCGCAACTGTTTCTGCATTTCGCTTCGCAGATTCCAGATGGTGGGCTGCAGCGAAGATGTTGCGCGCCAGGGTGGCGATGCCGATCAGCGAAAAAATGACCGTCGCCAAGAAAATGATGGCGCCGATGTCTCTTTTGACGGCCGGATGTGCGGCGTCCTCGTGGTGGTCGAGCTGTGTATTTGCTGACACGCGTTTTATCGCCCATGCATGATGAAGATGCTTAAATCTAACAGTAAAAACCATAAAGCGGCAAGCACTGTTGGAGCTTTTGCAGCACGGATACATTTTATATTTGATTACTTAAGTAATATTTTAGTTTCGAATTGTGTCAAATCTTTTGGCAGAGCGCTTCCCGGATGAAGGGTGCGAGATCGCCAATGTCTTTGTCGCCCCAACCGGCGGCCACAGCGCTCGAAAGCAGAGCGAGGGCGGCCGCTGTGGCGCCCATCGGCGCGCCGACGCTGGCGCCAGCAGTCAGCGCCGACTGCATGTCCTTGCGCAGGGTGCGGATGTCGAGGGTCAGGGGGGCGTCCTTGCCCAGAAAGTTATCCGCCTTGTTCTCAAGCACCACATTGCTCAGTGGCGAGTTCAAGAAGACGCCCATCATTCGGTTGAGATCGAGTCCTTGGGCGGCGCCCATCGCGAGCCCCTCTGCGACGCCGTTGATGAAAGACGCCATGGCGAGGTTGAAGGCGAGTTTCATCGCATGGCCCGATCCCACCGGACCCATGGGGACGCAGGCGCGGGTGAGTTTCTCAAGCACCGGGCGGGCGCGCGCGAGATCCTCATCGCTGGCGCCCACAAGGCCCACGAGCTGGCCCTCCTGCGCGGCGGGCACAGTGCCCAGCACGGGGCAATCCATGATCGAGGCGCCCTTGGTCTCCAGAATGAGTGCGATATCGCGCACGGTTTGCGGGCGAAGGGTGCTCATCTCGATGAAAAGTTTCCCTCGCAGATCCACCTCTCCGAAGCCGCCAGGCCGTGTGAAGAGCCCGCGAACGCCCTCGTCTTCGGTGATGGTGGTTATGATGAGGTCGCTCGCCTGCGCCACCGCCAGCGGCGATTGCGCCACGCTCAGGCCGCGCGCAGCCGCATGGGTGGAGGCCTTTTCGGAGAGATCCCAGCAGCTCGCCTGCACGCCGAAAGAGGCGAGGCGGGCGCCCATGGCGGCGCCCATGCGTCCCAAACCGACAAGACCAACTCGCATCTGCATCTCCCCTCAGCTCGTCAGGCGGCCCGTGTCGCGTGGCTGTGCTCGGGTTCCGGCAGCGGGCGGCGTGCGGGATAGGCATATGGCCCAAGTCCTACCAGCAACACGCAGACCACCGCCAGCGCCCCCTCATAGACGAGGAAGATCTGGGTATAGGAATGGAAATAGTCGAAAGCGCGCCCGCTCAGGGCCGGTCCAAGGCCCGTCCCGACGTTGAAGAGGGTGAAGGTCACCCCATAGATCGTTCCATAGGCTTTGAGGCCGAAGTAGCGACTGACGAAGAAGGCCATGAGATCGACTTCCGCGCCGATTCCGGCCCCGCACAGTGCCGCGCCCACGACCGGCCATGGCATGTCCCAGCCGCTGACCAGCAGCGCGATGCCCGCCATGGGCAGAACGAAGAAGCAGGCCGCCACATAGGGGCCATGAAAGCGGTCGAGACACCAGCCGCAAATAATTCGTCCGATGATGATCGCAAGGCCCGCCGCAGACATCAGGCCGACGGCGGTCTGCGCTGGAACGCCCCTGTCCGTCAGTAGCGCCACGATGTGGACGATGGTGCCGTTGATCGAGACCACGCCGAGAAAGAAGGCGATGGTAAGGGCCCAGAAGCGCCAGCTTCGAAGCGCCACGCCTGCTTCAACGCCCGGCGCTGCGCTGCGGGCGACGGCGCTTTCCTCAGCATCGCTCGCGACGGGATCGCGAATGAAGAGCATGACCGGGACGAAGGCCATCACAAGGATCGCCAAGCCAAGTCCGTAATAGGCCTCACGCCAGCCGACGTTGCGGATCAGGGCTGCTGCGATCTGCGGAATCAGGACAGTGCCGAGCCCAACGCCCGCAGTCGCAAGACCCAGAGCGAGGCCGCGTTCCCGGTCGAACCATTTCGATACTGTCGCTGCATAGGGCAGAGGCGTCTGCACGGCGCCGAAGAGACCGGCGGCGGCGAAGATCACATAGATCATCGCGACGGAATCAGCCTGCATGAAGCCCATTGCGGCGATCATCGCAGCGAAAAGAACGATGCCCGGCAGCATCACCGTGCGGGCGCTATATCGGTCAAGCAACCAGCCCACGCCAAGACAGGCGAAGCCGGTGAGATTTGAGCTCAGGAAGAGCGCCGAGGACAAATCGCCCCGGCTGATTCCCAAAGCCTCCGTCACAGGCTTCAGGAATATGCCGAAGCTGAAGATCACGATGGAGCCTGTGCCAACCATCAGGCCGCAGGCGGAGGCCGCGACGACCCACCATCTGTTTCCCAGAAAACCCGTCATGTTTTCCCCCCCATTCTCGCGACCTCTGCGGGTCGTTGCGAGCGTCTTGCCGATTAAATCCCGAGCGCGGGCGTTATGTGATCGGGCGGCGTCGCCCAGGTCTTGTGTGGCTTGCCCTCGGCGATGAGTTTCAGTTCCCGCCGCAGAATGCGCCGCCAGGCCACGATGGCGGCGTCGGATCTGCCGAGGAACTCGATGGATCGATCTTCAATCGCTCCTTGGCCCGCCTGCACAGCGATGTCCTGCACGACCGCGAGATCAGGATGCGTTGCGTCAGCATAGGCGACCTTGCCGCTCCAGATGTCGCGCACGAGATCCATCACATCGGGCGCTTCCTTGCGCAGCTGTTCGAGAGCATCGCGCTGGGCGTGGAATTTCGCCACCTCGTCGCCGGAAACGCGGACCTTGCTGGTGATGATCCAGAGGCAGTTTTCATCATCTACAGGCGTGAAACTGAAGATGATCTCTGGCCAGCCGCCAACGCCGTTCATGCCGGCGAGCGGAGGCACGATGACGCGCACGATATTGGGCGCGTAGTGGAGAGTATGGCGAATATTGCCGTTCTTGCGGCGGCCGTAGCGCATCAGCCCCCAGTCGGTCTCCTCCGCCGTTATGATCGGCAGGTCCGCCGATAGTTTGGCGTGGGAGCCGCCCGGCGCATGGGTGAAGGCTACATGCACCTCGTCCATCGTATTCTCGAAACACTGCAGATAGTTGCAGGGAACCTGATAGACTGGCCAGACATCGATCACGCCTTCGCCCGCAGGCTCGGGGAAGGGCGGGAAAGCGGGCTCGGCGCCATCGCCGAAGTAGCAGAAGATCACGCCAAGATGCTCGCGGGTGGGATAGGTCCTGATCCGCACCTTTTCCTTATAGGCGGCCTCCTCAGCGGGTTGATCGACGCAGGCGCCGTCGCAATCGAATTTCCAGCCATGATAGACGCAGCGCAGGGCGTCTTCCTCCACCCAGCCCAGATGCATGGGCGCGCCGCGATGGGGGCATCGGGAATCGATCACCTGCGCACGGCCCGACTCGCCACGATAGAGCGTGTAATCGTCGCCCATGATGCGGATGGGTTTCGCCCGGCCGGGCGCGACGGCGGTAGAGACGCCGACCGCAGTCCAAAACTGGCGCATGAAGGTCCCGCTGGGCGTTCCCTGCATGGTGGTGGCGATGTCGATCTCGTTCGAAGACCCGTTCGGCTGAGCTGACGTCGTCAGTGCCATATTGTCTTGCCTCCCATGATTGCGGCTCGTGGCGGCCACCATTTCTGGGATCAGCATAAGATCAATTGCGCGTTTGGCAACCTGCGGGTTGCGGCGTCAACGGTTTAGAAATGCACGCTGGCTCCCGCGCGCAGCAGGTTCGTGCTGGTGCTTATGGCGGTGGTCGACAGTGGCGTCGTGTAGGACTGTGCGCCGAAATCGAAGCGCAGATATTCCGCCCGCAGGAAGAGGTTGCGCGTCACGGCGAATTCAGTTCCGACGCCATAGGCGGCGCCCTTGATCGTCTCGCTGGCCCCGCCGCGGGCGTCCGTGAGTTTCGAGGTGGAATAGCCCCAGCCGATCGTTCCATAGGCCATAAGATCGCCGAACGCCCAGCCCGCTTTCACCCGCGCAGAGGTCAGGAAGTTCTGCTTGAACGTGGTCGTGTTCAGGCTGCCTGATTTGATCCCGGAGGCTATGAAATCCGTTTCAGCCCCGCCAACGAGCCGCCCCGCCTGAAAATTATAACCGATATGCGCGCCGCCGACCCGGCCCGACGCGTTGACGCCGCTCCCCGAGCCCAGCCCTGCGCCAAGGTCAACGCCAAGCCCGACGCCGCTGAAGTCCGCAGAAGCGCGTGAAGGCGTCGTCTGGATATCGAAATCGGCGCCACGCGCGCTCGAGGCGCCCAGAAAGGCGACGGCGGCGGCGCAAAGCAGAGGGGTTCTGGTCATGGTGAAAGCCGGGCTAAGAAACTGCCCGGCCAAATTAACCTATCCGGCGCCAGAAGATGCAGATTGCTTAAATGTTGGATAACAGGGGCTTAACTGTTTCAGCTCAGAGCTGTTTGAGAAAGCCTGCGAGGCTCATCAGTCCTTCGGGCCAAGGCCCGTGGCCTGATTCTATATTGAGATGCCCTGCCTCGCCAGCATCCAGCAGGCGGCTGCCCCAAGCGTAGCTGATCTCTTCGCTTTCCTCATAGGGCGCATAGGGATCATCGCGGCTCGCCACCAGAACCGAGGGGAAGGGCAGGGGCGCTTGCGGCAGTGGCCTGAAACCGGGTCCGGCGGCCTCGACCAAAACCGAATCAGCGGGGGGCGCTACGAGAAAGGCGCCGCGCACCACGCCCTCGGGCAGGCGCGGAGCGGCATGGACCACTGCCGTTACGCCAAGCGAATGGGCGATCAACAGAACCGGACGCTGGGCCGCTGCGACCGCAGAGACGATCCGCGCCGTCCAGTTCTCAAGGCGCGGATTATGCCAGTCGTCTTGCTCCACCTGCCGCGCGGTGGAGAGTTTCGCCACCCACCGGCTCTGCCAGTGGCCTGGCCCCGAGCCGCCAAGCCCGGGAATGACTAGAATATCGAAGTCGGAGGAGCGCAAGGGAAGCCTTCGCAGGGATGAATCGGTTGGTCGGGACCGATATGGGCCGGCTTTGCGCCCTGCGCAAGCACCGCTTCAGATCAGTTTCAATCCGCGCAGGCTCGCATGGCCATTGCGGCCGATAATGATGTGGTCGTGAATTGAAATGCCCATGGGCCCGGCGATGGCGATGATGTCCTGCGTCATGCGAATATCCGCGCTGGAGGGCGTGGGATCGCCAGATGGATGATTGTGAACGAGGATGATGGCCGTCGCCCCGACCTCAAGCGCGCGTCGGATGACCTCGCGCGGGTAGACCGGCGTATGGTCGACGGTGCCCACGCCCTGCACCTCGTCCGTGATGAGATGGTTGCGCTTGTCGAGAAAGAGGATGCGGAAGGTTTCGCGATCGGCGTTGGCCATGGCCGCGTGGCAATAGTCGATCACATCTTTCCATGAGCCCAAAACCGGGCGGTCCTGAATGGCTTGCCGCGCAAGGCGCCTTCCGGCGGCCTCGATCAGCTTGAGGTCTGCGGCGACGGAATCGCCGACGCCCTTTACCTCAGTCAGCCGCTCGCGCCGCGCGCCAAGCACCCCCGAGAGCGAGCCGAAACGGGCGATCAGCTCCTTGGCGAGCGGCTTCACATCCCGCTGGGGGATCGAGCGAAAGAGAAGCAATTCGAGAATTTCATAATCAGGCAGGCCCTGATCGCCGGTCTCGAGGAAACGGCTGCGCAGGCGATCGCGATGGCCCTTGTAATGGGGCGCTTCATCAAGGCCCGCAGGGCGGGAGGGGGCGGCGTCCCCCTTTGTCACGCAGTGCCGCCGAAGGGCGGGTGATGCAGCCCGCCGGGGGAGAGTGTGAAGATCTCGACGCCAGTCTCGGTCACGCCGATCGTATGTTCGAACTGGGCGGAGAGGGAACGGTCGCGGGTCACGGCGGTCCAGCCGTCAGACAGGATCTTCACTTGCGGACGACCCAGATTGATCATCGGTTCGATGGTGAAAAACATGCCGGGCTTGAGGACAGCGCCTTCGCCTGGACGGCCGTAGTGCAGAATGTTCGGCTCATCGTGGAAGAGACGGCCAAGCCCATGGCCGCAGAAGTCGCGTACGACGGAGCAACGCTCGCCTTCCGCATAGGTCTGGATGGCGGCGCCGATGTCGCCTGTCGTGGCGCCTGGTTTCACGACTGCGATGCCGCGCATCAGCGATTCGTACGTCACCTCTATAAGACGCTCCGCCCGGCGGGGAACCTCGCCAACCAGATACATGCGGCTCGAATCGCCATGCCAGCCATCGACGATGAGCGTCACGTCGATATTGACGATATCGCCGTTGCGCATCGGCTTGTCGTCGGGAATGCCGTGGCAGACGACGTGGTTGATGGAGGTGCAGATCGACTTGGGGTAGCCCCGGTAGCTGAGCGGCGCCGGGTAGACCTTGTGATCCATCGCAAATTCAAAGGCTATCTTGTCCAGCATCTCGGTCGTCACGCCCGGCTTTACGAGCGGCGTCAGCATGTCGAGCGCCTCGGCCGCAAGTTGTCCAGCCTTGCGCATGCCCTCAAAATCGGCGGGGCCGTGCAGTTTGATCTGGCCCGTCTTGCGGGTGGGCGCCAGAGCTGCGTCGACGAAGGTCATCTCATCTCCGGGATGGGTCTGTAAGGAGTCGC
>CANBVC010000059.1 GCA_947372795.1 Beijerinckiaceae bacterium
ATCAAGATCGGGCACATGTTCGGTGCGCTGGGAATAGGCCGGCGTCTCCATGTCGGAATCGATATGGAACACGTCTCGCACGGAGACTTTCTTGTCGGGCATGCCGGGCGTCGTCGTAGCGGTCTGCATCATTCCTCCATACCCGTCCGCTTCACGAAGGGGCGCAAGCGCGGGCCCTGGGGCGCGGCCCCGCGGGCGTTATCGCCGGATGCCCGGCTGGGATGCCTCTCCCGTCATCAGACGAGTTTGGCTGTTCTGAGATAATTATAGGCCTGGATGATCTCGCGCAATTTGTCTTCCATCGAACGGTCGCCGCCATTGGCGTCGGGATGGAGCCGTTTCACCCACTCCTTGTAGCGGGTCTTGATCTTCTCCGCATCGGCTGTGTCGTCAAGACCCAGGGTCGCGAGCGCCTTCATCGCAGCGAGCCCATACCGGGGGGCACGTTGGGCGCTCCCGGCCTGCGCGCCCATTCCCGCGCGGCGCATGCCAAGCGGATCGACCATAGGATCGATCCCATCCTCGCGAAAACCGCCAGCGGCGCGACGAACGCCCATGGACCAGGTGGGACGATGGCCGATCACCGCCTCCTTCTGGTAGCGGGCCACGTCATTATCGCTCATCCCATTGAAATAATTATAGGATGCGTTGTACTCGCGCACATGTTCGAGGCAAAAACAGAAATATTGCCCCTCGCGAAGCCGTCCCATCGGCGCTTTGAACTCTCCGGGCGCCGTGCAACCCTCATGGGCGCAACCCTGCTTCGGCTTCGGCTCAACGGCCGGCGCCGATTTGGACTTCGTCCTGATTCGGTCGAAGAGTGGAGAATTCAGATTCATGCCCGGGACATTATGAGTGTAGACCTTGCTTCGCAAGAAGCACCGCACGACTCGGCGAACTTCACGGATGGAGGATCACGCATGAGCGTGAAAGAACGAATGGAAAGCAAGCTCGTCGCAGCGCTCGAGCCTATCTTGCTTGAAGTGATCGACGAGTCCCACAAACATGCGGGCCATATTGGACATCCAGGCTCGGGGCACCCCGGAGCCATGTCCTCCTCGGAAACGCATTTCCATGTGAAAGTGGTCTCGGGCGCCTTCACTGGCAAGACCCGGCTGGCGCGACACAGGCTCGTCAATGAGATTCTAGCCGAGGATCTCAGCTCTGGCGTTCACGCGCTCGCAATCGAGGCGCGAGCGCCGGGCGAATGACATTGACGCAAGGACCTCGTTTGGCAGGCCACGATTTCGCCTCAAGGCGCTGGTCAGTAGGTGAGCGCCATCCGGGGCAAGGCAGCGGTGAAGCTTGGCAATTTCGCTCAAGCCGATTACCAAGGCGGCGCGTCACGAGGGATGAGCCTGCGTCCATGCAGAAGAACAGTGAAATGCGCATCATCAGCGGATTTTTGCAGCGCTTCGGCCTGTCGCTTGCGATTGCGGCCTGCGGAGCGGGACTGGCGCAGGCGGCGCCACAGGGCACGCCCTATGTGGTGATCGACGCAGCCTCCGGCGCTGTCGTCGCCGAACAGGAGGCTGGGCGGCGCTGGTACCCGGCGTCCCTGACCAAGCTGATGACCGTCTATGTGGCCCTTTCCGCCCTGCGGCAGGGCAAGGTCGGCCTTGATACGCCTATTCTCGTTTCCTACCGCGCCGCGCGCATGCCCCCCTCCAAGATGGGCTTCAACCCTGGCTCGGAAGTCACGCTCGAAAACGCCCTGCGGATGCTGATGGTGAAATCGGCCAACGACATAGCGATCACCATCGCCGAGGGTCTGGGCGGCACGGTCGAGGGCTTCGCTGACCAGATGAACGCGGCTGCGGCGCGGCTCGGGATGCGTGAATCCCATTTCGTGAACCCGAATGGCCTGCACCACGACGATCATTATTCCTCGGCGCGGGACATGGCGATCGTGGGCATGGCGCTGTTTCGCGACTTTCCCGAATATTCCGACCTCTATGGGATCGGCGCCCTGCGCCTTGGCGAACAGGTGATCCCCACCCACAACGGGCTTCTGGGGCGCTATCCCGGCGCCGACGGCATGAAGACCGGCTTCACCTGCGCCGCCGGCTTCAATGTGGTGGCGAGCGCGACGCGAGACGGGCGGCGGATCATTGCTGTGGTGCTTGGCTATCCCAACGCCAAGGCGCGCACGCTCAAGGCCGCGAGCCTGCTCGATGCAGGTTTCGTGAGCAGATCCGGCCCCTCGCTCGCTGCATTGCGCGCAATCCCCGGCGCGCCGCCGAACAATCGGCCACGCGTCTGTGGCAGACATCGTGAGCAGGTGGCGGAGGATGATTTCGCCACGCCTTTCGCCAATGGGCCCACGCAGGGCGATCAGGCGAGCGGCGTCGCCGCCGTTCAGGCGCAAAGCGGACGACCCAGTTTCGACCCAGTGCCCGTATTCGCGGGCCGGGCGCCCGGCTGGACCGGCCCGGCGCTGGCTGCGCTGGACGACGCCCGCCCTGCCGCAAGCGCTGCTCCTTCAATCGGCAAAGCGGCGAAGGCGAAGGGCGGCAAGAAGAGGCACGCCGCCAAGGCGAGACCGAAACGCAAATGAACGGAGCCCCGGTTTTGAGCGAGAATGCGCAGGCGAAACGTCCCCCGCCGCCGATCCCCGTCACCGTCCTCACGGGCTTCCTCGGCGCGGGCAAGAGCACGCTGCTCAATCGTCTACTGAGGGATCCTGACCTCGCCGACACCGTCGTGATCATCAACGAATTTGGCGAAGTAGGGCTCGATCATCTGCTGGTTGAGGCGGCTGACGGGGACATGCTGCTACTCTCGTCGGGCTGCCTGTGCTGCACCATTCGCGGCGATCTCATCACCACGCTCGAAGACCTGCTGCGCCGACGCGACAACGAGCGCATGCCCGCCTTCAAGCGCGTCGTCATCGAGACCACGGGCCTCGCAGACCCCGCGCCTGTGCTGCACACGATCATGTATCATCCCTACCTGCTCATGCGCTTCCGCCTCGATGGCGTGGTCACGCTGGTGGACGCAGTGAACGGCGCCTCGACCCTCGACGCCCATGAGGAGGCGGTGAAGCAGGCGGCGGTGGCCGACCGAGTCGTGCTGACCAAGACTGACCTTCTGGAGGGCGAGGCTGGCGCGGCGGATTTAGCATCTCTGCGGCGACGGCTCCATGCGCTGAACCCCGCTGCGCTGATCCTTGATGCGGCGAAGGGCGAGGCGCAGGCGAAAGCCTTGCTCGACCTCGGGCTCTTCGATCCGCAGACCAAGATTCCAGATGTCGCGCGCTGGCTGAATGCGGAAGCGTTTTCCGATCATCACGACCATGATCATCATGCCCATCATGGTCACGATCACCACCACCATCACCACGACCATGCCCATGCCCATGGGCAAGATCCCCATGATGTGAACCGCCATGACTCGCGCATCCGGGCCTTTTGCCTTGAGAGCGACAAGCTCATGCCGAAAAGCGGCTTCGATCTCTTTCTCGATTTATTGCGGCAAGCCCATGGGCCGCATCTGCTGCGCGTGAAGGGGATCGTCGGGCTCGATGATGAGCCTGATCGTCCGGTCGTCATTCACGGCGTGCAGCATGTCTTTCATCCTCCCGTCAGCCTCGACGCCTGGCCGCGCGGCGAGCGGCGCACGCGGATCGTCTTTATTTTGAAAGACATGGAGCCGCGGTTCGTCGAGGGACTGTGGCAGGCCTTCACCGGGGAGGTCCGCCCAGACCAGCCCGACCGGGCGGCGCTGATCGACAATCCGTTGAAGCCGTCAATCAGCGGCGGTTTGCTCGGCTGATCAGCCCTGTTCGCGCAGCTCCCGGCGAATGACCTTGCCGGAGGTCGTCAGCGGCAGGCGGGCGATGAATGCGACCTCGCGCGGATATTCATGGGCTGACAGGCGCGTGCGCACGAAAGCCTGAATATCGGCGCTGAGATCAGCCGAGGGCTGGAAGCCGGGCTTGAGCACGATGAAGGCCTTCACGATCTCGCCCCTGATGGCGTCGGGCTTGCCCACCGCCGCCGCGATCTCGACGGCGGGATGGCGCAGCAGGCAATCTTCGACTTCTCCGGGGCCGATGCGGTAGCCTGACGAGGTGATCACGTCATCGTCGCGGCCGAAAAAGAAAACATAGCCATCGCTGTCGCGCCGACCCTGATCGCCCGTCGTCATCCAATCACCGGTGAATTTGGCGCGGGTGGCGTCGGGCCTGTTCCAATAGCCAAGGAACATCACGGGATCTGGCCGCAACACCGCGATCTGTCCGGGCTCGTCCGGTTCGCAGCGCGTTCCATCGGGTCGGATGACGTCGCAGACATGACCGGGCACCGCCTTGCCGATGGATCCCGCGCGCGAAACACCCATGGCGTTGCAGGAAGCCAGCACCAGATTGCATTCGGTCTGGCCGTAGAATTCATTGATGGTGAGGCCGAAGGCTTCGCGACCCCAGGCATAGACGGCGGCGCCCAGAGATTCGCCGCCCGAGGCGAGGGTGCGAAGATCGACATTGTACCGCCGCCCCGCCGCGTGGCAGCTGCGCAGCATCCGCAGTGCGGTTGGCGGAATGAAGGCGTTGCGGACCTGATGGGCGGACATGAGGTGCAGCGCGGCTTCCGGATCGAACCGATCAAAGCGCCGCGCCACAACGCCGACGCCAAAATAAAGGCTCGGCAGAAGCACGTTGAGCAAGCCGCCCGCCCAGGCCCAATCGGCTGGCGTCCAGAAACGATCACCCTGTTTGGGAAAACCCTCGTGGGGAAATTGCACGCCGGGCAAATGGCCGAGCAGAACGCGGTGGCCATGGAGCGCGCCCTTGGGCGGGCCGGTCGTGCCTGACGTGTAGATCATCATGGCGGGATCTTCGGGACCGGTATCGGCGGCGACGAAATCGGGCCTGCCCTTCTCAAGTAGGGGCCGGAAGCCATGGACCTGCCCGTCTGGCCCATCGGTCGAGATGACGAAGGCGAGATTGGGCAGATGCGCGCGGATGGCGGAGAGTTTAGCCGCGCCCGCAGAATCCGTGATGACGGCGCGAACGCCAGCGTCCGCTAACCGATATTCCAGCGCATCGATCCCGAAGAGGGAGGCGAGCGGCAAGGCGACCGCGCCCAGCTTGTAAATGGCCACATGGGAGATGACGACTTCGGCCATCTGCGGCAGAAGGATCGCCACGCATTCGCCGCGCGCGACGCCGAGCGACCCAAGCGCGCTCGCAAGCCTGTTAGATTGTTCTGCAAGGGCGCCGAAGGTGAGCGTTTGGGGCGTCTCGCCGCTATGCAGGTCGATGATCGCCGGCCGATCCGGATCGCTCAGGGCCCAGACATCCGCCACCGCCACGCCGATGTTGAACCGCCCCGGAATGGACCAGCGAAATTGGGCGGTGATTTCGGCGTAATCGCTGATGTCAGGCAGCATGGCTGCGTCCCGGTTGAGCTCAAGCCGATAGTAGGTCGGCCATCAATAAAAAAAGCCGGGACGAGCCCGGCTTTCAAGCGGTGAGATGCACTGCGCCTCAGATGCTCAGAACCGCGCGAACCTCGCGCAGCTGATCAAGCTTCTCGGAGGCGAGACGCTTGGCCTCGGCGGAGACCGCGTCGTTGAGGTCTTCCTCGGCGTCCTGGATCTGCTTGTCGATCTTCGCCGCGTCGAGATCCTCGAGCGGGATCGCCAGTTCGGCGAGAATCGTCAGGCCATGCGAGGACACGTCAGCGAAGCCGCCGCGCACGAAAAGGCGCTGCTTCTTCGTGTGGGATTCGTCAACCTCAACGATGCCGGGCCGCAGCACCGACATCACTGGTGCGTGGTCCTTGAGCACCGTGAAAGCGCCCTCGGCGCCCGGCACAACGACAGACTCGACATCGCCGGCGAACAGGAGTCGTTCCGGCGAGACGAGTTCGAAGTGGAAAGCGGCCATTGCTCAATCTCCGGTGCGTTGGAAGCGGCGCGCGATCAGGCGGCTTCGGCGGCGAGACGCTGGGCCTTTTCGACCGCTTCCTCGATGGTGCCGACCATGTAGAAGGCAGCCTCGGGGAGGTGATCGTATTTGCCTTCAACGAGACCCTTGAAGCCCTTGATCGTGTCTTCCAGCGACACGAGTTTGCCAGGCGAACCGGTGAAGATTTCGGCCACATGGAAAGGCTGCGAAAGGAAGCGCTCGATCTTGCGGGCGCGGGCGACGGCGATCTTGTCGTCTTCGGACAGTTCATCCATGCCGAGAATGGCGATGATGTCCTGCAGCGACTTGTAGCGCTGCAACATCTGCTGCACCTGACGGGCGATGGCGTAATGCTCTTCACCCACGATCATGGGGGAGAGCATGCGCGAGGTGGAGTCCAGCGGATCCACCGCAGGATAGATGCCCTTTTCGGCGATGGAGCGCGACAGAACGGTCGTCGCGTCAAGATGGGCGAAAGAGGCGGCAGGCGCCGGATCGGTCAAATCGTCCGCGGGGACGTAAATGGCCTGCACCGAGGTGATCGAGCCCTTGGTGGTGGTGGTGATGCGTTCCTGCAGCATGCCCATGTCGGTGGCGAGCGTCGGCTGATAGCCTACCGCCGAAGGAATGCGGCCGAGAAGCGCGGACACTTCCGAACCAGCCTGGGTGAAGCGGAAAATGTTGTCCACGAAGAACAGCACGTCCTGGCCCTTGTCGCGGAAATGTTCGGCGACGGTGAGGCCGGTCAAGGCTACGCGCGAGCGCGCGCCCGGAGGCTCGTTCATCTGACCATAGACGAGGGCGCACTTGGAGCCAGCGCCGCCACCCTTCTGATTCACGCCGCCTTCGATCATCTCATGATAGAGATCGTTGCCTTCGCGGGTGCGCTCGCCGACGCCTGCGAACACGGAGTAACCACCGTGGGCCTTCGCGACGTTATTGATGAGCTCCATGATGAGCACGGTCTTGCCGACGCCCGCGCCGCCGAACAGGCCGATCTTGCCGCCCTTGGCGTAGGGGGCGAGCAGGTCGACGACCTTGATGCCAGTCACGAGGATCTGCGCTTCGGTGGACTGTTCAGCGTAGCTGGGTGCGGGCTGATGGATCGCGCGGGTGGTTTCCGCGTCAACCGGACCAGCTTCGTCAACGGGGTCGCCGATGACGTTGATGATGCGGCCGAGCGTGCCTTCTCCCACGGGCACCATGATCGGCGCGCCGGTGTCGGTCACCAACTGGCCGCGAACGAGGCCTTCCGATGTGTCCATGGCGATGCAGCGCACGGAGCTTTCGCCCAGATGCTGCGCCACTTCGAGCACGAGGCGGGCGCCCTGGTTGGTGGTTTCCAGAGCGTTATAGATCTCCGGCAGATGATCGTCGAACTTCACATCGACGACGGCGCCGATGACCTGGGTGATTCTGCCGGTGGAATGGGTGGCCATTTCGTTCATCCTCTTGACTTCGGTCAGAGCGCTTCAGCGCCCGAGATGATTTCGATGAGTTCTTTGGTGATCATCGCCTGACGCGAGCGGTTGTAGATCTGCGTCTGCTTGCGGATCATGTCACCGGCGTTGCGCGTGGCGTTGTCCATGGCGCTCATGCGCGCGCCCTGTTCAGAGGCGGCGTTTTCGAGCAACGCACGGAACACCTGCACCGAAATGTTGCGGGGCAGGAGGGTCGTGAGAATTTCGGTTTCGTCCGGCTCGTAATCATAGGCGGCGGCCGGTCCGGCTGCGACGGCCTGCGCCACCAGCTTGGCCGGGATCAGCTGCGTAGCCGTCGGGATCTGCGCGATCACCGACCGGAAGCGCGAGTAGAAGACCGTGCAGATATCGAACTCGCCGGCCTCGAACATCGCGATGAGCTTCTTGCCGATGGGATCTGCGTTCTCAAAGGCCATGTTGCGCACCGAGCGCAGCTCGATCAGCTCCACAATCTGCTTCTCGAACTGGCGGCGGAGCTGGTCATAGCCCTTCTTGCCGACGCAGATCATCTTCACCGTCTTGCCCTGCGCCATCAGGCTCAAGGCGTGATCGCGCGCCAGACGCACGATGGATGAGTTGAAGGCGCCGCAAAGGCCGCGCTCGGCGGTGCAGACGAGCAGAAGATGCACGTCATCCTTGCCGGAGCCAGCCAGAAGCAGGGGAGCTACGGCGCCGGGGCCGAAGCTTGAGCCAACATTGGCGAGCACGCTTTCCATGCGGTCCGCATAGGGGCGCGCCGCCTCGGCGGCGGACTGCGCGCGGCGCAGTTTCGCCGCGGCCACCATTTGCATGGCCTTGGTGATCTTCTGCGTCGATTTGACGGAGGAGATCCGGTTTCGCAGATCCTTAAGCGAGGGCATGGGCTTCCGCTCTTGTCAGATGAGCCAATTACGCGAAGGACTTCGCGTAGGTCTCGACGAGGCTTTTCAGCTTGGCGCCGTCCGCGTCCGAAAGATCTTTCGAAGTGCGGATGGAGGTGAGAAGATCGGCATGGCTGGTGCGCAGCAGGGTCAGCAGTCCGTCTTCGAAAGCGCGCACCCGGTTCACCGGGATGGCGTCGAGGTAACCATTGACGCCCGCGTAAATCACGCAGCACTGCTCTTCCATCTGCAGCGGCGCGAACTGCGGCTGCTTCAGTAGTTCGGTCAGACGTGCGCCACGGTTCAGCAAACGCTGGGTCACGGCGTCGAGATCGGAGCCGAACTGCGCGAAGGCGGCCATTTCACGATACTGGGCGAGCTCGCCCTTGATCTTGCCGGCGACTTTCTTCGTCGCCTTGGTCTGAGCGGACGAGCCGACGCGCGACACGGAAAGACCGACGTTCACGGCGGGGCGGATGCCCTGATAAAACAGATCCGTCTCAAGGAAGATCTGGCCGTCGGTGATCGAAATCACGTTCGTGGGGATGTAGGCCGACACGTCGTTGGCCTGAGTCTCGATGACCGGAAGGGCGGTCAGGGAGCCGGCGCCATTCTCGTCGTTCAGCTTGGCGGAACGCTCCAGCAGACGGGAGTGCAAATAGAACACGTCGCCGGGATAGGCCTCACGGCCCGGCGGGCGGCGCAGCAGAAGCGACATCTGGCGATAGGCGACGGCCTGCTTGGACAGATCGTCATAAACGATCACGGCATGCATGCCGTTGTCGCGGAAATACTCGCCCATGGCGCAACCTGCGAAGGGCGCAATGAACTGCATGGGCGCAGGATCGGACGCAGTCGCGGCGACGATGATCGAATATTCGAGCGCGCCGCGCTCTTCGAGCACCTTCACGAACTGGGCGACGGTGGAGCGCTTCTGACCGATGGCGACATAGACGCAATAGAGTTTCTGGCTCTCGTCCGTGCCTTGGTTGATGCCCTTCTGATTCAAGATCGTGTCGAGCGCGATGGCGGTCTTGCCGGTCTGGCGATCGCCGATGATAAGCTCACGCTGGCCACGGCCAATCGGGATCAACGCATCAACCGACTTGAGGCCGGTCGCCATGGGCTCATGCACCGACTTGCGGGGAATGATGCCGGGGGCCTTCACGTCAACGCGGGCGCGCTTCTCGGCGACGATCGGGCCCTTGCCGTCGATCGGATTGCCGAGGGCGTCGACGACGCGGCCGAGCAGGCCACGACCGACAGGCACGTCCACGATGGCGCCGGTGCGCTTGACCGTCTGGCCTTCCTTGATTTCACGGTCGGAGCCGAAGATCACGACGCCGACATTGTCGGTTTCGAGGTTCAGCGCCATGCCGCGCGTGCCGTTCGCGAACTCGACCATTTCGCCCGCCTGGACGTTGTCGAGCCCGTAGACGCGGGCGATGCCGTCGCCCACTGAAAGCACCTGGCCCACTTCCGTGACCTGAGCCTCGTTACCGAAGTTTGCGATCTCGTTCTTGAGGATCGCAGAAATTTCTGCGGCGCGGATATCCATCAGCCGACCTCTTTCATGCGTGTGCGGATCGAGTTGAGTTTGGTCTTGAGCGAGCTGTCAATCATCCGCGACCCGAGCTTGACGACGATACCGCCAACAATCTCTGGGTCCACATGGACGGCTACGTCAACGGTTTTACCGCCAGCCACCTGCGAAAGAGCGCCTTTCAGCGCCTCGAGATGTTGGGCGGCGAGCGGCTCGGCCACAGTGACTTCGGCATGCGCGATGCCGCGGGCGGCGTCGTACAGCTTGCCGAAATCCCTCATCATGTCGCCGACGGCGAACAGTCGGCGCTTCATGGCGACGAGCTTGATGAAATTGGCGGCTACGCCAGAAATTTCCGCGCGGGCGAAGAGGGCGTCCAGCGCCTTCACTTGCTCTTGCGAAGAGAACACGGGGCTGCGGACAAGGCTGTTGAGGTCGGCGCTCTCCGCGATCATTGCGGCGAAGCGCGTCAAGTCGGCGGCGACCTTGTCGGTCGAGCCTTGCTCCTGCGCAAGCTGGAACAGGGCCTGGGCGTAACGCCCCGCCATGCCGGTTACGATCGCATCGTCTTTTGCCACAATTAGCCCCTGGAAACTGGCGAACTTCAGCGGGTGCGCCGCAAGGAATCTGGAGGTCTGCCGCCCTTCCGGACAACAAACAGCCACGGCGACCGCCGCAACCTCGACGACATGCCAGGAACGAGACCGAACAGGCGTGAACGCGCGTCCATCTCGAAGGCGGCTTCGACCTAACACATGGCTATTGGCCGCGCAACCCTGCCAAGCCTCAACTGAGGCCTCACTTGCGGGGCTGACGGCCTTCCCCGATTTCCCGCCGCGTTCAGTTACATGAACTTGGCCTGTGTGGCGCCGGAACGCCAGCGCGCCGAATTGGTTCCGACCTTTTAAATACCGTTTTTCACTGGCAGCCTGCTTGAGCTATGGTTAGCAAATAGTTGCATAGACTGCGGTCTCGGCCGCCAAGGGGAGCCGGTATGGCGAAGCGTTTTGGAGTATTTCTGCTCGGGGCCGCCCTGATTTCGACGTTGATCCCGAAGAAGGCGCGACAGGCTCCCGCCGAACCTCCGCGCCCCGCTCGCAAGCCGCCCTATCGCCCACTTTTCGCTCTGGTTCAGACAAGCCCGCGGGCGCTCGTGCTGGCGGTCAGCGATTCTCGTTCAGATCTGGAAGCTGAAATGGCGGAGCTGAACGACACCTGGAACCATCAGGAAATCCGCGCGCAAAGCCAGAGCTATGAAATCCAGGCCGTCTGCCTGCTGCAAACTGCGCGCGACCCCTTCCGCAAGCTCACGGAAGCGTGATCAGCCCTCGGCCTTAGACGGCCGCGCCAGCAAAGCCTCAACCGCCGCATCGACGCTGATGCGGCCCGCAACAATGGCGTCGACGCTCTGAGAAATGGGCATGTCGACGCCTTTGGCGCCCGCCAGTTCCACGAGCACCGCCGCCGTGAAGGCGCCCTCGGCAAGCTTTCCCGGTCCCGGCGTCTCGCCGCGACCAATGGCGTAGCCGAAGGAATAGTTGCGCGACTGGGTCGATCCGCAGGTCAAAACGAGATCACCAAGCCCTGACAAACCCATCAAAGTGTCAGGCCGGGCTCCGCAGGCGCGGCCAAACCGGCTGAGTTCGGCGAAGCCGCGCGCCACCAGCGCCGCGACCGCGCTCGCCCCAAGCCCCCTGCCCGCCGCGATGCCGCAGGCTATGGCGAGCACATTCTTGGCGGCGCCGCCAATCTCCACGCCTATGACATCCGTCGAATGGTAAAGCCGGAACGAGGGAGCGCTGAGCGCAGCCGCTATGGCCTGCGCGAGACCCTCGTCCTGCGCGGCGAGGGTGACGGCGGTGGGCAGGCCCCGCGACACATCGGCGGCGAAGCTAGGGCCTGAAAGCACAGCCGCAGGGTTTTCGGGCAGCGCCAGCGCCAGCGCCTCACTCATGAAAAGCCCTGTGCCGCGCTCGATGCCCTTGGAGCAGAGCACGATGGGCTTGCCCGGCGAAACGACGCCCTTCAGGCGCATTGCAAGATCGCGGGTCGCCTGAGCCGGAACCACGGCCAAAAGAAGATCAGCTTGAGCGACCTTTGCAAGATCCGCCTGCGGCGTCACAAGCGCTTCCAGCGCCACACCGGCCAAACGCGGATTTTCGCGGGTCCGGGCGATCTGCGCCATCATGGCGGCATCGCGGCCCCAGAGCGTGACTTCGTGCCCGGCCCGCGCCGCCACATTGGCCAGCGCCGTACCCCAGGCTCCAGCGCCCAGAACTGTAACGGAGCGGAATTGCACCTTGCGCCTCATCAGTTGGTTCGTACTGACCCTAGTCCAGTTCGCACAAGGGCGAAACCGTCTCGGGCGAAACCGTCTCACCTATGGAAGGCGTCATTGTCGCGCCGTATCCAGATCTGCTGGAATTTCTGAGCGAAAGCGCCAGCCACCTCGGGGCTTTCCAGTACGATGATGTCATTGTCCTGCCGCCTCGCCCCCGAAAAGCTGAAATTGGCGGAGCCGGTGCGCAGCCAGCGCCCGTCGACCTGATAGGCCTTAAAATGCATGATGTCGCGGCTTGCGGCCTTGAATTTCGTCTCGACGCCCGGCATGCGCAACAGGGCGGCGAGACGCTCCCTTGGCTCACCATCCTGAGGATCGCGCTGGTCGGCGTCGAGATAGAGCCGCAGTTTCACGCCGCGCCGCACAGCCGCCTCCAGCGCATCGATGACGGGGCGCTGGGTGAGGACATAAGCCGCCATGTCGATGGTTTGACGAGCTTTCGCTATGAGCCCCGGATCAATCTGGTCGAAGCCGTCAGAGGGCCCGTAATAGATGCGGGAAGCCGCCATGGCGGGCTCATGATCGAGCGGTCCGCGTGCGGAGCCCGGCGCGAGATTGAGCAGCAGGACGGCGACCAGAACGAGGGGCCTGCGCATGGGAAACCACGAATCGTGAACTTAAGCTTTTCCATTGTGCGCAGCCGAGGCGCTGGCGTCGAGTGGCCAACGCGGGCGTGGCGCGAAATCCATTCCATCGGTCAGGCCAAGGCGCAGACGCTCGAGCCCCGCCCAGGCGATCATGGCGCCGTTGTCGGTGCAGAGCCCCGGTGGCGGGATGATGAGCTTGACCCCAACTTGCGTCGTGAGTCGCGTCAGCGCGTGGCCGATGGCCTTGTTAGCGGCCACCCCGCCCGCCACCACCAGCGCGCGCGGAGGGCCAAACTGTTCGCGAAACAAGCGAAGCCCCGCACGTGTGCGGTCGCCGATCACATCGACGACCGCAGCCTGGAAGCTGGCGCAGAGATTGGCGACATCGGCCGGCCGGGGCGCGCGGCCGAGCTTCTGGATCTCTACCCGCACGGCGGTTTTCAGGCCCGAAAGCGAGAAATCCGCGCCAGGGCGGCGCAGCATGGGGCGCGGCAGGTCGAAACTCGCGGGATCGCCCGAGCGCGCCTCAATCTCGACCTGCGGGCCGCCGGGATAGGGCAGCTGAAGCATCTTGGCGACCTTGTCGAAGGCTTCGCCAATGGCGTCGTCCACGGTCGCGCCGATGCGCGTGTATTCGCCGACGCCCCGCACCGCGATGAGCTGGGTGTGACCGCCTGAAACCAGCAGCAGAAGATATGGGAATTCAACGCCATCAGTCAGCCGCGCCGTCAGCGCATGGGCCTCCAGATGATTGATCGCCATGAAGGGCTTGCCACACGCCAGCGCCAGCGCCTTGCCGGAGGTGAGCCCAACCATCACACCGCCGATGAGGCCGGGGCCTGCGGCGGCGGCGATTCCATCGAGTTCAGAAAAGCGCATGTCCGCCTTTTGCAGCGCGCGCCGCACCAGATGATCGAGAATCTCCACATGGGCGCGCGCAGCGATCTCGGGCACGACGCCGCCATAGGCCGCATGTTCGGCGATCTGGGAGTGAACCTCGTTCGAGAGGATCGCGCCGCTTCCATTGGGACGCAGCTCCACCACGGAAGCTGCGGTTTCGTCGCAGGTGCTTTCGATCCCCAGAACGCGCATCGCTTGCTGATTCCACTTCTTTCGCATGAACCCATGGCACCCTATAGTCCCCTTCGGCATTTCGGCAATGATGGCCTCAGGACTACGAGCAACCATGACAGAACCCTTCCTTAGAATCGGAACACGCGGCTCGCCTCTCGCGCTGGCGCAAACCCATATGACGCGCCGCCTTCTCGCGGAAGCTCATGGCATCGCAGAAGACCGCATCGCAGTCGTCGTCATCCGCACCACCGGCGACGCCATTCAGGACCGGCCATTGTC
>CANBVC010000060.1 GCA_947372795.1 Beijerinckiaceae bacterium
GAAGTCTTCGCCAAGACCACGCTCGACGTCTGAGGCGCAGGGAGAGGCTTTGGGGTTGTTCATGTCCAGAAAAGACACGCGCATGTATGGGCCCAACCGGTTCAAGCTCGGCCTTTTTGGCATGAACTGCTCGAACGGCCTGACCATGACCAAGGCGCCGGAGCGGTGGGACCATTCCTTCGAGAATAATCTCACCGCCGCGCATCTGGCGGATGCTGCGGGGCTTGAGTTCCTTCTGCCCATCGGGCGCTGGCATGGCTACAAGGGCGACACCGACACGCAGGGCGCGAGCTTCGAAACCCTGACCTGGGCGGCGGGGCTGCTGGGCGCGACAAAACACATCAACGTCTGCGGCACCCTGCATATCGCCTTCGTCAACCCGGTCTTCGCAGCCAAGCAGATGGTCACTGCGGACCACGTCGGACGCGGACGCTTCGGCCTCAATATCGTCTCGGGCTGGAACCAGGGCGAGTTCGACATGATGGGCATCGACCTGCTGCCACATGACATCCGCTATGACTACACAGAAGAATGGGTCGCCATCGCCAAGCGCGTCTGGACCGAGAACGAGCCCTTCGACTTCGAGGGCCGCTGGTTCAAGCTGAAAAACGTCCTTGGCGAACCGAAGCCCTGGGGCGGCGAGCCGCCCATGCTCATCAGCGCAGGCGCATCGCCCGAAGGCCGGGGCTTCGCGGCGCGCCATGTGGACTGCCTCTTCACCGCCATCATGGGGCTTGAAACCCTTGGCGACGACATCGCCGCCGTTCGCGCCATCGCCGCGCAGTCGCAACGCAAGGTCGGCGTCTTCGCCAGCGGCCATATGGTCGCGCGGCCCTCGGCCAAGGAGGCCCGGGATTTCTATCACTATATCGTCTACGACATGGGCGATTGGGAGGCGGCCGAACATGCCGCGCGCATCCGCACGCGCGGACGCGAAACGCCCTTCGCCCAACTGAAGGCGCTGAAGGAGCGCCTTATCAGCGGCGTCGGCACCTATCCGGTCGTGGGCAGCTATGACGAGGTCGCCGCGGCCTACAAAAAAATGTCCGCCGCAGGGCTCGACGGCATGGCGATCGGCCTCGTCAATTACATCGGCGAATTTCCGCATCTGCGCGACGAAGTCCTGCCGCGCATGGAACGGCTGGGCCTGCGCCTCCCGGCAAGGCCTGACGCCTGATCAGGGCCGCGCAAAACCTGCCGCGTCGAAGACCGCGCGGCAGGGCTCCTGCGCAATGAAGCTCAGGAAATCCTGAGCGATGGGCGCGGCGTTGGAGCCGAGCGCGACAGCATAGCGCGTGGTCAGCTGGACCTCCTCAGGGAGCCATGCCCCGATCTCGACGCCATCCACGGCCACGATCTCCGTGGACTGAGTGAGGCCGAAGGGCGCGCGGCCCTCCGCCACTTCCTTCATCACATTATAACCGCCGACGCGCAAAACCGTCCGGTCGGCGAGCTCGTCGATGAGGCCGAGCCGCTCCAGCACCTTTTGCAGATGATTGCCTGCGGTGCCGCCACCTGCGGGATCCCCGCGTACGATCACATCTGCGTGACGCAAGGCGCCGATGAAGGCGTCGATGGTCGAAATATCCGGCGGCGCCTCGCCACGCCGCACCCCGAGCGCCACACGCGAGACACCCACAACCACGGGCGCGCTGCCAAGCAGACCGCGCCCGCTCAGTTCCTCCAACGAGTCGAGAGAAGACGCGACGACGTCGCAGGTCTCGCCCTCGCGAAGGCGGCGCAAGATGGCCCCGGACGTGTCGAAACGGGCGATTGCGCCCCGCCCCATCGGCATTTGGCTAAATAGCTGCGCGCATCCAGTGATCGCCTGACGCACTGCGCTGGCGGAGAGGATATGCAGACGCGCATGTTCGCTCGCATCGCCAATGATATTTTCGTCCGCCATTTCATCCCCCATGATATCGAAACGATCATAATGGACACCCCGCCTGAAGGCGAGAGATCGACTAAGGCGCAAGCCTGGACTCTATTGCAGCGCACAAAATCAATCACTCATCCGGCGCTTGCCCCTTCCACGACAATCGTCGTATTCAATGCGGGGAACGTTAGGATTGGGGCCATGAACTAGCCATACCGCGCGTATGGCGAACGTGGACATCCACGCAGGGGAGCGGACATAATATGATCAGTGAAAGTAGGCGTGACTACTACGCCGGCGGACTGATGATTCTTATAGGTAGCGGGGCGGCTGTTATCGGCACTAGCTACAAGGTCGGCAGTCTCACCCAGATGGGGCCAGGGTTTTTCCCTGTGTGCCTCGGCGTCATGCTTGCGGCGATGGGCGTTTTGATCGCGCTCGCAGCCAGCGCAGGCGCCAAGGCTGGCCCCGACATCATGGACGCGCACCACGCGCTACCCTCTCATCCCGACTGGCGGGGCTGGGGCTGCATTATCGGCAGCGTCGCGGCTTTCATCATTCTGGCTGAATATGCGGGCCTCGCGCCAGCCACCTTCTTCTGCGTCTTCGTTGGCGCATCCGGCGATAATGATAGCAATATGAAGTCCTCCGCACTTCTTGCAGGCGGAATCACCATCTTCGCCATCGCGCTATTTTCCTTTGTTCTGCATGTGCAGATTCCGATCGTAAGGGGCCTCTGACATGGATTCTGGCATTGGCGGCCTCATGCATGGCTTCAGCATTGCGCTGGAGCCGCATAACCTTCTGTGGTGCTTCGTCGGCGTCATGGTCGGCAATCTCGTCGGCGTGCTGCCCGGCATGGGCGTTCTGTCGGCGATCTCGATCCTGCTGCCGCTGACCTTCGGCATGAAGCCCGTCGCGGCGGTGCTGATGCTGTCGGGCATCTACTACGGCGCGCAATATGGCGGCGCGATCTGCTCGATTCTGCTCAACCTGCCATGTCACCCGCCCCATGCGGTGACCTGTCTCGACGGCTTCCCCATGACGAAGCAAGGTCGCGGCGGCGTGGCGCTCGGCATCACCATGCTTGGCTCGATGTTCGGCGCCGCCTTCGGCATCCTTCAGATGATCTTCTTCGCACCCTATGTGGCGAAGGTGGCCTTCCAGTTCGGCGCGCCGGAAATTTGCGCGCTGATGCTTCTGGGCCTGCTGGCGGGCTCGACCCTCGCCAAGGGCTCGCCCCTCAAGGGCGTCGCCATGACCATGCTGGGCCTGATGCTCGGCATCATGGGCACCGACGTGAACACGGGCGTCGAGCGCTTCACCTTCGGCGTCGTCGATCTGTCTGACGGCCTTGAACTCGTCGCTCTGTCGCTTGGCCTGTTCGGAATCGCGGAGTTCTTGCGCTCGGTGAACAATACCGCGCCCCTGAACCTCGCCTACACGAACATCACAATGGCCGACATGGTGCCGACCAAGGACGACATCAAGCGTTCCGCCATGCCCATCCTGCGCGGCACGCTCGTTGGAAGCCTGTGCTCCTGCATCCCGGGCACCGGACCGACCATCGCCTCCTTCGTCGCCTACGCCACCGAGAAGAAGGTGTCGAAGACGCCGGAACGGTTCGGCCATGGCGCCATCGAAGGCGTCGCGGCTCCCGAAGCTTCGACCCATTCCTCGGTGCAGGGCGACTTCATCCCCACCATGAGTCTTGGTATCCCGGGCGATGCGGTGATGGCGCTTCTTCTAGGCGCGCTGATCATCCATGGCATCACGCCCGGCCCGCGCCTGATCGTGGAACATCCCGATCTGTTCTGGGGCCTGATCGCCAGCTTCTGGGTCGGCAACCTGATCCTCATCGTCCTCAACGTGCCGATGATCGGCATCTGGGTGAAGATGCTGATGATCCCCTACAAATATCTCTACCCGAGCGCGCTGTTCTTCATCTGCATCGGCGTCTTCGCGGCCCGCAACTCGCTCTTCGACGTGGGCGCGACGCTGGCGCTCGGCATCTTCGGTTATCTGCTGGTGCTGCTGAAATTCGAACCGGCGCCCATCCTGCTCGGCTTCGTGCTCGGACCGCGCTTTGAAGAGAACTTCCGGCGCGCGCTGATCATCTCGCGCGGCGACATGATGACCTTCATCGAGCGGCCCATCGCAGGTGTGTTCATCGGCTTCTGCGCCCTGCTCATCGGCGCGCAGATCTTTGTGCGCATCCGCAAGCCCAAGCTCATCGACAAGCCCATCATCGCGGGGCATGGCGTCGAGTAAGGCTTCAGCGACAAAGCTGATACGATTGACGGCGCGGGCGATCCCCGCGCCGTTTTATTTTGAGCTTTATGTGGGAGCCGCCGTCATGGCCGCAGAGGAGCCGCCAGCACAAAAGACCGACTGGTTCGGCCATCCCAAAGGCCTGACCTTTCTTTTCGCAACCGAAATGTGGGAGCGCTTTTCCTATTACGGCATGCGGGCGCTGCTGGTGCTCTACCTCGTCGATCACCTGCTAAAGCCCGAGAACGCCGGGGCGGTGCTGGGCCTTTCAACACTGCGGCAAGGCCTCGAAGCCATATCCGGCCAGCTCGCCGCCCAACCCTTCGCCTCCCAAATCTACGGGCTCTATTCAGGCCTCGTCTATCTCACTCCCGTTCTCGGCGGCTGGCTCGCCGACCGCTGGCTCGGGCGCCGCCGCACAGTCGCCATGGGCGCAGGGCTGATGGTGGCGGGGCATTTCCTGATGGCGTCGGAACAATTCTTCCTGCTGGCGCTGGTCCTGCTGATTCTGGGTTCAGGCGCCTTCAAGCCAAACATCGTGACGCAGGTCGGCGCGCTCTACGGGGCGCGAGACGCGCGGCGTGATCGGGCCTATTCGATTTTCTATGTGGGCATCAATATCGGCGCCTTCTTCTCTCCACTGGTCTGCGGAACCTTGGGCGAGACTCTGGGCTGGCATTATGGATTCGCCAGCGCGGGAGTGGGCATGGCGGTGGGGCTCGCCATCTATCTGATGGGCTCGGGCGCACTGCCGGCCAGCGAAGCGCCTGTTGCGGACGCCGAGCCGGCGCCGGAAGACGGCAACCTGCGCTCCGCGCTGCTCGGGCTCGCGCTGCTCTTCTTGCCCTCGGCTCTCTTCTGGGCGGCCTATGAGCAACAGGGCAACACGATCGCCCTCTTCGCTCAGGCGTCAGATCGTTCCATTGGTTTCGGCGCGTGGCGCGTCGATATCCCCGTGACCTGGTTTCAGGCCTTCAACCCCCTGATGATCTTCGCCTTCACCCCGCTGGTGGTGGGCCTGTGGGCGCGGATGGCGCGACGGGGGCGCGAGCCCTCAACCCTCGCCAAGCTCTGGACTGGCTGCTTTGGACTGGGGGCGGGCTATCTGGTGCTGGCGTTGGGCGCGGCCATGTCCGAGGGAACGCAGGCCAACTGGCTCTGGCTCCTCGCCTATTTCGTCGTGGTCACCTTCGCCGAGCTCTATTTTTCGCCCATCGGCCTGTCGCTGGTGTCGCGCATGGCTCCAAAGTCATCGCGTTCGCTCGTCATGGGCCTATGGCTCGCCTCCACCTTCACGGGCAATCTGGCCGCGGGCTGGCTTGGAAGCCTGTGGTCTCGCCTTCCGCCGACCACCTTTTTTCTCATGGTCGCAGGCGTTTCCGCTGCGGCGGGCCTGCTGCTGCTGGCCGCCCGCCGCAAGCTTGGCGCCTTGCTTCCCGGCTAAACCTCAGCGTTCGCGCGATTGCTGATTATGAACCTGATCCTGCAACTGCTCATTCTGGATCTCACGGCCATCGAGGCCTTGGGAATCAGGGCGTCGGCTCTTGTCGCGGTTGGAGAGGACCTCATTGTCGCCGATCTTGTCGCCGGGAACCTCTGTCATGGCTCCAGCGCCTGAACCCTTATGATGGACACCCTCGCCGAGCTTCTTGTGATTGGCGTTCGCCATGTGCGTCTCTCTGTTGTTCTGTTTGCCTTACCAAAGGTAAACGCAGAGACTCCGGCGTCGTTGCATCTCAACTTGTCTCAGGGGCGCATTCAGGTGAAAGTGCCGCCAACTGGCGCATATGCGACGCCGCGCCTATGAGGGAACACAGATGATCAAGATGAAAGCGCTGCGCCTCGCCGCAGCCTTGGGCCTCGCAGCCCTTTCAGGCCCAGCTCATGCCGCAGACTTCCCCAGCCAGCAGATAAAGATCGTGGTGCCCTTGCCGCCCGGCAGCGGGCCAGATTTCCTGTCGCGCATCATCGGCGCCTCATTTCAGGAGCAATGGGGCCAGACGGTCATCGTCGAGAACAAGCCCGGCGCGGCCCAGAATGTCGGCGGCGAGCAAGTGGCCCGCGCCGCGCCAGACGGCTACACGCTGCTGGTCGCGCCCCCGCCGCCGATCTCGCTGAATAAATATCTCTTTCCCAACCTGAAATATGATCAGGACCGCTTCACCCCGGTGACGGTGATCTGCAGCGTTCCCAATGTGCTGTTGGTGCGCAAAGATCTGCCCGCCGCCAATCTCGCGCAGCTGATCGAGCTGGCGCGCAAGCCCAGCGGCCTCACCTACGCCTCGACCGGCGCGGGCAGCACCCTGCATCTGAGCTCCGAGATCCTGCGAGCCAAAACCGGCGCCGATCTCGTGCATGTGCCCTTCAAGGGCACTGGCGAGGTGATGACAGAACTTCTGGCGGGACGAATCGACTTCGCTTTCGCCAATCTGCTGGACGCATGGCCGCATCTGAGCTCTGGCGGCATGCGGGCGCTGGCTATCGGTTCGGAAAAGCGCGACCCGAGCCTGCCCGATGTGCCCTCGCTGAGCGAAACCTGGTCTGATTTCGTCTCGACCACCTGGTTCGCCGTGGTCGCCCCGCCCGACACTCCCACCGAAATCGCGGAGAAGCTGTCAGCAGGCATCCGCCTCGCGTTCCAGGCGCCGGAAGCCGCCAAACGGCTCGCGGACCTGCGGGCGACCCCCGTCCTGAACACGCCCGCCGAGGCGGCGAAAATCTTCAAACAGGACAGCGAACGCTGGGGCGCAGTGATCAAGGCGAATAACATCAAGGGGGAGTGAGGGATTGGTTCGGTCCTTGACCTGCCGCTGATTGCGGCTAGGGTCGCGACCGCGCCGCCCGGCGTCCTCCTGCCACGAGAATCCATGCCAGACGATACTTCAGCTCGCGCGCCTGCGGCGACGGGAACCCTTGGTCTTGACTTCGGCACCACCAATTCCGTGGCGGCGCTGCGGCGGCCGGATGGGTCCATCGAGACCGCGCGCTTCACCCATGGAGGCGAGACAGAGACTGTTTGCCGCTCGGCGATCAGCTTCTTCAACGCGGGCGGCTCCACCTTGGCGGAGGTCGGACCCTGGGCGGTCGATCGCTATCTCGCCGACCCCATGGATTGCCGTTTTCTGCAATCCTTCAAAACCTTCGCCGCCAGCCCATCGTTCAACTCGACCGCCATCCATGGCCGCGCCTGGCGCTACGAAGACCTGATGTCGGCCTTCGTGGGCAAGATGCTGGCACAGTCGGAGCCCCCGCTCGCGGCCACCCGCAGGCTCGTGATCGGACGGCCCGTCGCCTATGCGGGCCATGCGCCGGATCCTGCTCTGGCGCAGACGCGATATCTCGCGGCCCTAGCCCGGTGCGGCGTTGAGGAAGTGCATTTCGTCTATGAGCCCGTGGCGGCGGCCTTCTATTTCGCCCAGCGGCTGGAGAAGGACGCCACCGTTCTGGTCGCCGACTTTGGCGGCGGCACCAGCGACTTCTCCATCGTGCGCTTTTCATTGGGCAAGCAGGGACTGCGCGCCATTCCCATGGCGCGGACAGGCGTCGGGCTCGCGGGCGACCGATTCGATTTCCGCATCATCGACAACGTCGTCTCGCCGCGCCTTGGCAAAGGCAGCCGTTACAAGAGCTTCGACAAGATGCTTGACTTCCCCGGCCATTATTTCGCGAATTTCGCCGCCTGGCACCAACTGGCCGTCATGAAGTCGGGACCGACCCTGCGGGAGCTGCGTCAACTCGCAAGAGCGAGCGACAGCCCGGATGAACTCGAGATGCTGCTCACGATCATCGAAGAGGATCTGGGCTATCCTCTCTATAAGGCCGTGTCCGAGACCAAGCTGGCGCTTTCGCATCATGAGCAAGCGCAGCTGTCGTTCAACAATTCAGGCGTCGCCATCGAAACGACGGTACAGCGCGAAGATTTCGAGCGGTGGATCGAGCCCGACCTGAAGCGCATCGATAAGGCGGTGGAAGCGGCGCTGGAACAGGCGGGATTGGGCGCCGACGAGATCGACAAGGTCTTTCTCACCGGCGGCACATCCTTCGTGCCCGCCGTGCGCGCCCGTTTTGCGGCGCGGTTTGGCGAAGAGCGGCTGGAGACTGGCGAACAGTTGCTCTCAATCGCCTATGGCCTCGCGCTGATCGGCGCGGAAGAAGACATTTCGCAATGGACGGTGCGGGAATAACCAACGCGCACTGCCTGCAGCTTCTCTCCCCCTTGTGGGGAGAGATTAGAGAGTGGGGGTCGTGAGGCCTTTGCAGATTAGCGCCTCTGCAGCCTCGCTCCCGATCAGCCTGCGCAGACCCCCACCCCGTCCGCTCGCGCGGCCGACTCTCCCCACAAGGGGGAGGGTACTTTAGTTCGCTATCTCAGCGACTTACTGCAGCCGCTTGGCCGCTTCCTCGATCAGGCTCGGTTCATAGAACTTCGCAATATCGATCTTGTCCTTCAGGAAACCCATATCCTTCTGCAGATCCATATTGGCCTGGAAGGACGTGACATCGAGCTTGAGGCTGGGATCGCGATAGTAATCCTTCATCGAATAGAGCCAGCCGGAGAAGAGCGCGGGCGGGGCCTTGGCGAAGTCGGAGGCGATCTTCACCGCTTCTTCCTGATTGGCCGGATCGAGATACCAGCGCGTCGCGACCATGGCGTCGGCGAGGAAGTCCACCATCGCCGCCCGGTTCTTCTTCAGAAAGTCTTGATGCGCCACCCACACGCCGAGCGCGGTCGGGCCCATGGCGTCCTTCTGGGTGAAGAGGACGGTCGAATTCTTGCGCAGTTCGGCGTCATTGTGGAAGGGCGGCGCGGCGGGGATCAGGTCCACCTTCTTTTCCAGCAGCATGGCCTTCATGGCGCCGAAGCCCGCCTCGACGACGGTGTAATCGCGCTTGTCTTCAAGGCCCGCCTTGCGCAGCATGGCGCGCATGGCGACATCGACCGCGCTGCCTGCGGCATTGGTGGCGAGCACCTTGCCCTTGAGATCGGCCACGGTCTTGATGCCGCTGTCGGCGCGCACCATGAATTCATTGCTGTGATGGCCCTGCGCGCCATCGGCGAATTCATTGGCGAAGATGCGCAGATCGTCCATGCCCGCGTTCTGGATGGCGAGGCCCATGGTGGTGAAGCCGAGCAGGCCAACGTCGATCTCATTCACCGCCAGCGCGGTGATCATGGGCGGCGTGCCCTGAAAGCGCACGGGCTCCAGCACATAGGTCTTGCCAAGGTTCTTGGCGATGCCGGGCTTGGCGAAAAGGATGGGCGCGATATTCGCCGCCGGAATGATCCAGGCGATACGGATTTTCAAAGGCTCCGCATGAGCGGCGACGTTCGACGCCAGCATGGCGACAGCGGCGGCCGCTCCCGCCAGATAATGTCCCAGACGCATGTGCTTCTCCCTTTTTGATCGTTGTCGAATATTCGTTCAGGACTCCGACGCCGCCTGCGCATGGATGCGCAAGAGCTCTGGAATCGTCTCGGGCCGACGGCGGCCAAAACCGCATTCGGTGGCGATCATGAAAGTCTGGATATGGCGACGCGCCGTCGCAAGCCTTGCGCGCGTGCCGATGATCCCGTCGGTGTGATGGACGAGGCCGAGGCAGATCTCAGCGCCTGCTCGCAGGTTCAATCCTGACAGGGGCGCGAAATAGGCGTCGTCGGTGCGATCGCGCGGCACGGGAAAGTGGAGCATCTGGATATCGCGAACGCAGCCCGCAGCGACGCGATTGGCGAAGCCCACCATGTCGCCCATGTCGATGGGCTCGACCACATGCTTGTGATTGGAATCGCCGTAGCAGAAGTGCAGCAGCAGATCGACATCGGCCGGAACGTGATCGCAAAAGTCGATGAGGATGCGACTGAAGCGCGTCTGCATCTCCTCTTTCGTGTGGCCGTAATTGCTCGCGTCCTCACGCTGGATGCGTGCGAAGACGGCGGAGGCCACATCGAACTGGATGGCGAGCTGATCATGGGGAATGAGCGCTGCGATGGCGTCGAGCTCGGCCATGACGGCGGCGTTATAGATCGGATCAGCGGCCTCGTGCAGCTCGTCTTCGAGAAAGAGCCAGAGCACAGAATGAGCCGGCACGAGATCGACCTGAAACTTCACATGGCCGGGAATGCGTCCCTGCGCCTTCAGCGCCCTGAACTGCGCCCACGACTCCTGCGCGTGGCGCAGATAGCCCAAATCTCCGAAGGAGAGATCAGCGACCGTTTTTCCGGGCTTGAGCGTGTAGCGGGTGCGAGGCGTCGCCGTGGGATGCAGGCGAAATTCCCGGCCCGAGGGTTGAAGCGCGGGGTTGGCGGCGAAGACGCCTTCCATGCCAGCGACCCAATCAAGCCGCTCGCCCGTCTCTCCATCTGGCAGCCAGCGCAGATGCGGCCCAACCGCGTCACAAACAGCGCAAAAAACTTCGCGCGCGTCCGCCATGGGTACGCTGCCGACGAGATAGACGCCGTGAGCCATATTTCCTCCACAGGGCCATTGGTTCCGGCCGCTTACGGAGAGTAGATCGAACCTTCGGGGGAAATGCAATCTTGAGGCGCCGTCTTGCCCGGCTGGCTACATGTAGCTACATTACTGGGTATGAAATCCGTTTCGATGCGCGACGCTAAAAATCATCTCACGGCCTTGGCCCGAGAAGTCGAGGCCGGAGAAACCATTGTTGTAACCCGCAATGGACAGCCGGTATTTGATCTCGTGCCCCACCGGCGCCGTGGCGGTTTGAATTTTGCGGCGGGACAAGCCTATCTCGCAGCGAAGGGAATCACTGACCCATTACCCTTCATCGCCCAAGACTTCGACGCCCCGCTCCCGGAAGACTTTCTGCTGCAACAACTGCCTGACGCATGAAAGTGCTGCTCGACACTCATGTCATGCTCAGCTTGCTGCGAAATGAATTCCCGCAGCGCTACCCGACCCTCGCACGACGCCTTGCCGATCCCGCCACAATCACCTTCGTCAGCGTCGTGAGCATATGGGAAGTCGCGATCAAGACGCGCCTCGGAAAGCTCGCACCCGGCCTTCCCCTAGACGAGATCGCAGGCTTCCTAGAAGCGTTGGGATTGACGATCCTGCCTCTTGAGACAGCTCACGTGATCGCATCAACCAATCCTGCGCCAGCGACGCGCGACCCTTTCGACAGGCTGTTGCTGGCGAAATGTCAGGTCGAAAACTTTGTCCTTGCAACAGTCGACCGGGCGCTGGCGGAACATCCGCTCGCATTGACACCCTAGTCGCCCCACAACCGCCTTGACCACAAGCGGCCCACATGATCGACTTGCCTCTCAAGAACCCGCCTGAACAACAGGAGCGGGGTGGGAGCGGACGTCAGCATGAGCGGAATTGTCGTCGAGGGGCTGCGGCATCTCTACAGGCCGAAGCGCGGCGCGCCGGTGCTGGCGCTGGAAGATGTGAACCTCAGCGTTGGCGATCAGGAATTCATCGCCCTGCTTGGCCCTTCCGGCTGCGGAAAATCCACCTTGCTCTATCTCATGGGCGGCTTTCTGCCGGTGGAGAGCGGCCGCATAACTGTCGATGGCGCACCCGTGGCGGGACCGGGCCCGGATCGCGGGATCGTGTTCCAGCATTTCGCCCTATTCCCCTGGAAGACGGTGCTGCAAAATGTCCTCTACGGGCTCGAGCGCCAGCCCATGACTCAGGCCGAACGAGAGGACCGCGCCCGCGCCTTCATCAAGATGGTCGGCTTGTCGGGCTTTGAAAATAATTACCCCTCCCAGCTCTCCGGCGGCATGAAGCAGCGCGCCGCCATTGCGCGCACCCTCGCCATCGACCCCAAGGTCCTACTCATGGACGAGCCCTTCGGCGCGCTCGACGCGCAGACGCGCCATCTCATGCAGACCGAATTACTGGCCATCTGGCGCCGCACGCCCAAGACCGTCATCTTCGTCACCCATGATGTGCAGGAGGCGGTCTATCTCGCGCAGCGCATCGTGGTGATGTCGGCACGGCCCGGGCGGATCAAGGAGATCGTCACGGTCGCGCTCGACAAGGCGGATCCGGATCTCACCCGCAGCCGCGCCTTCGCCGAAATGAGCGACCATGTCTGGTCGCTGGTGCGCGATGAGGCCATTAAGGCGCAGGCGGGCGTCGGCCCATGAACGCATTATCGAGCGCCTTCCTGCGCTATTCGCCCCTGCTGATCCTGGCGCTGGCCTGGGAAGCGGCGGCGCGCAGCGGACTGTTCTCCTCCTCATCCTTACCGCCGATCAGCAAGATATCGCTCGCATGGGTTGATCTGGCGCGCAGCGGCGATCTCACCGGCAATACGTTGGCCTCACTCTGGCGCACGGGCGCGGGGCTGGCGCTTGCCATCGTGATCGGCGCGGTTCTGGGCTTCGCCATGGCCTTCTGGCGCGGGGCGGAGACGGCCCTCAGCCCCGTCGTGGAGCTGTTCTATCCCCTGCCCAAATCCGCCCTGATCCCCGTCACCGCCCTGTGGCTGGGCTTTGGCGACGGCTCGAAGATCTTGCTCATCTGCATGGGCTGCATGCTGCCGGTGACGCTGGGCGCCTTCAACGGCGCACTCTCCGCCGACCGCACCCTGCTCTGGTCCGCCCGCAGCCTTGGCGCCAGTCGGTTGCGCAGCATGTGGGATGTGGTGCTGCCAAGCGCCGTGCCCGAGCTGCTGAATGGCGTCCGAACCGCCCTCGCCCTCTCCTTCGTGCTTCTGGTGAGTTCGGAACTCATCGTCTCGCGCGAGGGGCTCGGCTATCTCATCGGCTTTCTCGGCGCCAATGGAACCTATGAATCCATGTTCGCCGTGGTGCTGACCGTGGCCCTCATCGGCTTTCTGGCGGACCGGATCTTCGAAGCCTTCGTACGCAGGACGCTCGCATGGCGGGAGTAAGCGCGCCGACGCCCTCATTCGCCGCACGCGCGGGCCAGCTCGCGCTGCGCTGGTCGCTCATCATCGCGCTGTTCGTGGCCTGGGAGCTGCTGACGCGCACCCGCACCTTCACGCCCTTCATGCTGCCTTCGCCGCAAAGCGTCTTCGAGCGCATCTGGCGCGACGCCAATTCAGGTGACCTCTTCATTAATATGGCGCTAACGATCTACCGGGCGCTCGCAGGTTTCATCATCGCCGCCGTGCTGGGCGTCAGCCTTGGCCTCGTAATGACGCGCAACGCGGGTTTGCGCTGGTTTTTCGATCCAGTGATCTCTGTCGGCTTTCCCATGCCCAAGATCACCTTTCTGCCGGTGATCGTACTGTGGCTGGGCTTCTACGATACGGCCAAGATCAGCATGGTGGTTTTCGACGCCATCTTCCCCATCATCACGGCGACCATCGCAGGCGTGCGCAGCGTGGAGAAGGAGCTGATCTGGTCGGCGCGCAACCTTGGCGCGCGCGAACGTGAGCTCATGTGGCAGATTCTTTTGCCCGCCGCCTTGCCGCAGATCCTGACGGGCCTGCAAGTCGCCCTGCCCATCGCGCTCATCGTGGCCATAGTGGCTGAAATGATGATGGGCGGGTACGGCATGGGCGGCGCCATGATCCAGGCCTCGCGCATGGCCGATTCGCGCGGCGTATTCGCGGGCATCATCGAGATTTCCATCATCGGCTGGATCTTCGTCAAAGCCATGGCGATGCTGCGCTCGCGCCTGCTGTTCTGGCATCCGGAGAGCACGCGCAACTGATGCGTCAACGCCGGCGCACTGGTGGCGGGGTCCATCGGCCGTCCAGCGCCTCGGGACGGGGCGCATAGATGCGCAGGGTCATGGTGATCGGCCCATGGGCAGGCGAGGGCAGCCAGTTCGCGCGACGTTCGGCGCCGGGATCATCGTTCTGAACGGCGATATCGAGAGATCCGTCCGCATTGAA
>CANBVC010000061.1 GCA_947372795.1 Beijerinckiaceae bacterium
GAGCGCCAGCGACGCCCGCAATCGCGGCTGCGATCGTATAGATGGCGATCAGGCGCGCATTCACGGGAACGCCGATGGCGCGGGCGCGCAGCGCATTGCCCTTGATGGCCTTGAGCGACAGGCCAAAGGGGGAATGAACAATGCGCCGCGAAATCCAGAAGCAGATGAAGAGCACCGTCAGCGAATAGAGATAGGCCGTATGGCCCCACAGATCGAACTCCCAAATCCCAAGAATGGCCGAGGACGACACGCCCTGAAGGCCATCAGCGCCGCCCGTCAGCCAGCGCATCTGGTTGGCGAGTTCGGCGAGGATCAAGGCCACGCCCAGCGTCACCATGAGGCGGGTGAGGTCTGAACCGCGCAGCACAAGAAAGCTCGTGATGAATCCTGCAAGCCCGCTCACCGCCGCTGCGGCCACAAGGCCGATCAGCGGGTCGCTGAGGGGGAAGGCGCCCATGCCCGCTTTCGCCATGATGCCCGCGACATAGGAGCCAAACCCGAAGAAGGCGCCCTGTCCGAGGGTCACGACGCCGGCATAGCCGAGCACCAGATCGATCGAGAGGGCGAGCAGGCCAAGGCTGATGATTTCGCTCAGCAGCATCAACCGCGTCGGGATGCCCGGAATGAAATCGCCAAAGACGAAGAAGAGGCCGATGGCCGCGAGCCAGAAGAGCACTTCGTACCAGCGCAAGCGAGCGCCCGCGAGCATAAGGGCGCCAGCGTCGCCAGAGGGCTTGAGGGGTTGCGTCATGCTCATGCGATGACCTCGAAAATGTGCGTCGTCGTCATCTGCTGGCCTTTGTAAAGAGGCCCTGCGGCCGCAGGATCAATACGGCGACCATGATCGTGTAGATGATGAAGCCTCCGATGGCGGGCACATAATATTTGCCCGCGACATCCGCGACGCCCAGAAGCAGCGAGGCGAAGAAGGGGCCTGTGATGGTCGTCGCGCCGCCGACTGAAATCACGATCAGGAAGTAGATCATGTATTTCAGCGGGAAGGTCGGATCCATGCTGATGATGCCGGTCGACAGCGCGCCGCCAAGGCCCGCAAGGCCCGATCCAACAGCGAAAGTAACAGCGAAGATCTTGGTGACGTCGATGCCCATGCCGCGCGCCACGCGGCCATCGTCAACGGCTGCGCGCAGGCGGCTGCCGAAACGGGTCTTGGACAGAACGAATTGCAGGCCGATGGTCAGCAACCCGCAGAGCACGATGGTGAAGATGCGGTAGACGCCGATGCTGGCGCCCAGAATGGTCACGCGTCCTTCGAGGGAAGGCGGCAGGTTGATCGTCTGCTGGTTCGCGCCCATGAAATAGTCGACCACCGCAGTCGCCATAAAGACGAGGCCGATGGAGAAGAGCACCTGATCGAGATGGCTTCTTGTGTAGAGATGCACATAGAGCGTGCGCTCCAGCACCGCGCCCAGCAGGGCCGCGAAGACGAAGGCGGCGGGCAGGCCCCAATAGAAGGATATTCCGTAGCGGTTCATCATCACGATCGTGAGATAGCCGCCCGCCATGGCGAAGGCGCCGTGGGCGAGATTGATAAAATTCATCAGGCCGAGCGTAACGCAAAGGCCGATGGCGAGGACGAACAGCAGCATGCCATAGGCGACGCCGTCGAACAGAATGGTCAGCACGTGCAGGCCCCCGTCAAAAAAGGGAGCCGGGCCCGCTAAGGCCCGGCTCGATCAACTTACTTGTGGGTCGGATCCTTGACGGGACCAGTCGCCTCGAACTCCACATTGTAGAGCTCGCCATTCTTGCGCTCGACCTTGCGGATGAACATCGGGGGAATGGCCTCGCGGGTATTGGCGTCGATTTCCATCGGGCCGCGCGGGCTCATCCACTTCTGGCCCTTCATGGCGTCGACGAGCTTCTGCCCGTTCGCGTCGCCCTTGGTGGCGGTGAGGGCGCGATAGATCACGTCCATGCCATCATAGGCCGCGACCGCCATCATATTGGGGCGCAGATTGTTGTTCACCTTCTTGAAGATTTCCACGAAGGCCTTGTTCTCCGGCGAGTCGTGATCCGCCGAATAGTCGTGCGAGGTGACCATGCCGAGCACGGAGTCGCCCATGTCGTTGAGCAGATCGTCGTCGGTCACATCGCCGGTGGCGATGACGCGGATCTTGGAGCCCGCGAAGTCGCGGTCGATGACCTGCTTCATGAGCGTAGCGCCCTGGCCCGACGGCACGAAGAGGAAGAGCGCGTCAGGCTTCAGATCCTTGGCCTTCTGCAGGAAAGCTGCGAAATCGGGGCTGGCGAGGGGCGCGCGCAGGGCGTCGAGCACCTTGCCGCCGGCTTCCTCGAAGCGCTGCTTGAAGAACTTCTCCGCGTCGATGCCCGGCGCATAGTCGGACACCAGCGTCACGGCGCTCTTGATGCCGTTCTTGGCGGCCCAATCGGCGATCGGGAAGGTCATCTGCGGCATGGTGCGGCCGACGCGCACGAAATAGGGCGACTGCTCGACGACGACCGAGGTGGCGGCGGTCATGATGACGGCGGGCACTTTGGCCTGCGTCGCGACAGGGCCGACGGCCATGGCGATGGGGGTGAGGCCGAAGCCGCCGAGCACGGAGACCTTGTCGTTCACGACGAGTTCCTGCGCGAGGCGCTTGGAAATGTCGGCGATGCCAGTGTCATCCTTGATGATGACTTCGATGGTCTTGCCGGCGACCTTGTTGCCATGCTGGGCCATATAGGCCTTAACGCCCGCTTCGAGCTGGCGGCCCGTGGAGGCCTGCTGACCGGTCATTGGAAGGATCAGGCCGACCTTGACGGTCTCCTGAGCCAGAGCGGGAAGGGCCGCGAGCGCGATGGCGCTGGCGGCGAGGCCCTTCAAAATCTGTCTGCGCATGTTCTCTACTCCCTGATCCCCGGCGCTTGCGGCGACGGCCGGAGGCGCTGCGTTATAGACGAAACGAGTGCTGACGGGAAACCCGTGGAGAAGCGACTTTTCGCCCTTTTCCTGTACGAAGCAGCGTTTCAGTCGAAGATCGCGAGCACGGGGGCGTGAAGGGAGCCTTGCACTGGCTCGCGCACCCGCGCTTCGTCAGCCAAGCCCGTGTTTAAAATGCGCACGTCCCGACATGTTGCGGCCAGCGCGGGCGAGGCCAGAATATGGTCGAGCAGCACGGGCCGCCCGTCATGCAAGACGGTGAAGCGGGTTTCTTGCGGCGCACGCCGCTCCAGCGGGCTCAGGGCGCGGGCGGCGAATTCGGCGGTCTCCATATCCTCGGGCAAAGCCTCGAGGATCCGGGTGGGCGCCTCATAGGCCTCGGCGTTGAGGTCGCCGCAGACTGCGAACCGCGCGTTCGGGTCTTCGTCGAACAGGCTTTCGACGAAAAGCCGAGCCTCAAGAGCCTGCCCCTGTCTTTTCAGGCCAGCCAGATAATAGGCCTCCGCCCAATGGGAGAGGCTTCGCCAACGCCCATTTTCCCTCGCGCCCGGCAGAAAGGCGGCGCGAGGCGCGCGCAGATGCAGGTTGACGAGGTGGAGTTGCGGCCCGTTTGGAGGGGCGATGCGCGCATGCAGCAGCGGGCGGTCGAAGGTGATGGCGATTGGCTCGCCGCCATGGAGGGGCGTCCATTGCAGGGCGGGCGCAAGGTCGTGATGCACTTGCCCATGGGCCGCGATGGGCCATCTGCTGAGGATCGCCAAATTGTGTACATCAGCAGGTCCGTCGCCGCCCGGCCTGACGCTGTGGACGAGGTGAAACCCGTCGCAAACGCTGCCTTCCATGAGCTTTTGAAGGGCCAGAAAAGTGCGCTCCGCCTCGCCCGCCCGATGCTGGGCGTTGACCTCTTGCAGGCAGAGGACGTCGGCCTGCAGTTCGGCCAGAATAGGCCGAAGCGCTAAGGCTCGGGTTTCGAACCAGCCGGGGGCGGCGGGGTCGAAGTCGAGGCTTTCGAGGTTGAAGGTGGCTAGGCGGAGGGGCACCTAGGGGTAGGTAGGGCGGGGGACTAGAGGGCCAATGAGGCCTTCATTTCTCGATCAATTCGCGTTGCCGGGCGATCACACTTTGCAGTGCTTCCTTCGCGCTTTTCGCGCGTTCGCTGGCTGAGCCGGGGAGAGGAACATCCTTGCCAAGGCGGACGGCTTCCGCAATCCATTCCTCAATGGCTTTCCGCAACTCCGACAAGGCTTCGGCAGGGGTCTGGCCATCGGATAGGCAGCCGGGAAGGTCCTTGGCGTAGGCCACATAACCGCCCCCGTTTTCACGGCCGAGCGGAAGGACCACTATCGGATAGTCCATCTGCACCATGGCAGGCGTTTCCCTCACCACCCATGCTCAGGCGCGGGAAAACTCCCATCCTTCACCGCCGCCACATAGGCCTGCACGGCGGCGTCGATGGAGCCTGCGCCTTCCATAAAGTTCTTCACGAACCGCGCCTTGCGGCCGGGGAAGACGCCGAGCATGTCGTGAAGCACCAGCACTTGCCCATCGCAGCCAGCGCCCGCGCCGATGCCGATGGTGGCGGTTGTGGTGAGTGCCTTTGTGATGTCGGCGGCGACGGCGCCGGGCACCATCTCCATCACCATCATGGCCGCGCCTGCAGCTTCCAGCGCCAGCGCATCGGCTTTGAGGGCGGCTGCGCCCGCTGCGTCCTTGCCCTGCACCCGATAGCCGCCGAGTTGATGGACCGACTGCGGCGTGAGGCCAATATGGGCGCAGACGGGCACGCCACGCTCCACTAGAAACCGAACGGTTTCAGCCATATAGGCCCCGCCTTCGAGCTTCACCATATGTGCGCCCGCCGCCATCAGCTTCGCCGCGCTGCGCATGGCTTGCGAGGGGCTCTCCTGATAAGAGCCGAAGGGCAGGTCGGACATGATGAAGGCGCGCTTGGTCCCGCGCGCCACGCTGGTCGTGTGATAGGCCATGTCTTCAAGGGTGACAGGCAGGGTCGAGCTCTGTCCCTGAAGCACATTCCCCAAGGAATCGCCGATCAGGAGCACCTCAACGCCGCAGCGGTCGAGCAGCGACGCGAAGCTGGCGTCGTAGCAGGTGAGGACCGGGATTTTCTCGCCAGCCGCTCGCATGCGGGCGAAGTCGGTCAGCTTGAGGGGCTTGGCGTCTTCGAGATAAGACATGGTCACACCTCGATATTGTCGATGAGCCTTGTGCGGCCGAGCCTTGCGGCCACCAGTATCCGCAGGCCCTTGCGATAGCGACCCTCGACGCTCGCAAGCGTCACGGCGTCGCGCACCTCAAGATAGTCGATCTCGAAGCCTGCGCTTGTGATCTTGTTGCGCGCCGGCGCCAGCGCGGCCTCCATAGCCTCGCCATCTCTGATGCGCTGGGCCGCCTTTGTCATGCAGCGATGCAGGACCGGCGCTGCGGCGCGTTCGTCCTCGCTCAGATAAACATTGCGCGAAGACATCGCGAGGCCATCGCTCTCGCGCACTGTGGCGGCGCCCATGATCTCGACGGGAATGTTGAGGTCGCTCGTCAACTGGCGAATGACGGCGAGCTGCTGGTAATCCTTCTGGCCGAAGATCGCCGCATCGGGCAGGGCCTGCAGAAGCAGCTTGGCGACCACTGTGGCGACGCCCTGAAAATGGGTCGGGCGGAAGCGGTCCTCAAGGCCTGCGGTGGCAGGTCCGCGCAGCGAAATCGTGGTGCAGAACCCTTCCGGATACATATCTTCGGCGGTCGGCGTGAAGACGGCGTCGGCGCCGATTTCGGTCAGTTTCGCGACATCCGCCTCCAGCGTGCGCGGATATTTGCTGAAGTCTTCGGTCGGGGCGAATTGCGTCGGGTTGACGAAAATCGTCGCCACAACCTTGTCAGCGCGCTGTTTCGCCTGTTCCACCAGCGAGATATGCCCGGCGTGAAGCGCTCCCATGGTCGGCACGAGCGCGACGCTTTGCCCGGCCTGTCGCCAGAGGCGGACCTGTGAGCGAAGGGCGGCGATCGAGGGCAGAAGGGCGATTGCTGTCATGTTTGCCTTTTGAGCCGAAATGCGACGGTTCGCAAGCCGACTTTCGGAGTTTGCCGTTCAGGCCTCAAGGCCGGCGAGGGAAGGTAGTATGCGGTCCGCAGCGAGATCGGAATATTCGTCGGGCAGGCCGCTACGGTTGATCCAGACGGTGCGAAAGCCAAAGCGCGCGGCGCCAGCTATGTCCCAGCGATTGGACGACTGGAAGGAGACCTCGCCCGGCTTCACGCCAAAGCGGTCGAGCGTGAGCTGATAGGCTTGCGGCGCGGTTTTATAGATTTTGGCCGCATCGACTGAGAGGCAGGCGTCGATCAGCCCTGCAAGGCCGGCCGAGCGCACCGCATTGTCCAGCATGGCGGGCGAGCCGTTGGAGAGGATCGCCGTGGCGCATCCGCGCGCCTTGAGGCTCGCGAGCGCGGGGGCCGCGTCGGGAAAGGCGTCGAGGGTTTCATAAGCGGCGAGCAACTCCGAGCGCATGTCCGCTCTCAGGCCTCCGCACCGGGCGCCCGCATAGTCCAGCGCTTCCACCGTGAGTGTGCGAAAGTCGCGATATGAGCCCATCAGGCTTCGCGTCCAAGTGTATTCGAGCTGCTTCGTGCGCCATAGGTCCGACAGCTTGTCGGCCCTTTCGCCAAGGGCGTCGCGGTGGCGCGCGACGGCGGAATGGACATCGAAAAGCGTGCCGTAGGCGTCGAAGACATAGACTTGCGGCGCACTCATGGGTTGCTCCCTTTGGCTGCGCGCTTCAGCGGCACGCCCAGAAAACGAAGGCCAGCATAGAGCGCGAGCCCATAGGCGGCGGCGCCCGCAAGTCCGAGCATGAGAAGTTCTATCTCGTTCTGAAAGGCGCCTATGTATGCGGCGATGACGCGGGCCGGTTCTATCCAGAAGGCCGCCACGAGGGCGAGAATGAAGGTGGCGACCGCAGCCGCCATGCCCACCCGGCCCAGCATCCGGTCTGGCTGCATGAAGCCCGCCCGCAGGGCGAGCCAGGTCAGCGCAGCGAAATTCAGCCATGCGCCCATGGTCGTGGCGAAGGCCAGTCCCGCCGCTCCATAGGGCTCATAGAGAAAGAGTTTCAAAACGACATTCAGCGCCACAGCGGCGAGCGAGACCATCATGGGCGTGCGCGTGTCGCCGCGCGACTGGAAGCTTGCGACGGCGGCGCGGATCAACACCACCGCCATGAGCCCAAACCCATAGGCGGCGAGAACCGAGGCGGAGGCCTGCGCCGCCTCCTGCGTGAACTGTCCGCGCAGGAAGACCCCGCGCATGATGGTTTCCGGGATCATCAGGAAGGCGACCGCAAAGGGGGCGCAGAGCGCGATGGTGATCGCCATGGTGCGGTTCTGCGCATGAAAGGCGCCGCCAGCGTCCCCTGCCGCTATGCGTCGACTCATCTCGGGCAAAAGCACCGTGCCTGCGGCTATGCCGATGACGCCGATGGGGAGTTGATAGAGCCGATCCGCATAATAGATGGCGGAGACGCCGCCGGTGGGCAGCAGCGAGGCGATGATCGTGTCGGCGAAAAGAGCGATCTGGACGCCCGCAGAACCGATCACCGCAGGCCCCATGGCTTTGAAAAACTGCTTCACATCCGCGCTCCAGCGGGGACGTGCGAAACCAGCAAGCACCTTGGCGCGGCGCGCGGCCTCGATCATCAGGAGGAGTTGCAGCGCGCCCGAAATCGTAACGCCCCATGCGGCTGCAAAGGCGGCGCTGGGGAAAGCGAAGGCCAGAGCCAGCGCCGCGACCATGGCGACGTTGAGCAGCACAGGCGCAAAGGCCGCCGCCGCGAAATGGCGCTGGGCGTTGAGCGTCCCTGAATGCAGCGTCACCAGCGTGATGAAGAGCAGATAGGGAAAGGTGATGCGCGTCAGGGCGACGGCGGCGCCGAATTTCTCGGGCTCTGCGTCAAAGCCCGGCGCCAGCAGGGCGACGAGCTGCGGCATGAAAGCCCAAGCCAGCGCCAGCAGCACCACTTGCGAGCCCAGAAGAAGCGTCGCGATCTGGCTGGCGAAATGTTTGGCCTCTTGCGCGCCCTCCGTCTCAAGCACCCGCGAATAGGAGGGCACATAGGCGGCGTTGAAGGCGCCTTCTCCAAAAATAGCGCGGAAATGATTGGGCAGGCGGAACGCGACATAGAAAGCGTCAGCCAACATGCCCGCGCCCAGCACAGCGCCCAGCATCACATCGCGCAGGAAGCCTGTCACCCGCGAGAGCAAAGTATAGCCCGCGACGGAAAAGAAGCTTCCCAGCATGGGCTAGACCCTGCTGTCGTGGCGCATGGGCAGGGGTGCTTTGTCAATTTCGCCCGACGCGCCGAGCCTTTCTGCCACGAGATAAAGCGGGCGGCGCTTCACCTCGGCGAAAATGCGGCCAATATATTCGCCGAGCACCCCAAGCGAGAGAAGCTGCACGCCGCCAAGGAACATCACCGATACGATCAGCGAAGCGTAGCCGGGGACATCGACGCCATAGACGAGGGTCTGCAGGATGAAACTCAGCGCCATCGCGAGCGCGAAGATGGAGATCACGACGCCCACATAGGTCCAGACCCGCAGGGGCAGGGTCGAGAATGACATCAGCCCGTCGAGCGCGAAGCGGGTCAGTTTGCCGATATCGAATTTCGAAACGCCCGAGGCACGTTCCGCCACCTCAAAGGGAACGCCAACGGATTTGAAGCCGATCCAGGCGTAGAGGCCTTTGGAAAAGCGCGCGCGCTCGCCCATGGCCCGCAAAGCCAGCACAGCCTGACGGTCGAGAAGGCGGAAGTCGCCCGCGCCCTCCGGCAAGGGCGTTTCGCCGAAGAGGGAGAACATGTCGTAGAAGCGGCGGGCGAACATGCGGTGCATGGCGCTGTCGGTTTGCCGGTGCGTGCGCTGGCCATAGACGTTCTGGAAGCCCTCGCGCCATTTGGCGACGAATGCCTCGATCACCTCTGGCGGGTGCTGGAGATCCGCGTCCATGATGATGACCGCATCGGCCTCGCAATGGTCGAGGCCTGCGGCTATGGCGATCTCCTTGCCGAAATTGCGGGAGAAGGAGACGGCGGTGAGGCGCGGATCGGCCGCATTGGCCCGGCGCAGGGCTTCCATGGTCCCATCGCGCGAGCCATCGTCGATGAAGACGACCTCGAAGGAATCGGCCACGCGCTCCAGCACAGGCACGAGGCGGCGCACCAGCCCCTCGATATTGTCCGCCTCATTGAAGACGGGAATGACGACCCCGATCTGCGGGCGCCCCTTCACTCCGGCCTCTGTCATCTTTCACCCTCCGCCGGCGCCAGCGTCCGGTGGCCCAAGACCTATTCGGGCGGCGCGTCTTTCGCAAGCGCCGCCTCTGACATGAGCTTTACCATGATCCCTCGCGGATCAGGTCAGAGGCTTTTTCGGCCATCATCAGCACGCAGGCGTTGATATGGGCCGAGACCAGATCTGGCATGGCCGAGGCGTCGACCACTCGCAGGCGCTCCACGCCCCGCACCCGCATCTGCGGGTCGAGGGCGGACTCTCCGTCCTCGCCCATGCGGCAGGTGCTGGAGGGGTGGTGGGCGGTCATGGCGGTGCGGCGGATGTAGGCGTCGATTTCTGCATCGCTTGAGGCTTTCGGGCCCGGTGAGGCCTCCATTGCGCGGTAATCGTCCATGGCCGCCTGCTCACCGACCTCCCGGGCGCGGCGGAAGCCCTCGCGCAAGCGCGGCAGATCCTCAGGCGCGCTGAAGAAATTATACATGATCTTCACGGGGTCGCGCGGATCGGCCGAGCGCAGGCGGATATGGCCCCGACTCTTGGGATGCAGCAGGGTCGGCCGGATCGCATAGGCGTCTTGATAGGCCGGGCGCAGCATGGGCAACCAAAGCCGCGTCTGCGGCGGCACGGTGTGGAACATGAATTCGATGTCTGGCACGTCAAGATCGGGCTGCGTCTTCACGAAAGCGTGCAGCCCGCCCGGCACGACGGTTCCCGGCCCTGTCCCGAAGAAATAGGCGCGGATCATGCTCATGGTCATGCGGTCCAGGCGCATTTCGCGATGGAAGGCTCCGGGCGTCTTGCGCTTCCATGTAATCCAGATGCCTAGATGGTCCTGCAGATTGGCGCCCACGCTCGGCAGGTCAACCAGCGGGTTTACGCCCACGGATTTGAGATGATCGGCAGGGCCGACGCCCGACAACATCAGGAGTTGCGGTGTGTTGAAGGCGCCAGCGGACAGGATCACCTCGCGTTCTGCGCGCGCCTGCTGCGTGCGACCGTTCTGCAGGAATTCGATGCCCGTGGCGCGCCGCCCCTCGAAGATCACGCGCAAGGCATGAGCCTTCGTTTTTACGGTGAGGTTGGGCCTGTGCATGATCGGGCGAAGATAGGCGCGTGCTGAGGATGAACGGCGTCCGTCGCGAATCGTATATTGGCCGCGCCCGAAGCCTTCCTGCTCATGGGTGTTGTAATCGGATGCGGTGGGAAAGCCCGCCTGCCGACCTGCCTCGATCCATGAGTGGAAGATGGGATCTTTCGTCTTGGCCGATTGCGTGCCCACTGGCCCATGGGCGCCGCGCCATTGATTTTCGCCCCCTTCCCAGCTTTCGCCGCGACGGAAATACGGAAGCACGTCATTATAGCTCCAGCCGCTCGCGCCGTTTTCCGCCCAGCGGTTGAAATCATTGGGATGGCCGCGCGTATAGGCCATGACATTGATGGAAGAGCAGCCGCCCAGCACCTTGCCGCGCATGGCTTCAAGGCGGCGGTTGTCGAGATTGGGTTCCGGCTCGGTGTCAAAGCCCCAGTCATGCAGCCGATGCTGGTGCATCTTGCCCATGCCGAGCGGAATCGAAATGAGCGGATCGATGTCGCGCCCGCCAGCTTCCAGCAGTAGGACGCGGGTTTTCGGATCTTCGCTGAGCCGGTGGGCGAGCACGCAACCAGCCGAGCCACCGCCCACAATCAGATAATCAAATGCCGCCATTCCCATGCTTCCTCAATCTTTCCACGTCGCCCAGCGTTTGACACGAGAGTTCCCCCTTGAGACAACTTGGCGCAAGCAAAAAATATGATCGGGTCGCGCCGTAGGTTGGGGAGTTGACGATGACGCAGGTGTTTCAGATCGGCGGGCTGGAGCTGAAGGCCTTCAGCGATGGCATTCTCAAGACCTCGACGGATTTCGTGCTTGGCATGGAGCAACCGCAGGCGAAGTCCCTGACGCGTGCTGAGGACGATGGCGCTGTCTTCATCCCCGTGAACAATTTCCTGTTCCAGAAAGACGGCGCCACCGTGCTCATCGACGCGGGCGCTGGTGACACGATGCAGGCTACGCTGGGCAAGTTGCCCGCCAATCTTGCAGCGGCAGGCCATGGGGTCGAGACCGTGACCCATATCGTCGTCACCCATTGCCATGGCGACCATATCAATGGGCTGGTGGACGCATCGGGCGCGGCCTTGTTTCCAAATGCTGAAATTCTCGTCCATGCGCAGGAATTCGATTTCTGGATGGCGGAAAACACTGGCTCGGAAAGCGAGAAGGTGAAGCGCCAGCGCGCCCGCAACAAGATCAACCTCACGCCCTATCTCGACCGCGTGAGGCGCATGCGCGATGGCGAGGTGGTGCTGGGCTGCACGCCCATGCTGGCGCCCGGCCACTCGCCCGGCCATACGTGCTGGCGCATTGGCGAAGGTCGCAACGCCTTCGTCGCCTGGGGCGACCTCGTGCATTTCTCCGATATCCAGATCGCGCATCCCGACGTCGCCGTGAAATATGATCTTGATCCCGATCTGGCGCGCCGCTCGCGCCTGCGCTTTCTGGATATGGTCGCCGCTGACGGTCTTGCGGTGGCGGGCGCCCATGTGGCTGCGCCGGGGCTTGGCTATCTGTCGCGCCGGGGTGCGGGCTACGAATTCAACCCGGCTTGATGCAAGCAGCGCGGTCGCGTGTTAAAGAGGCGCGTGAGCAAACATTCCCTCATTCTCTGCGCCGATGATTATGCGCTTTCACCGGCTGTCACGCGCGGCATCCTCGACGCCCTCGCCGCAGGGCGGTTGAACGCCACCGGCGCCATGACCAACCGCCCGCTCTGGCGCGAGGCGGCGCCTGATGTCGCGGGTTTCGCGGATCGCGCCGACATAGGCCTGCACCTCAACCTGACCCTCGGCGCGCCTTTGGGACCCATGCCGACGCTCGCCCCCTCGGGCGAGCTGCCCAAGCTGCGGCCTCTGCTGAAAGCTGCGCGCGCGGGGCTTTTGCCGCGCGAGGAGATCCGCGCAGAAATCGCGCGCCAGCTCGATGCTTTCGAGGACGCCATGGGGCGCTCGCCCGATTTCATCGACGGTCACCAGCATGTGCAGATATTGCCGGGCGTGAGCGATTGGCTGCTGGAGGAGCTTGTGCGGCGCGGTCTGTCTGGGCGCCTGTGGCTACGGGATAGCGCCGATCGCCTGTCGCGCATTCTGACGCGCCGGGTAGAACTGCCCAAGGCGCTCATCGTGGCGACCCTCGGGCGGGGTTTCGCCGGGAAGGCGCATCGTCTGGGTTTCCAAACAAATGATGGCTTCGCGGGCTTTTCCGCATTCGATTTGCGGCGCAACTACGGGCGCGATTTCGCCCGCTATCTCGTCAGCCCCGGCGCCCGTCATCTCGTCATGTGCCATCCCGGCCATGTTGATGAAGATCCATCAGCCGGGGATGAGGTGCGTGAGCCGCGTGCGCGCGAGCTGGCGTTCCTGCTTTCTGACGCCTTCGCCCCCACGCTCGATGCGGCGGGGTTCAGCCTGCAACGCTGGTCCAAATGAAAACGGCCGGGACATGCCCGGCCGTTCGAATAGACAAAGCTTCGCGAATTACTTGATCGCGGCTTCGTACATTTCTTCCACATAGGCCCAGTTCACGAGGTTCTCGATGAAGGCCTTGAGATAGTCGGGGCGACGGTTGCGGTAGTCGATGTAGTAGGAATGTTCCCACACGTCGCAGCCCAGGATCGGGGTCGCGCCCTGCACCAGCGGGCTTTCGCCATTCGCGGTCTTGGTGACGATGACCTTGCCATCCTTCACCGCGAGCCAGCACCAGCCGGAGCCGAACTGGGTCACGCCAGCCTGAATGAATCCTTCCTTCATCTTGTCGACTGAGCCGATGCCGTCGATGATGGCCTTCTCGACCTTGCCGGGAATGGCGCCGCCGCCATTGGGCTTCATCCAGTTCCAGAAGTGCAGGTGGTTGTAGTGCTGGCCAGCGTTGTTAAAGAGGCCGGCGTTCTTGCCGAAAGAGCCCTTCACGACGTCCTCAAGCGACTTGCCTTCCCATTCGGTGCCCTTGAGCAGGTTGTTGCCGTTGGTCACATAGGCGAGGTGATGCTTGTCGTGATGATATTCGAGCGTCTCCTTCGACATATAGGGCTGCAACGCATCGTGGGCGTAGGGCAGGTCGGGAAGCGTGAAGGTCATGTGCATGGACTCCGGTTGGTTGGTTGAGCGGTTGGCGGCTTGGGCCCCTGCGCTCCCGCTTTGAGCGGGAATGGCGCCAAGCGCAACGGCGGTCGCGCTCAGGCCTATGAGAAATTCTCTGCGAGGGCTTTCGTTCGAAGGGGCGAGGCGGGCCTCGTTCTCCTGTGCGATGTTGACGGTCGGATATTGATTGGAAGACATAATCATCAACTCCATCCAAATCGCAAGGCCGCCGGATGATTTTGGGCTAACGCTCGACGTGTGGGGTTTCGCCGCAGTTCTTGTTGTTTCAGTTTGTGAAATATAGAGCGTTGGGCGAGTTTGGCTTGATCAGGGCAATGATTTTTTACACCTTTGTCTTGAGATTGGGCGCTCCATCGAGTCGTTCGGGGGCGGCGATCCGGCCACCTTTGATCTCTTGCCGATAATTGTTTATCTGTCGCATTAGAAATTTAATCGCCTGGCTC
>CANBVC010000062.1 GCA_947372795.1 Beijerinckiaceae bacterium
CTTGCGGATTGGCTCTGGCCTTGAGGAAGCGTTGACGAGCCTCGTCGTCTCCGTGCCGATGCGCTCTTCCGACAAGACGCTCGCCACCGTGATCGAGGCGGACAAGCCGACGCGGGTTCTCTCCGAAACGCCTCAAGCTCCCCCCGGCGTCGTGACGGTGCGCACGGTCGAGGCCGGACAAGACGGCGCTTTTTTCGCCTCGGGCCTTGGCCCGCCGGGCGGCGCAGTGCGGCTATATCTGAACGAAGCCTTCGTCGCCGATGTGCGCGCCGCTCTGGACGGCTCCTGGACCCTGCGGGTTGAGCGGGGCATGTCGCCCGGCCACTACGAGGTCCGCGCGGATCTCGTGGAGGAGGGCGGCAAGGTGCTTTCACGCGCGCAGGCCCCCTTTGATTACCCCCGGCAGGAGGCGGGCCGCTATGTCCCGCCCGTTGAGCCAGCCTCGCTCGCGCCATCGCTCGCCGCTCCCGAGCCGCCAGCCCCGGGCGTCGCTGTTGTGCCGGAGATCCAGTCGGTCAAGGTGGTCCGTGGCGACAGCCTTTGGCGCATCAGCCAGCGGGTTCTGGGCCAAGGCCTGCGCTACACGCAGATCTACGAGGCCAATTCCGCCCAGATCCGTGATCCAGATCGTATTTTTCCCGGTCAGGTGCTGGTCACCCCCCAGCTTGTGGGCCGATAGCAGCCTGTGAGTCTTGGGTCTCGCAAGGGTGTGTTTTCCTGCGCGTGGGCGTATATGGGCTGGTCTGTCCAGATTCTTGGCTCCTGTAGAAAGTCCTCATGACGGATCAATCGAACCCGCACGCCAGCGCCAAACCCGCCCAAGCCACCCAGCAAGTTGAAACCTCGCTGGTGCGTACGGTCATCAACCTCTGGCCCTACGTCTGGCCGAAAGATCGGCCCGATCTGCATCTTCGGGCGATGGGCGCGCTTGCGTTGTTGTTCGTGGCGAAATTCGTCACCATCGCGGTGCCCTTCTCCTTCAAATGGGCGACCGACGCGCTGACCGACAAGGGCGTGGACAACCCCGAACTCATGACCGTGCTGGCCGGTCCCGTGGCGTTGACGATCCTTTACGGGTTGCTGCGCGCCTTCATGCAGCTCTTCACGCAGGGGCGCGACGCGCTATTCGCCGCCGTCTCCATGAACGCCGTGCGGCGTCTGGCTGACGAGGTCTTCGTGCATCTGCATCGCCTGTCCCTGCGCTTCCATCTTGAGCGCAAGACCGGCGGCCTGACCCGCGTGCTGGAGCGCGGACGCACCGCGATCGAACAGATCGTGCGCCTGAGCATGCTGACCGGCATTCCCACGCTGGTGGAATTCGTCCTCATTCTGGGAGTCATGTACTTCCAGTTTGACTGGCGCTATTCGCTCGTCGTCACGACGATGATCGCCTGTTACCTCTGGTTCACCACAGCGGCGACCAACTGGCGCATGTCTATCCGCCGCTCCATGAATGAGAGCGATACCGACGCCAACACCAAGGCCATCGACAGCCTGCTGAATTACGAAACCGTGAAATATTTCGGCGCCGAGACCCGCGAGGCCGAGCGTTACGATACTGCCATGGCGCGCTATGAGCGCCTGTCCGTCAACAGCTACGTGTCGCTGGCGGTGCTGAATTCGGGGCAGGGAGTCATCTTCACCATCGGCCTGACGCTGGTGATGCTGATGTGCATTTCCGGCATTCATAACGGCACCAACACGATCGGCGATTTCGTCCTCGTCAACGCCATGATGATCCAGCTCTACCAGCCGCTGAACTTCATGGGCATGCTTTATCGCGAGGTGAAGCAGGCGGTGATCGACATCGAAACGATGTTCCAGTTGCTTAACCAGCATCCCGAGATCCAGGACAAGCCCAGCGCGCCGCCGCTGCGGGTCGATGCGGGAACAGTTCGTTTCGAGGATGTGCATTTCTCCTATGATCCTGCGCGCGCCATTCTTAGGGGTGTGAGCTTTGAGGTTCCCGCAGGGCGCACCATCGCCATTGTTGGGCCTTCGGGCGCGGGCAAATCCACGATCTCGCGCTTGCTGTTCCGCTTCTATGAGCCGCAGAAGGGTCGCATCACCATCGACGGGCAGGACATCGCCTTCGTTCAGCAGCGCAGCCTGCGCGACGTCATCGGCATGGTGCCGCAGGATACGGTGCTGTTCAACGACACCATCGCCTACAACATCCGCTACGGACGCTGGGAAGCGAGCGAGGCCGAGGTCGAAGAGGCGGCCGCTCTGGCGCAGATCGACAACTTCATCCGCACCGTGCCCGGGGGCTATACCGCTCAGGTCGGCGAGCGCGGGTTGAAGCTCTCTGGTGGCGAGAAGCAGCGCGTCGCCATCGCCCGCACGATCCTCAAGGGCCCGCCCATCCTTGTGCTTGATGAGGCGACCTCGGCGCTCGACAGCTTCACCGAGCGCGAAATCCAGATCGCCCTCGACCGCGTGTCGCGCGATCGCACGACGCTGGTCATCGCCCACCGCCTCTCGACCGTGGTGAACGCTGACGAGATCATCGTGCTCGATCAGGGCGTGATCGTGGAGCGCGGGCGTCATGAAGGCCTGCTTGCCAAGCAAGGCGTTTACGCCGCCATGTGGAACCGCCAGCGCGAGGTCGACGCCGCTCAGGAGGCGATCCGTCGCGCCGCCGAGGAAGAAGGCGTCAGCGTCAAGGTCAATATTGGCGCGTGAGTTGAACACCGTGACTTTTCATCAATGAAATGGCACATAAACAACAGCAGAAATTGAGGCCCCCGGATGTCCATTCTTGATTCCGTCAGCAAGCAGCTCGTGCCGATCCATCCCGCAGGCTATCCGTTCATCGTGGCTTTCGCGGTCGGCTCGCTGATCCTGCACTGGATCTGGCCGCCTCTGGGCTGGATCGGGGCTCTCCTGACGGTCTGGTGCGCCTATTTCTTCCGCGACCCGCCGCGCGTTACGCCCTTGCGGGATGGGCTCGTGGTCTCGCCCGCCGATGGCTATGTCTGCTCCGTGGGCCGTTTCGTTCCCCCGCCCGAACTGGAGCTGGGCGATGAGCCCATGCAGCGCGTCTCGGTCTTCATGTCCGTCTTCGACTGCCACGTGAACCGCGCCCCCGTGAACGGGCGCATCACCCGCATCGCTTACAAGCCCGGCATCTTCGTCAACGCCGATCTCGACAAGGCGAGCGAGGACAATGAGCGCAACGGCTTCGTCTTCGATACTCCGGACGGGCGCTTTGGCGCGGTGCAGATCGCGGGCCTCATCGCGCGCCGCATCGTCTGCTTTTCGCGCGAGGGAGAGACTGTGTCGGTCGGCGATCGCATCGGTCTGATCCGCTTTGGATCGCGCGTCGATGTCTATATGCCTGATTCCGCTGTGCCGCTGGTGGGGCTTGGCTCCAAGGCAATCGCGGGCGAAACGATACTTGCCGACACCCGCATCGGCGAAAACGACCGCAGCTACAAGCTGGGTTAAGTTGAGGGCGTCCGCAGGGCGGGAGATGGCGCGAGATGGAAGATAACGCATCGCATGGTCTTGATCGCGCCGCGTCGCGTCGCAATCGTCTGCGGCGCTTCCAGCGCATCCCCATGCGTTTCGTCCTGCCGAACCTTGTGACGCTGCTGGCCATCTGCCTCGGCCTTACGGGCGTTCGCTTCGCCATCGAGGGTCATTTCGATTTTGCGGTCTACGCGATCATCGTCGCCGCCATTCTCGATGGGCTCGACGGGCGCATCGCGCGCGCGCTCAAGGGCACAAGTCGTTTCGGCGCGGAGCTCGATTCGCTCGCCGACTTTGTGGATTTTGGCGTCGCGCCCGCGCTCGTTCTCTATTTGTGGTCGCTGCACGAACATCGCAGCATCGGCTGGTTCGCCGCGCTGATCTTCGCCATCGCGGGCGCGCTGCGTCTCGCGCGCTTCAATGTGATGATCGACGACCCAAACAAGCCCGCCTGGTCGGTGAACTTTTTCGTGGGCATGCCTGCCCCCGCAGGCGCAATCATGGTCTTGTTGCCGATCTATCTGCATTTCGGCGTCGACATGGCCAATGACCACGCCTATGTGCCTTTCGAGATCGCCTATGTTCTCTTCATCGCCTTCCTGATGGCGAGCCGTATTCCCCATTTCTCTGGCAAGCGCATCGGCCGTGTGCCGCGCGAGTGGTTCATTCCGGTCCTGCTCGGCGCCATCGCAGCTTTGCTGCTAGTGGTCATGTTCACTATGCAGATGCTGATTGTCTTGAGCCTTGCTTATCTGGCGCTGATTCCCCTCTCCGTGCGTCGCTATCTCGCCTACCAGCAGGCCGATGAGATCGCAGCGGGGCTCGAGGCTGGCGGGGAAGAGTCGAAGCCTTCCGCATCGTCAGCACCCCAGTAAGCGTCAAAAGTCCCGGCCACCTTCACCATTTGGTGGGAAATCGGACACTTCTTCGACCAGTCCTGTATCGGACAGTTCACAAATGGGCGTTTCTCGATTAGAGTCCGCCAAATTCTGCGGCTTTGGCCGTTCGAGCCTTGCCGCAAGGCGCAACCAAACGAGATCAAATGTCGAAAGAAGAACTGCTCGAATTTCCGGGCGTGGTCAGTGAACTGTTGCCGAACGCGACGTTCCGCGTGAAGCTTGAGAATGATCACGAGATCATCGCCCATACGGCCGGCAAGATGCGCAAGAACCGCATCCGCGTGCTGACCGGCGACCGCGTGCTTGTCGAGATGACGCCCTACGATCTGACCAAGGGCCGCATCACCTACCGCTTCAAGTGATCTTTCGCGTCCACGCGTTTCAGGGGGCTCGTTCTTGACAATGGAATTGACGACCCGGCCCCCGCTCGTTCTCGCCTCAAGCTCCCCCCGCCGTCTGGCTCTGTTGCAGCAGATCGGCCTTGAGCCCGATGCGTTGATTCCCGCCGATGTGGACGAGACCCCGAGGCGCATGGAGCTGCCCCGCTCTCTCGCCACAAGGCTCGCCAGCGAGAAGGCCAAGGCTGCCAGGCTTGTCGCCCAGACCCGGCCGCAGAGCGCTGACGCCTATCTCATCGCCGCCGATACGGTGGTCTGCGTCGGTCGGCGTATCCTGCCCAAATGCGAACTGGCGGAAGAGGCTGAAGATTGTCTTCGCCTACTGTCTGGACGCGCCCATCGGGTCTATACGGGCGTCAGCCTGATCACCCCTAAGGGCGCGGAGCGCCGCAAGATCGTCGAGACGCGGCTGCGGTTCAAGCGCCTCAGCGCGGGCGAAATCGAGGCCTATGTCGCTTCGGGCGAATGGCGTGGCAAGGCTGGCGGCTACGCCATTCAGGGTCTTGCGGGCGTATTTCCAGTCAAACTGATCGGCTCCTATTCAAGCGTCGTCGGCCTGCCGCTGCAAGAAGTCATGGCGCTGCTTGTTGGCGAGGGCTATCCGGCTCTTGCGGGCTGGGGGGCCATTCCATGACGTTCCCCGCCGGATCTGACCCTGCCAACGACAACAAGGACGACGCGCCCAAGGCTGACTCACCCGAGAGCGCCGCGCCAAAGTCTGCCCCCTGCGCGATTTGCGGCAAGCCCCAGACCCGCGCCAATGCGCCTTTCTGTTCGCCGCGCTGCGCCGACATTGATCTTGGCCGCTGGCTCAAGGGCTCCTACGCCATTCCGGCCGTCGACGACGATGATGACGAGGATGGCGCTCCCCACGAGGGCTAGTTGATGCTTGGCGACTGGCGCAGGAGGCTTCTTTTGGTCATCATGCTATGAGAAGCGCAGAAACTCGGATCCCTTGGGATTCGGTTCGATCTCGAAGGCGTCTCCAACCTGCGGCCCATGCACCAATGATGAGAATGTTCCTGACCCTCACCCTGGCGGCGGCGCTTGGCGGCTGTATGCCGTCCAGTCGTTTCGGATCCGGCCGGCCCGTGCAGCCCGCCATTGACGTCACCAGCGTAGCGCCCGTGGGCGAGGTGGAGTCCGCGCCCCTTGAGGCGCCGGGCGAGCCGTCGGCCCCCGGCGCGCCTGCAACCGCTACAGCGTCGCTCAACCCCGCGAATGATCCCTACACTTGGGCGCGCGTGGATGGTCAGCGCATGTCCGGCAATCCGCTGTTGATGAAACAGGGGCAGGAAGATCGCCAGACCTGCTACACGGCCTCTGCAGATGCTGTGAATATCGAGGTTTACGTCAAGTGCATGCGCTCCAAGGGCTATGTACAATTGACGAACTGACCGAAGCTTGGCCGCCGCGCCCAAGGGCGTAGCGGAAATTCAATGGAGCGGGCCGATCGAGCGCCGCCCGGGATGGGGAGTAAACAATGGCCGCCATGACGATTCGACACACGCTTGCGGGCGCTTCGCTCTGCCTATCGGCACTGCTGGCGGGCGCGCCTGCGCAGGCCCAGAGCGATCCGGCGGCGAATTATCCCGACAAGCCCATCCGGCTGGTCGTGCCTTTCGCTGCTGGTGGCGGTAACGACATCTTCGCCCGCGTCGTCGGCGCCAAGGCCTCGGATATTCTTGGCCAGCAGCTCTATATCGAAAACCGGCCTGCGGCTGGCGGCCGGGTGGCGGCTGAATTCGTGATGCGCCAGCCAGCCGACGGCTACACGCTTTTCGTCGGAGCGAGCGGGGTGATGTCGATCGCCTCGGCCATTTATCCCACGCTCCCCTATCACCCCACCAAGAATTTCGTTCCGCTGGCGATGATCGCCAGCTTTCCGCTCATCCTGACGGCGCCCGTGGAATCGCCGGTCAAGACGGTCGCCGATCTGGTGGCCTATGGCAAAGCTCACCCCGAGAAGTCCAACTTCGCTCACACCTCGCCCGCCTTCCAGATCCCGGCGGAAATCCTGAAGCTAAGCTCCGGCATGCCCGCCACTGGCGTTCCGGTGAAGAGCAGCGCGGAGATGGTTCAGTGCGTGATGCAGGAGGTCTGCACCTTTACGTTCACAGATGGCCCGCCCGCCATCCCGCAGATCAAGGACAAGCGCATGCGCGCTCTGGCGGTGACCGGGGCCGAGCGCTCCCCCGAGCTGCCTGACACGCCCAGCATGGCGGAGGCGGGCTTCCCAGACGTCAATGTGAAGATCTGGGCTGGCGTCTTCGCGCCCGCCGGCACGCCGCCTGCGATCGTGAAGAAGCTGGAAGGCGCCCTTCAGGCAGCCATCAGCGATGCCGAAGTAAGCGCCAAACTGCGCGCCATGGCCGTGAACCCCGGCCGCATCTCCGCTGCCGAGTTCCGCAAGATCATCGACAGCGACATCCTGTCCTATGTGGACGTGGTGAAGAAGGCCAATCTGACGTTTGAGTGAGGGTGGGGCGGGGGCTCTGAGGGGCTCCTTTCCGCCATTTGTAATGACAATGTCATTGCGATGCGATATAAAGGCGTCCTAGGAGACGTTTCATGCCCGCAACCGTTCGCGACACGCTGAACATGCGCATCAAGCCCGAGGATCGGAGCCTGTTCGATTGGGCAGCGAAGGCGCAGGGCAAGACGCGCACGGACTTCATCCTCGAAGCCGCCCGCCGCGCGGCAGAGGAGGCGTTGCTTGACCGTACGCTCGTGCAAGTGAGCGCTGAGGCTTACCAAGATTTCCTCACCAGGCTGGATGCGCCCCCCAAGGGCAATGATCGCCTGAAGAAGACGATGCAGACCAAGGCCCCTTGGGAGTGAGCCTGTCTGCGCCCACGCCATTGCTCGACGAGCATGATACGGCGCTGTTTTCCTGTGGCCATGCCAGCCTTGATGATTGGCTGAAACGGCGTGCGCTCCCCAACCAAAAGGCTGGCGCCTCGCGAACCTATGTGGTGAGCGAAGGCGATCCCATCGTCGCCTACTATGCCCTTGCTTCGGGCGCGATGGCCTGCGCCGCGGCCACGGGAAAACTCAAGCGCAACATGCCCGACCCCGTTCCGATGGCCATTCTGGGACGCCTCGCGATCGACAGCGCGTTTCAGGGAAAGGGGCTCGGACGCGCGCTGTTTCGCGATGCTGCTTTGCGCGTCTTGTCTGCTGCTGATGCTATCGGCATTCGCGGGCTGTTAGTCCACGCCATTTCCGATGAAGCCGCCGCGTTTTACGGTGCGCTTGGGATGGAAGCATCTGCATTGGAGCCGAGGACGCTGATGGTCACGCTCGCTGAGTTACGTGCCGCGTTGTGAGGGCTCACATCCGGGGGGCGGCGACATTGCAATCATGTTTGGGACAAATGGTGCCCAGGGCTGGAATCGAACCAGCGACACTGCGATTTTCAGTCGCATGCTCTACCAACTGAGCTACCTGGGCGTCCGGCGCGGCTGAGCCGCAAGCGGATTGGGGGCGTTATAGGGACGCTTGTCGGGCTTGTCCAGCCTCTCCGTCATTCTTTCCCCTGCAAGGCGCGTCCTTTGCGCGCGGTTGTGCGGACGAGGCGAGACGTAGGCGGTGTTTCGGGGTAGTTTGAAGCCGGTTTCGCTAATTTGGGAGGAAAATGTGGATCTGGGGATCGCTGGCCGGTCGGCCATTGTTTGCGCGTCGAGCCGGGGTCTGGGGCGCGCCTGCGCCGAGGCTTTGCTGAAAGAGGGCGTCGAGGTCGTCATCAACGGGCGCGATCCTGTGCGCCTTGAGGAGGCCCTGCGTGAGCTTCGCGATTCGACCGGTGGCAAGGTGCGCGCAGTCGTCGCCGACGTCACCACCAAGGCCGGGCGCGCGGCGCTGCTGGCGGCCTGTCCTGATCCCGACATCCTCGTCAACAACAACGCCGGCCCCGATCCGCGCGATTTCCTCACCAATGACGAGGATCGCTGGATGGACGCGCTTGAGGCCAATATGGTCGCGCCCATGATGCTGGTGCGCGCGGTGCTGCCTTCCATGATCGAGAGGCGCTTTGGGCGCATCATCAACATCACCTCCGCCATGGTCACGACGCCACGTCCGCACATGACGCTGTCTTCTGGCGCGCGTGCGGGGCTTACGGCGGCCATGAAGGGGCTTTCCTTTGAGGTGGCGCGCCACAATGTCACGATCAACAACCTTCTGCCCGAGCGCATCGACACCGCGCGCCAGCATCAGATGGCCAATGAAGTCGTCAAGCGCGCAGGCGTCACCTATGAAGAGGCGCGCCGTCGGCAGGTCGAGAGCATCGCGGCTAAGCGCCTTGGCGAGCCGCACGAGTTCGGCGCCACCTGCGCTTTCATTTGCAGCGCCCATGCGGGCTTCATGTCGGGCATGAACATCCACCTCGACGGCGGATCTTATCCGGCGCTGGTGTAAGAAAAATACGGGAGCGAAACATGTTGAGCGCGGAGCGCAACCGCACCTTGACGCAGGTCGGGCCGGGCACGCCGATGGGCGAATTGCTGCGGCGTTACTGGATGCCCATAGCAGGGGCAAGCGAGCTTGACGCGCGACCCACAAAGGCCGTGCGTCTGCTTTGCGAGGATCTCGTTCTCTACAAGGACAAGGGCGGCCGCTACGGTCTCATCGACCGCCATTGTCCCCATCGCCGCGCCGATCTTTCCTACGGCATGGTCGAGGACTGCGGGCTGCGCTGCAACTATCACGGCTGGCTTTTCGACGAGGCGGGCGCCTGTATCGAAATGCCCTATGACGACATCGCCGAGCCCTCATCCAATCTGAAGGCCGGCGTTTCGATGAAGGCCTATCCGGTGCGCGAATGCGCGGGCCTGCTCTTCGCTTACATGGGGCCGCTGCCCGCACCGCCTTTGCCCGTTTATGAGCCCTTCACCTGGGCCAATGGCTGGCGCGAGGTCGTAACCTCCGACATCGCCTGCAACTGGATGCAGTGTCAGGAAAACTCATGCGATCCCGTGCATTTCGAATGGATGCATGACAACTGGAGCGAGCGGCTCAAGGGTAGCGCGGAGCTTTCGGCGAAACATCTCAAGCTCGCCTTCGAGGAATTCGAACACGGGTTTCTCTACAAGCGCGTGCGCGAAGGCCAGCCCGAGGGCAGTCCCTTCTGGACCGTGGGGCGCGTGGCGCTCTGGCCGCTGGGGTTTTACCTCGGCCAGCATTTCGAATGGCGCATACCTGTCGATGATGAGAACACGCTGAACATCTCGTGGTTTTTCGCGCGGGTGCCAAAGGGGCGCGAACCCTATGTGCAGGCTCGCGTGCCCACTTGGAAGAGCCCCACCGTCGACGCCAATGGCGAATGGATCACCAGCCACGTCCTCAATCAGGATATTCTGGCCTGGGTGGGGCAGGGGCGCATCGCCGACCGCAGCAAGGAATATCTGGCCGCCAGCGACCGTGGCATCGTGATGATGCGCAAGCGTTATTTCGAGGAGATCGAAAAGGTGCGCCGGGGCGAGGATCCCAAGGGCGTGGTGCGAGATGAGGCGGCGGCGGCTTGCATTGAGCTGCCACTGGCCGACCGCGCCCAGTTCGTGGAGGGTCTTGCGATTGAGGATTGGCCCAAGGATCGACTGATGAGCAAGCGCATGCGCGGTCAGCCCTGGTGCTATGGCCAGCCTGATGAGGTCTGGGCCGATTTTGCTGAAGCGATGGGGATTGATCCCAAGTTGCGGACGGCGCCTTAGTTTACCCTCCCCCTTGTGGGGAGGGTCGGCCGCAAAGCGGACGGGGGGGGGTCTGCGCATGCTGATCGTTAGCGTTCTAAACCAAGCCGCTCACGATCAAAGGCCTCACGACCCCCACCCCGTATCCCTCCCCACAAGGGGGAGGGGAGCTGCAAGCGTTGCGCGAAACTACTCAGCAGCCATAGCCAGCTTCAAATGCCGGCCCTGAAAATGCGGCGCCACTTCTTCCATGAAGCGGTCCATCTCGTCCTTGACCTGCTGGTGATCCTTCAGGCCCACGTTGAAATAGAGGATGACCTCGTCGTAGCCAGCCGCCTCGACCTTCTTCAACGTCTCGATCATGTTCGCCGCATTGCCGATCAGCACCGAGTTTGAATTCAGATGCTCGGGCTTCAGGTTCTTCAGGCGCTCGATCATGTCGAGGAAGTAGAGATAGCTTTTGGGCGTGGTGACGGGATCGCTGGGGAAGGCGTCGAGCACGCAATCCATGTAATAGCGGATCTGGCGGGCGCGGGCGGCGGCTTCCTGTTCGGCGTTATCGGCGAAATGCAGGAAGTAGCTGCACATGAGGCGCTTGGGCGTCTTGCCGTGGCGCGAGCAGCTTTCTTGATAGAGATCATGCACCTGCTTCAATCCGCCAAAGGTCATGGCGGCGGCGAAGGGCGCTACGATGAGGCCGCAGCCAAGCCGGCCCGCCAGTTCGATCGAGGGCGCCGAGAAAGACGCGACATAGGCCGAAAGCTCCTTCTGCACGGGGCTCGGCGTGATCGCGATGTCTTCGAACTGATAGTACTTGCCCTTGTGCGAAATGGGCGTGCCATGCGCGTCCCAAAGGCGACGCAGGATCTCCATCCCCTCTTCGAAAATCGGCTGGTTGTTTTTGAAGTCGGCGCCGAAGGGAATATATTCGCGCTCGTCATAACCACGGCCCGCCGCGAAATCGACGCGCCCGCCGCTGATGAGATCCAGCGTCGCCCATTGTTCGGCGACGCGAATGGGATGGTGCATGGGCAGCACGGTCACGGCGGGGGCGAGGCGGATATGCTCTGTGCGCGCGGCCACATAGGCCAGCAGCAGCTCGGGGGAGGAGTTCACGCCAAGCGTGCTGAAATGATGCTCGCCAATCCAAGCGGAATTGAAGCGGAGCTTGTCGGCGTAGAGGGCTTCGTCGAGGATGTCGCAGACGAACTGGTTCGGCGTGCGCGTGTTGTTGACGTAAGCGTTGTCGCTCAGCGTGAAATAGCCGAAATCCATAGTCGTCCTCCCTCAGCGCGGCGGCCTTTGCCTGCCCATAATCCCCGATAATTTAGCACCCGTTTGCGCCATGTCAAACGTGTTGCCAAATAGGCAAAGCCCTTGGCCGATGGAAATGAGGCGGCTAGGATGACGCTATGAGGCAAGCGCATATTCCCGAGAACGACACGAAACGCCGGGGCATCCAGTCGGTCGAGATCGGCTTGCGGGTGCTGATGGCGGTCGCGGCCCAGCGGGGCGCCGCCACGCTCAGCGCCATCGGCGAGGCGGCGGGACTGTCGGCCAGCCAGGCCCACCGCTACCTCGCCAGCCTCATTGCGGCGGGCATGGTGCGGCAGGAGGGGCGTTCGGGCCTATACGATCTTGACGCCGGCGCCATCCGGCTGGGGCTCGCAGGGCTGGCGCGGCTTGATGTTTTCAGGGCCGTGGACGAGGGCGTGCCAGCTTTCGTGCGCGAGACCGGCCGCACCTGCCTTGTGGCGGTGCTGGGCGATGCTGGCCCCACCTTGGTGCGCTGGTTTGCGGGCACGCCGCCGGTCATCACGTCATTGGCGATTGGCTCGGTGCTGCCGCTGGTTCACTCGGCCACTGGGCGCGTCTTCCTCACCTTTGGCGACCGGCCCGTTATGGACGCGCGCCTTGCGCAGCTGGAAGGCGCCGTCCGGGCAGAACCCGCCGAGGTGGAGGCGCTGAGGGCGCAGGTGGCGCAGGAAGGTTGCGCGCTCATCGATGGCAATCTCATTCCGGGCCTGCGGGCGCTCGCGGCCCCGGTCTTCGATCTTCAGGGCAGGCTGGCGCTGGTGCTCACCTCCATCGCCAGCGAGGCCATTCCCCGCGCGGGCGACGCGCAGGCCACGGCGGCCTTGATGAACGCCTGCAAGGGTCTGACGGAAAGCCTCGGCGGCGTCTGGTCGCTGCGTTGAGGCCCGTCAGGGCATTCTGCCGCCATTGCGGAACATGAACCACGCCAGCAGGAAGAAAGGCGCGCAGGCTAGGATGATCGCGGCGAGGCCTGTCGAGGGCAGGCCGTAGAATTCGATCAAGGGGCCGGTGATGACGGCCGTGATGACCGTCATGCTGCCGCCAAAACTATCGTTGAGGCCGATGGCGCGGCCGCGCTCGTCGGTGGTGGTTTCGTCCGCCAGCAGCGCGGTGGAGGCCACATTGGCGCCCGCCCAGCCTAGGCCCACAAGGAAGGTTCCCAGCGTCACCATCGCGTAGGTCGGTACGAAGGCCACCAGACCCGCGCCAATGACCGAAACGCCGACGCCCGGATACATTATGAAGCCGCGACCGTAGCGGTCGGCGAGCTTGCCGAGCGGGATGGTGAAGGCGAACATGCCCGCAGAATGGAAGGCGTGGGAATAGCTGATCTCGGTCAGCGTGTAGCCATGGTGCGACAGGACCAGCGAAGTCAGCACCATGACGATGGACATATTGCCCTGTCCGGCGCAGTTGCAGACTATGGCGATGAGGATGCGGGGCTTTTTCAGCAGCGACCATGCACTGAAGGATGCCGTTGCGCCAGTCGACCTCGTCGGCGCCTCATAGCCCGGATAATAATGCCCCAGATTCATGCCGATATGTTTGGGGTCCGGCCTCACATTGCGGACGATGATCATGCCGCCGATGATGAGCGCCGGAACCATGAACCAGGGCAGGGCCAGCGGGTCGACGCCCAGCGACGCCGCCTTGGCGTCTGATATGGTGATCATCAGCGGCATCAGGCACAGGCCAAGCAGCGAGCCCATGGCCACATAACCGAGCGCCGTGGCCCTCATCTGCGCAGGGAACATATCAGTGGCCGCCACCCGCATCTGCTGCGAGGCGTTCATGCCCATGCCGAAAACCAGCATGCCCGCCACGAACATTGCGAGGCTGGTGGCGATCAGCGAATATCCCACCGTCAGGGCGCCCACCAAGGCGAGCGCAAGACCGAAGGTGATGCCGGGCAGGCGGCCATAGGCGTCGGTGATCCGACCGACGGGATAGGAGACGGCGAAGCGGCTGAGGCCGATCAGCGCCACCGAAAGGCCTGAGAGGCCCGCTGACCCTGTGAGCTG
>CANBVC010000063.1 GCA_947372795.1 Beijerinckiaceae bacterium
GCCATCGCTTATGTGGGCGTGGTCATTTTCGCTCTGCTCTGGTGGCTGCTTGGCGGCCTTGTGGCTGGCGGCTTCGTGATCGGCGCGGTTCTTTCCGGTTCGGCGGGCTTCATCGGCATGAACGTCTCGGTGCGCGCCAACGTGCGCACGGCGCAAGCGGCGAGCAACTCGCTGGCGGAAGGCCTCGACATTTCCTTTAAGGCAGGCGCGGTCACGGGCATGCTCGTGGCGGGTCTGGCTTTGCTAGGCGTGGCGGTTTACTTCGCTTACCTGACCATGCACCTCGGCCTCGCAGCCTCCGACCGCACTGTGATTGACTCGCTTGTGGCTCTGGGCTTCGGCGCGTCGCTCATCTCGATCTTCGCGCGACTGGGCGGCGGCATCTTCACCAAGGGCGCTGACGTTGGCGCCGACCTCGTCGGCAAGGTCGAGGCTGGCATTCCCGAAGATGATCCGCGCAATCCCGCCACCATCGCCGACAACGTTGGCGACAACGTGGGCGACTGCGCCGGCATGGCGGCTGACCTCTTCGAGACCTATGTGGTGACCGTGGTCGCCACCATGGTGCTCGGCGCGATCTTCTTCGTCAAAGATCCGGCTCTGCTTCTTAGCTCCATGATCTACCCCATGGCCATCTGCGCCGCCTGCATCGTGACCTCGATCGCCGGCACCTACTTCGTGAAGCTGGGCGCCGATAACTCGATCATGGGCGCGCTCTATAAGGGGTTGATCGCCGCTGGCGTTCTGTCGATCGGCGGTCTTGCGGTCGCCACCCATTACATCATCGGCTGGGGCCAGTTCGGCACTGTGGCCGGTATGGCGATCACAGGCTCGAACCTGTTCATCTGCGGCCTCGTCGGCCTCGTGGTGACCGGCTGCCTGGTGGTCATCACTGAATACTACACCGCCACGGGCAAGCGTCCTGTGGTCTCCATCGCGCAGGCTTCGGTCACCGGTCACGGCACCAACGTGATTCAGGGCCTAGCGATCTCGCTGGAGTCGACAGCTCTTCCCGCCATGGTCATCGTAGGTGGCATCCTTGCGACCTACCAACTGGCCGGCCTCTATGGAACCGCCATCGCGGTGACGACCATGCTGGGTCTGGCCGGCATCATCGTCGCGCTCGACGCCTTCGGTCCGGTGACGGACAACGCAGGCGGCATCGCGGAAATGGCAGGCCTGCCGAAGGAAGTGCGGCATTCGACCGACGCGCTCGATGCGGTCGGCAACACGACGAAGGCCGTCACCAAGGGCTATGCGATCGGCTCCGCCGGTCTTGGCGCTCTGGTTCTCTTCGCGGCCTATACGAATGATCTGCAGGCCTTCGTGGATGCGGGGCGTCCCTACTTTAAGGATGTCGGCAAGGTCTCCTTCGACCTCGCCAATCCCTATGTGGTTGCGGGCCTGATCTTCGGCGGTCTCATCCCCTACCTCTTCGGCGGCATCGCCATGACGGCGGTGGGCCGGGCTGCGGGCTCTGTCGTGGAGGAAGTGCGTCGTCAGTTCAAGGAGAAGCCCGGCATCATGAATGGCACGGAGCGGCCCGACTATGGCCGTGCGGTGGACATGCTCACCCGCGCCGCCATTCGTGAAATGATCATCCCCTCTATGCTGCCCGTGCTTGCGCCGCTCGTCGCCTATTTCGGCGTGCTGTTCATCTCGGGTTCCAAGGCTTCGGCCTTCGCGGCGCTGGGGGCCTCGCTGCTCGGCGTGATCGTCAACGGCCTCTTCGTTGCGATCTCAATGACCTCGGGCGGCGGCGCCTGGGACAATGCGAAGAAGAGCTTCGAAGACGGCTTCATCGATAAGGACGGCGTGAAGCATCTCAAGGGCAGCGAGGCCCACAAGGCTTCCGTCACCGGCGACACCGTCGGCGACCCCTACAAGGACACGGCGGGACCCGCTGTGAACCCGGCGATCAAGATCACCAATATCGTGGCCTTGCTGCTGCTCGCGGTGCTCGCGCACTAAGCGCTGGCCACAGACTTGAAACCGAAAGGGCGGGGGAAACTCCGCCCTTTTTCGTATTCGATGACCGGTGGTGGAATGGATGATATCAACCTGATTCAGTTAGCTTAACTGCATTGATCTTCCGAAGGGTCATCTAGCAATGCGTCTTGCCTTCCGCCACTGCCTGGCAGTTATCCTGCTCGCCTCCACCTGCGCGCCCCTGCGCGCCGAGGTTGAACCATCCGTGACCACGGTTTTGGTCGGTGGCGTTCGGGCGGTGCTCATCAAGCCAGCCAAACCCATCGGCGCCATCATTCTTCTGGCCGGGGGAGATGGTCGGATCGGGGTTGAGGATGACGGCGTGATCAAGCGGCAGGGCAACCAGCTGGTGCGAACCCGCATGGCCTATGCCCGCAAGGGTTTCGCGGTTCTGACGCCCGACCTTGGCTATGACCTCGCCGCTCTCGTCGACTATATGAGGACCATTAAACGTCCCGTGACGGTCGCCGGCACGTCGCGCGGCACACAACGAGCAGCCGAAGGCGTCGCCGCAGGGGCTCGGCCTGACAAAATGGTTCTGACGTCCGGTTTCCTGAGCGATGCCTCCACAGGCGAGCCGCCCGGAAATGTCCGTCGAAGGTCGGAAAACAGCGTCATTTCCCTTCTGGAGAGCCCGCGCCTGCTGCTACCTACGCTTGTGGTGCATCACCGGCAGGACCATTGCTGGCTGACGTCTCCCGCTGGCGTCGCGCCCTTCATCGCTTGGGCGGGCGGCAAGGCGCGAGTGGTGTGGCTTGAGGGTGGCGAGGAGACGGGCGATCCCTGCGAGGCTCAGGGTCATCATGGGTTCCGCGGCATCGACCAGAAGGTGGTCGACGCGGTCGCAGCCTTCGCAAAATAGAAAGGGGAAGGGCGGAGCAACCCCGCCTCTTCCCGGTCTCAAATACCCGGCTGGGCTCGATCAGGGCCGCATCCCCTGCGACCGCATGCAGGAGCTATAGAGCGCCATTCGTCTTTGTTGGACGGAGGTATCGTCGCCCCTCATCGGCGCCTGCTTCTGCGCTTTTTGCACGCACATCGAGACCACTTGATTGCGGTTTGGGCTATTTGCTGCAAAGGCTGGTGCAGCCGCAAGCAGGGCCAATCCGCCGACAGTGGCGGCGAGGGTCAGTCTGGCGATCATAGGGGACTCCTTGAACGAAGCAGGAGACAGAACGCCTGTCCCCGCGGCTCTCGATCATCGCTCAAAGAAAAACCGCGCCAATTCAGCTAGTTGGTCAGTCGCTTCATCCAAACGCCCGAGCTGGCTCAGGCCTCAACGAAAAAAGCGCCCCAGCGAGGGCGCTTTTCAAAATCGAGACGACGTTCAAGGCCATCAGAACCGCAGAAGGTTCTTCATCGCATTGGCGAGGAAGGACGATTCAGCGCCCGCCGTGGGGGTGGTGCGGGAGACGAAGTCGAAGACCTGGCCGTCCTGCAGACCGTAGTTGGCGATCCGCTCCACCTTTTTGTTCTTGTCGAAATAGACCGCGAAAATGCGTTGTTCGACAATATCAGGCCGCTGGAAGGCGAGCGTCTGGGTAGTTTTCTGCGAAATGTAGTACCAGGCCGAGCCACCAACAGTGGAGGTGGTCGAGGGCGTGCCCAGCACAACCAGAACCTGCTCCGCTGAGGAGCCGGTCTTCACTTGCGCCTGCAGACGCTCATCCGCGACATAGCCATGCTGCAGTTCGCCGTCATAACCAAGGCATCCGGCAAGAGACAGCGACAGCATGGCGGCGAACGCCAGTTTCGCGACACTGTTTCGGCGAATTTTCGCGATGCCGGTTCTGGACTTCCGCATGATGAACTCAGCCCCCGGGACAAGGTCCCTTGCTTCAAAGGTGACGTGAAAGGCCCTGCCTCGGCAGGATTTTGCTTGCAACCCGCTCATTCGATGCCTAACCCCCGTGGCATGGATTTGCAAGGGCGAGAGCGTTACGGCAACCAGGCCGCGTCGCCCCGGAGGCAGAACAATGATTTTCGGCATGTTCCGACGGTCGGGCAACGAACGTGTCATCCAACGGCTTCACGGCGATATCGTGGCGGCTGTGCGCCAACCTTCGCTTTATGTCGATTATGGAGTGGATGACACATTCGAGGGCAGGTTCGAGCTGCTCGCTCTGTGCGCCACGCTCGTGGTGCGCCGCCTTGCGGCGCTGCCAGCGCCCGCGTCCGAACTGTCGCAGGAACTTACCGACCGGGTTTTCAGCGAGCTCGACGCGGCCATGAGGGAGTTGGGCGTAGGCGATCTCGCGGTGCCCAAGCGCCTCAAGAAGTTCGCCAGCGCTTTTCTGGGCCGTCGCAACGCCTATGATGGGGCCCTGTCGGCTCAGTCCATCGACCAGCTCACCACGGCTCTAGCGCGCAATGTCTATGGGATCGAGGACGTCGAAGGCGCGGCCCGCGCGGCGCGGCTCGCCCGTTACGCCTTCGCTTGTGAGGCGGCTTTGGGCGAGGTTTCGCTTGAGGCGTTCCTTTCGGGTTCAGCTTCATTTCCCAAGCCCGAGGCGATCGAGTAGGAGAATGGCATGAAAATACGTCGTCCCGGCTCCTTCTCATCACGGTCCGCGTCCAAGACGCCGGGCAAACCGTCCACCAGGCCTGCGGGCAAATCGCAGCAGCGCGAAGGGGTGCATGTGGCTGGAGCCACGAATGCGCCGCGCGGTCCTTTCTCGCGCATGGTTGAAGTGGCTCAGGCGGAGAGCAAGCCCCTTCGGGTGACGATTACGGCGACGGAGGCCGAATGCGCTGAGCTGGCGCGGCTCAATGACATTCCCGCCATTGCGGCGCTGGGCGGATCATTCGAAGTGACGGCTGCTGGACGCGACCGCTTTCGGGTCGTGGGCTCTGTAAAGGGCCGGGTCACACAGGTCTGCGTCGTCAGCCTGGAGCCTTTTGAGCACGAGTTCACCCAGCCGGTCGACATGATTTTCGCGTCATTGGCGGAAGTCGAGCAGGCCGAGGCGGCCTATGCCCGGCGTAATGAAGAGGATCCTGAGGCGGAAAACATTCCCGATCCTCCGGCGGCCATCTTCAATGGCCAGATCGATCTTGGCGAGCTTGCTTGCGAGGAGGTGGCCCTGGCGCTCGACCCCTATCCGCGCAAGGGGGGGGTGGAATTCGTTCCTGAAACGGAGGAATCCGAAGATATTGTTGAGGCTTCGCCTTTTGCGGCCCTTGCTAAACTGAAACAGGGGCGGGAAGAAACCTAGCCTTATCGCGGCATTGCGTTCGCAGCGTTAACGGTTATTGTCCGCCACCCCGACGCTTGCGGCCTTTACGTTGGGCAGGAGTCACCACGGTTATGAAACCCCAGGTCCGGATAGCCCTTGACGCCATGGGCGGCGACCACGGTCCCTCCGTGGTCATCCCCGGCGCAGCCCATGCGCTGACCCAGCGCTCGGATATCCGGTTCCTGATGTATGGCGACGAAGCCGTTGTTCGCCCGCTTCTCGACCAGTATCCCGCCCTCAAGGCCGTCACGACTTTCGTTCATACGGATGTCTGGGTGAAGATGGGTGACAAGCCCAGTCAGGCTCTGCGTCATGGCCGCCGCAACTCCTCCATGTGGCTGACGCTCGAGGCTGTGAAGAAGGGAGAGGCGGATGTCGCGGTTTCCGCCGGCAATACCGGCGCGCTCATGGCTATGGCGAAATTTTGCCTGCGAACCATGGCGCAGATCGACCGTCCCGCCATCGCGGGCATTTGGCCGACCTTGCGCGGCGGCGCGATCGTCCTCGACGTTGGCGCCAGCATCGGCGGGGACGCTCAGCATTACGTCGACCTCTCGGTCATGGGCGCCGCGATGGCGAGCATCGTTTTCGGCCTCCCGCGCCCGACTGTTGGACTGCTCAATGTGGGCGTCGAGGAGATCAAGGGCATCGAAGAGGTGAAGGCCGCCGGGCGCATGCTGCGCGAGGCTGATCTGCCGAGCCTGACCTACCATGGCTTCGTCGAGGGCGACGATATTGGCCGTGGTACGGTCGACGTTGTTGTGACCGAGGGCTTCACCGGCAACATCGCCCTCAAGACTGCCGAAGGCACGGCGCGCCAGTTGGCGACCGTGCTGCGAGAAGCGATTCAGGCGAGCTTTATGGCGCGAATCGGTTATCTTTTCGCCAAAAGCGCCTTCGACGCACTGAAGGCCAAGATGGACCCGCGTCGCTCCAATGGCGGCGTATTCCTTGGGCTGGAGGGGATCGTCATCAAGAGCCACGGCGGCACGGATGAGATCGGCTTCGCAGGCGCGATCGACATCGGCTACAAGATGGTGCGGCAGGACCTGCTTTCGCGCATCCGTGAATCGCTCGCCGCCTGGCAGGACAGCAGAACTTTGCTCGTGGCCTCGACTGCGGCCCAGCACGAGCCTGAAACGGATTGAGATCGTGACCCAATCGACCAGCAAATTGCGTTCCGTCGTTGTGGGCGTGGGATCCTACCTGCCAGAGCGCCGCGTCACCAACGCCGATCTCGAAAAGATGGTCGACACGACAGACGAGTGGATCGTGAAGCGCACTGGCATCCGCTCGCGTCATCTGGCGGCGGAAGGTGAGACGACCTCCATGCTCGCCACCAAAGCCGCCCAACGCGCGCTCGACGCTGCGGGCCTTGGCGCCGAAGACATCGACCTGATCATTGTTGGTACGGCGACGCCGGATTACACATTTCCGTCCACCGCCACTCAGGTGCAAGCCGCCTTGGGCATCACGCGCGGCGTTGCTTTTGATTTGCAGGCCGTCTGCTCCGGGTTCGTTTTCGCTGTTGCGACAGCCGACAAATTCCTGCTTTCTGGATCACACAAGCGTGCGCTGGTCATCGGCGCCGAAACCTTCTCGCGCCTTCTTGACTGGAACGACCGGACGACCTGCGTGCTCTTTGGCGATGGCGCGGGCGCTATCGTTCTGGAGGCTCAGGAAGGGGAGGGCTCCGTCGCCGACCGCGGCGTGCTGACGAGCCATCTGCGCTCGGACGGGCGGCATCGCGAAAAGCTCTATGTCGACGGCGGCCCCTCAACGACCGGCATGACAGGCCATCTGCGCATGGCGGGCAAGGAAGTGTTCCGTCACGCTGTGGGTATGGTGACAGATGTCATGATCGACGCTTTTGCGGTCACAGGATACACGGCTGACGATCTCGACTGGTTCGTTCCGCATCAGGCGAACGAGCGTATCATTGACGCTTCGGCCGAAAAACTCGGCATTGCGCCCGAAAAGATCGTGAAGACGGTAAGCCAGCACGGAAATACATCCGCAGCGTCAATTCCATTGGCGCTGGCCGCAGCCTGCGCCGATGGCCGAATCAAGCAGGGCGATCTGGTGATGATCGAAGCCATGGGTGGCGGGTTCACTTGGGGGTCAGCGCTGATTCGATGGTGATTTTTATTGTTGCGCTTATGTCCGGCCTTGTTTAGTCTAATAAAGTTCGAGTTGAGAGGCGAAATCAAATTTCCTTCTAGATTCAACGGGTGTATTCTGGTTCTGAGGTTGAACGAGCCATGACAAAATCTGATCCTGCAGCCCGTGTTTCGCGCACAGTCACCCGAGCTGATCTTTCTGAAGCTGTTTATCAGCGCGTGGGGCTCTCACGCGCCGAATCCGCTCATCTCGTGGAGGCTTTCCTGCATGAGATTTCGGACACGATCGCTCGTGGCGAAACCGTGAAACTCTCGTCCTTCGGGTCCTTTGTCGTTCGCTCCAAGGGGGAGCGAATCGGCCGAAACCCGAAGACTGGGGTTGAAGTGCCGATCACGCCGCGCCGCGTTATGGTATTCAAGCCGTCTAACCTTTTGAAGGCGCGAATCAACGGTGCGCCTCTAGACGACTGAGCCGGGGACCTGCATGGAAAAGAGCGTCGACGCCTTCCGCACAATCAGCGAAGCCGCCGAGGAGCTCGATGTTCCCCAGCATGTCCTGCGCTTTTGGGAGACGAGGTTTTCCCAGATTCGTCCCATGAAGCGGGGTGGAGGACGTCGTTACTATCGCCCCGAAGATATGGACCTTCTTCGTACGATCCGAACCCTTCTCTATGGTGAGGGCTATACGATCCGCGGCGTCCAGCGCCTGCTGAAGGAGCGCGGCGTACGCGCCGTCATGGCATTGCCGCAGGGCGCCGTCGCCTCGGCCGAAGGAGTGGCGCAAGCGGACGCCCGCAGCGCCCATAGCGAAGACGACGCTCATGAGGCCGCCGAACTCTTCGCAGACATGAGCGCCGCTCTGCGTGCAGCGCTTGGTGACATTGAGGATGCGCAACGAATCCTGCGCGTCGCCCACGCTCATTGATACATTTTCTTTTGTCATGATCTGCATCATCGGTGAGGAAAAGTATCGCAGATCGGTTTCACTGGTTGCACGCGGCGGACGCCTTCTCTATAAGACGCGCAGTCGGAGTGTAGCGCAGCCCGGTTAGCGCACTTGTCTGGGGGACAAGGGGTCGTGGGTTCGAATCCCGCCACTCCGACCATTTCTTTCTTAAGAACTTTTTGTTTCGTTTGCGGCCCTCGTGCGTCCGCCTCTACAGCTTTTTGTCTGTCCGCCCAGCGCGATCTCTCCGAACTAATTGCTATCGTCGAGGCTTATCTGCGGAGACCTCGCGAAAGGCTTTGCGGATGCGCATGTTTTATTTGCCTAGGGCGTCGATGACAGCATTATCGCTTGCGATTGGCGCGAGCCTTTTGGGCCAGACGGCTTTCGCTCAGACCACCAAACCAACGCAAGCTCCGGAGCGCAAGATTTTCACCGCGCAGGATCAGGCCGCAGCCATCATTCCGGCCTTCCCCGACGCGCGTTTCTTCGCCGATTCGCTTGAGGACTTCCGCCGCGCCTTGCCCGAGCGGCGCGGACCCTGGCTCGCATTGTCCGCAGGTGGAGAGGACGGCGCCTTCGGGGCGGGAGTGCTGACAGGCTGGTCCGGCAAGGGGCGGCCGGAATTCGCCGCCGTCACAGGCGTTAGCACAGGCGCCCTCATTGGCGTTTACGCTTTTCTGGGCGCCTCCTATGACGCCATGCTTGAGGGGGCCTATACGACCATCAATTCGGCTGATGTGTTCGAAGCCGCAGGCACTCATGAGAGCCTTGTCGACGCTTGGCCACTGCGTCGGCTCATCGACAGGGCGATCACTTCAAAGGTCTTGCGCGATGTCGCAGACGCCCATGACGGGGGAAGGCGATATTTTGTCGTGACCACGAACCTTGATGCTGGCCGTCCGATAGTTTGGAACATGGGCGCCATCGCCCGCCGCGCCAGTGGCGAAGCGCTGGCTTTGTTCAAACAGGTGCTGCTGGCCTCAAGCAGTATTCCGGGGGTGTTTCAGCCCACGCTGATTCATGTGGAAGGGCAGGGTGGGGTCTTTCAGGAGCTGCATGTGGACGGCGCTCTCGCCAGTCCATTTTATGTGGCGCCTGAAGGCGTTCGCGATCTCCCGATATCTGAGCTTTATATTCTTGTGAACGGCAAGCTGAATATGGATTTCGGCATGACACAAAGAAAGGTTTTGCCAATTCTGGGACGCTCCCTGTCGCTCGCGTTAAAGGCGGGCGAACGCGGCGCCATAGCGACATGGACAGGATGGGCGCGTGGCGGTGGCATCGATCTTAAAGTCGCGAATATTCCCGAGGCTTTCAAGTTGGAAAGCCGGGGCTCGTTCGACCCAGATTATATGAAGGCGTTGTTTGCTGAAGGTCAGCGATCGGCGAAGTGGGGAGCGCCTTTTGAGGTCCGGGTCACGGCGACGTCGGACTCCGCAGAAAACGCTATTGCAAGGCTTCCGAGGTGATCACGGAATTATCGCTGCCTTTGAGCTGATAGCGCAGCGGCGCGCCGTTCTGGTCAAACCACAGATCACGATCTAGTCCGCCTCTAAGCCGATAATGATGCGCAAGGCGTGGCCCCAAGCGCGTAGAGATTTGTTCATTCCCTAAATCAGTGACGCTAATCTTGAGTGGCTTGCCGGTTTCCGTGTGAAAGAAATCGGTGCGATTGACGAAATCCAGATTCCAGAAGCTCGCGGGAACGGCGTTCTTCGGCGCTTCCATCCGCGCACCATCTGCGGTGATAGCGACCTTCTCAGGGCTGGCGACCGCGTTCACGCTTCGCATAGCTCCATTGTCATTGGTCTGTGAGCGGAAGCTCTCGAAATTGCTGTCCGTCCAAACCTCGCGCCCAACATAGCTGAAACTATAGGCGTTGATGAACATCACCTTCACCTGAATGTCAGTTCGAAAATCGACAGTGGTGGTCGCGCCCTCGGTTGAAATAAATATGTCATGCTGGCCGATCTGCATGCCATTGCGCATGATTGCGAAGGAGAAGCGCTGCGTTTGTGGCTCTGCATTGAGCCCCGTTGCGGCTGGCGCCAATAAAGCGAGGGCGATCATCGCCGCCTTCACGCGCGCCTCAACCACGCAACACCCGCAGACGCCGCCCGCGTGGTTCAATCATGTCGCGCACCTTGGCCACAATGCCTTGCGCATCGAGCCCTGCGTCCGCGTACATGCGCTCGGGCTTGTCATGGTTAATAAAGAGATCAGGCAGGATCATCGAACGCATCTTCATGGCAGTGCCGCCGAGCACACCTTCCTCCAGAAGGAGTTGCGTCACCTGGCTGCCGAAGCCCCCGATGGATCCTTCTTCAATGGTGAGCAAACATTCGTGATCGCGCGCCAGCGCGAGGATGAGTTCGCTATCGAGCGGTTTGGCGAAACGCGCATCCGCGACCGTGGTGGAATAGCCCAGTGCATCGAGTTCATCGGCGGCGCGCAGCGCCTGAGCGAGGCGCGCCCCAAAGGAAAGGATCGCCACCCTGGAACCTTCTCGCATGATGCGACCCTTGCCAATGGCGAGCGGCATCACGACCTGCGGTATTGCAACGCCAGTTCCTTCGCCGCGCGGAAAACGAAAGGCGATTGGCCCATCATCATAGGCGGCGGCGGTGGCGACCATGCGCGCCAGATCAGCCTCATCGCCTGGCGCCATGACCGTCATATTGGGCAGGCAACCGAGATAAGCTATATCGAATGAGCCCGCATGAGTGGGGCCGTCCGCGCCCACAAGACCCGCGCGATCAATAGCGAAACGCACGGGGAGGTTTTGCAAGGCCACATCATGCACGATCTGATCAAATGCGCGCTGCAGAAAGGTCGAATAGATCGCGCAGAATGGCTTCATACCCTCAGCCGCAAGCCCGGCTGCGAAAGTCACTGCATGTTGCTCGGCGATTCCCACATCGAATGTGCGCGCGGGATAGGCTGCTCCGAACAAATCAAGCCCAGTGCCTGATGGCATGGCGGCTGTGATGGCGATGATCCGCTCATCTTTCGACGCCTCCCTGATAAGGCTCTCAGCGAAGACTTGCGTGTAGGCAGGCGCGCTCGCCTTGGCCTTCACCTGCGCGCCGCTCACGGGGTCATAGGCGCTGACCCCATGCATGCGATCAGCCGCCACCTGTGCCGGCGCATAGCCCTTGCCCTTTTGCGTGAGGGCGTGAATGAAGACAGGGCCGTCAATTTCGCGCGCGTTTTGCAAAGTCGACACGAGCTTATCAAGATCATGGCCGTCGACTGGCCCTAGACTAGTGAAACCCAATTCTTCGAACCAAGAACGATGCGCCCATTCGTTAACCCCTTCGCTGGCCTCGCCCTGTTTCGTTTGCGGAGCGCGCGCGGCGAGACGGCTGAAATAATCCGCCATGGCGCCGCTGGGCTCGGCGATGGACATCTGGTTGTCATTGAGAACGATGATGAGCTTTGAGCCTAGCGCGCCTGCATTGTTCAGCGCTTCATAGGCCATGCCCGCAGACATGGCGCCATCGCCGATCACCGCAATGATATTTCGACGCTCGCCCAGCATATCGCGCGCGATAGCGAAACCAAGCGCCGATGAGATGGAGGTCGAGGAATGGGCGGCGCCAAATGGGTCGTATTCACTCTCGGCCCGCTTGGTAAAGCCTGACAAACCGCCGCCCTGACGTAGGGTCAGCATGTCTTCGCGTCGCCCGGTGAGAATCTTATGGGGATAGGCTTGATGGCCGACATCCCAGACCAATCGATCTTGGGGCGTGTCGAAAACATAATGCAAGGCCACCGTCAGTTCGATGACGCCAAGGCTGGCGCCAAGATGCCCCCCCGTTACGGCGACAGTTTCGATGACGTCTTGCCGTAGCTCCTGCGCGATGCGCACAAGCTCAGATGGCGCGCGAGTTCTAAGTTTCGCAGGATAGGGGACGAGGTCGAGCAGGGGCGTGCGGGAGGTCGGTTGATCGAGCGTCATTCGTTCGTGCATTGCGGGCGCCTCCCGGAAAGCAGAATCCTGCTTCGTGCTGAGCGTTATGGCGCGCCACGGCGCCGGGACAAGTGCGGGCGCGAGGCCCCACTCCATGATCGAACATATGTGTCGCGACTTGAAGCCAAGCTCATTGCACTTCCTCGCCCGCCTTGATGCGCGGCGGACCCATGAGCGCGGGTTGAAACAGCACCGCCGCCGCCAGCGTGCACACAAGCGAGAGCGCAAGCAGTTTGCCCATGCTCGACGTGCCGGGATGGCTTGAAAGCCACAGACTGCCGAAAGCCGTGGCGCTCGTCAGCGCGCTGAATACGATGGCGCGCGTGAGGCTGGACTGCAGAAGGTTCATTACGCCCGCGCGCCACGCCATAACGAAATAAATCTTGAAAGCGACGCCAAGCCCCAGCAAAAGAGGAAGCGCGATGATATTCGCGAAATTGAGCGGCATATCGATCAATACGCAAATCTCAAGCGTGACAAGGCCTGCAAGCATAAGGGGGCCTAAAGTCAAAAGCACATCGCTAACACGTCGCAGCACGATCAAAAGCAGGATCGAGATTGAGAGCAAGGCCCAGGCGCCTGCTTCGATAAAGGCGCGGATGATCGTATCGCCGGCGCCCTGAATGGCGATCGGCGCCCCCGCAGCATCCGGAGCCACCGCCAGCACCGCTTTTGTGAACGAGCGCATGACGTCATTATTGTTTACATCGCCCGCCGGGCTGACTTCGACGCGTGCTCGGCCATCCTTTGCGATCCACTGGTCGCGCAAATCCGTTGGTATATCGTCCAGCGTCACTGCGCGCGCGTTCAGCGAGTCCTTGAGATTGCTGAGGGTGACCTTAAGCGGCGCTATCAGTGCTTCCGTTGCGGCGACCCTGCGCTCGGCAGGCGCCTGAGCGAGGTTTGAGAAAGCGGCGCCTATGCTTTTGAGCGCATCCGCGCCAACGCCGCTTTGCTTAGCCACTGATTGTTCGATAAGTCCTGCGACATTCTGCAGGGTCTGAACCACTTGTTCATCAGAAGGCGCAGGCTGGGCTGGACGAGCCAGCATGCCCTTGAGTGTATCCGCCTGGTGAATGACGGCGAGCTTTGCGTCCTGATCCTGCGGTATGAACGACGCAAGATCCATCACCCCGCGAACCTGTGGCAGAGCCGCAAGCTTCGCGGCCAAGGGCTTTGCGGCTTCAATGTTGGGAGCCAGAGTTGAGACGTTATTGTTGTTGCTGTCTTGGGCGCTCATCATCTCACGCAAGGTTGCAACGGACTCCACCTTGTCGCTGCGCAGGTTGATCGGGTTGAAATCAAAGCGCAGGCTTGTGAGCAGCGGCGTGCCCGCCAGAACCACAGCAAGTGTGCCGCCGATGACGAGCCAGCGGTTATTAGCGAGGAAGCGATCGACCGGCGCCAGAAAGGCGTAACCTATTTCTTCTGCCTCTTCCGGGGGCTTTAAAATGGTGAGTGC
>CANBVC010000064.1 GCA_947372795.1 Beijerinckiaceae bacterium
GGGAAGTTCTCGTCACGGTGGCCTTTGCCGCTGCGAAACCCGGCGGCGGGGGAGAGATCGTTAAAAGCCATTGGCGCTGCTCCGGCCGCTCCCGTGCAGCCGAAGCATCAAGCGTCAGAAGGCTGCGCTGGTTCCCTCAGCGCCGACGACCGAAGGGATATTCGCAACACTGGTCAAACGCGAAACGCCGCGCATGGGTGGTGCGCGGCGTTCGGGTGGTAGTTCGCGCCTCAATCAGGGATAGCCGGGCATCGTTCCGTCGCGACCGGAGCCGAAGCCCCAATAGTTACGCAGGGTCTCGGGGCCATGCTGCTTGGGGCGCAGCGGCAATTCCTGATGCCAGGGGCGCGGATCGAAATAGCCCAGCGCCTCGTCCTTCATCTGGTCCATCTCGGTGTAGAGCTCCACGCGTACGCCATCGTGGTTGCGGTGATAGGCGGCGATGTTGTGGTCGATGATGTGGCGGCCGGGACCCCAGACCAGCAGAAGCTTGTTCTTGGCGAGATAGTCGCAGGCGCGGTGGATCTCCGGCCAGTCCTTCACTTCAAAGGCGATATGATGCAGCTGCGGCTTGGGATCATTCACCAGATTGATGGAGTGGTGATCGGAATTGCAGCGCAGGAAGCAGAAGAAGTCGCCGCGAATGTCTGACAGGCGGAAGCCAAGCAGTTCCTGATAGAACTTCATCACGGGGATGATGTCGAGGCAGCGGTAGGCTACATGGCCGAGCTTAAGCGGCATGACCCCATAGGGCTTGCCGTTGTCGGGCGCGAATTCATATTCGGCGTAGATATCGATGTCCGTGCCCTTGTTGTCCTTGAAGGTGATGGACTCGCGTACGCCGGGGCTGATCTCGCTGCGCTTGACGGCGTTCACGCCATGTTTGGATAGAGCCTTGATGCAATCGTTGAGGTCGGTTCCGGGAGCGACCTGAAACGCAAGGCGCGCCAGGCCAGCTTCCTCGCCCTTCTGCAGCGCGATAGCTTCCAGCCCCACCTTGGTCGCGAGCACGGCGCTGTTCTTGTCGCGGGTCACGACATTGAGGCCGATCACCTCGTTGTAATATTCGATGGCGCGATCGAGGTTGGGTGTCGTCAGCGTCGCGTGGCCGATACGGCGGACCTGAATCATAGGTGCTCCTTGGTATGATGGGACTCAACGTCCGCGTAGATAATCCTGATAGCGCTTCTGCCAGAGTTTTTCCTCCTCAGGAGAAAAATCCAGCATCATGATCTTGGCGTCGCCCATCTTGCTCAGAGCGTCTGGCGGGACGGTCGGCGCATCCTTGCGCAAGGGCAAGCGGCCGAAACGCGCCACGGCGGTCTGGCCCTCTTTGCTCAAAAGGAAATTGGCAGCCAGTCGCGCCGCATGGGCGTGTGGCGCCTTGGGGTTGACTGCGAGTTGTCCCAGCAGAATCCCTGCGGGGGTCTGTCCCCAGTAGTCCGTCGGCGCGCCGGTCATTTTAAGATTGTTGGTGAGGTTGACGTAGTTATTGACCGTCACCGCATATTCACCAGCGGCGACCGCGCGGGCGAGGGCGAGATGCCCATCCACAGGGGTCGGCTTGAACTCGGTGAAGAACTGCTTCAGCAGCCGGTCGCCCTTTTCCTCGCCGTAGTGGTCGATGATGGAGCGCGTCCATGGGAATTCGAGCGCGTCGATCCCGACCTTGCTGATCCATTCCTTGTGGGTGAGGAACTCCTCGAAATCCTTCGGCGGCTTGTCGAGCTTCACGAGGTTCGTGTTGTAGGCGGGCGTGTTGTAATTGGCGTAGATGCCGAACCAGCGCCGGTCGGGATCGCGCATTTGCGCGGGGATGGCGGCCGCTTCGGGAAGATCGAGCTGTGCGCGCAGGGCGGGAGGTAAGCGTGTGACAGAGGTAGTCACCAGAATGTCCCAGCCCTGCTGGCCACTGCGCGCCTCGATCTGAATCTTGGAGGTCAGGGCGGCGTCATTGGCGCGGGTGTAGTTGACCTTGAAGCCTGTCGCTTTCTCGAACTCCTGCCACAGGGGCAGGCCCTCCTGCTCATTGACAGAGGAATAGACGTTCAGCGCCCCCTCCGATTTGGCGCCTGCAAGCAGATCCGGCAGCAACCATGACGGCGCGCTGCTCTGCGCCATGGCGGCCGGAGCCGCGAGCCCTAATGCGATTGCGAGGGTGAGCCTGCGGAACATGTTTCCTCCCGTTCGTATGGCGATTCATGCGTCGCCTATTTTTTGCGGAATATTTCCTGAAAGGTCTTTTGCCATTTCTTTTCATCTTCGGCGGTGAAGACGACGGACATCACCTTATGCGCGCCAAGCTTCGTCACCGCGTCGGGCGGGTTGGGCGTCACGTCGGGGCGCACCGGCAAGCGGCCAGCCTGTTTGGAATATTCCTGCGCTTCACGGCTAAGCAGGAAGTTGGCGGCGAGCTTTGCTGCGTTGGGGTGGGGCGCTTGCGCGCTTACGGCCACTGCGCCGAAGAATAGCGGGATCGGATCAACGCCGAAGTAATCGGTCGGCGCGCCAGACAGCTTCATATTCAGCGTGAGCGAGACATAGTTGGTCAGGCCATACAAATATTCACCCGAGGCGACGGCCCGGGCGAGCTGGAGATGTCCGTCGACCAGCACCGGCTCAAGATTTGTCACGATGTCGTTGACGAGCTTGCGCCCGCGCTCTTCGCCATAGTGCAGGAAGATCGCGCTCAGCCATTGGCTGTCGGCAGCGTCGATGGCCACGCGACCCTTGAGATCCTTGCGGGCGGCGAATTCCTCCAGGCTCTTTGGCAGGTCGGCGGGCTGAACAAGCTTGGTGTTATAGGCAGGCGCATTAAAATGGGCGTAGACGCCATGCCAGCGCTTATCCTTGCCCCGGGCCTCGGGCATGATCGCGGCGGCTTCAGGCAGATCGACAGGGGTCACGGCTTCTGTGGGGATCTTCACCGCCGCAGTGCTCACCGTGATGTCCCACGAGCGCTGCCGGGCGCGGCCTTCGATCGAGATGCGAGAGAGAATCTGTACGTCGGAGGCTCGAACATAGGATACGGGAACGCCGGTCGCCGTCTCAAAAAGCTTCCACAGCGGCAGGCCTTCCTGCTCGTTCATGGAGGAATAGACCGTAAGGCCACCTTCCGCTTTTGCCGCGGCTGCAAGCTCGGGCGTCAACCACGACGGGGCATTGTCGGCCGCCTGGGCGCCTGCGCCAAGCGCGATGACGAGAGAAACGGCGGCAGCGAGCTGCGGCAGGGCATTCATAGGACGAAACCTCCAGAGACTTTTTCTGCACAATAGGCCCTGTGGTCGCCCTCGTCCAATGTCAGCGTGGGCAGGGGCTTAATCTCCCGGGCTGGACCTTCGCAGGTCGAGACCCTATAGGTCGCCCATCAGATCAAGGGGATGGAAGAGATGTTCAAGCTTCTGGGGCTCGCTGGCAGCCTTCGCCGCGCTTCGATGTCGAAAGCGATCGTGCAGACGCTGGCGGAGAAGGCGCCGGCAGACGTCGAGGTCACTCTTTTCGATCTTGCTGATATTCCAATGTACAATCAGGATCTTGAGGCCGACCTTCCCGCGCCTGTCCGCGCGCTTCGCGATGCGGTGGCGGCAAGCGATGGCCTGATCGTCGTATCGCCCGAATATAACCATGGCATGTCCGGCGTCATCAAAAACGCAATCGACTGGGTCTCGCGCCCCGGCTACGCCTCGGTGCTGGTGAACAAGGGCGTGGCGATCATCACCACCTCTGAAAGCCCGCTCGGCGGCGCCCGCGCGCAGGCAGATCTTCACACGATGTTTCTCTCCTGCCTCGCACGCATTGCGCTGGGCCGGGAGGTCTCCATTGGCGGCACACAGAAGTGCGTGGTCGATGGAAGGCTGGTTGACGAAACCCAGATCCGCCGCGCCATGACCCTGGTCGACGCCATGCTGGACGAGATTTGTCTGGTTCAGGGCCGCGCCAAGCGGGGATGAAGTCCAATTGAAATCGCCCTCCCCACCTGATGGGGAGGGCGTCTATCTTCTCAGGTTCCGTGCTTAGCGCAGTCCGGGCATGGACAGGAATTCGCTCATGGCGTGCCAGACGCGGTGGCGGTTGATGCCCAGCACCGCCACATGGGCGATGCCGCGCATCATCACGAATTGCTTGTCCTTGCTGGGCAGCTTGCCAAAGAACTCGATCAGCTCCGCCTCGGTGGCGTTGCCGTCTGTTTCCGCACGGGTAATCAGAACCGGGCAGGGGACCTTGGAGGGATCGACCATAGGCATGTTGATAGCCATATCTAGATAGGAGCCGCTCGGCGCAGTGTTTCCGAGCGCCAGTTCATAGGCCGCCAGCGCCTCCGGAACTTCCTTCTCGAAGGTCGTGGGATCGTCGCGGGTGAAGATGCCCATGAAGGTAGCAAGCTCCATCTTGCGATTTGGGTTGGCGCGGTAGCTGTCCACCTGTTCGCGGCGACGCATGATCTCAACCGCGCCTTCGCCCGTCCAGGTGAAGGCGTCCAGGATCAAACACTCAACGCGCTCAGGATGGCGCATGGTGAACACGCCCGCGCGGATCGCGCCCGAGGACTGGCCCATGAATTTGAAGGTCTTCTGACCCGTGACCTTCTCCACCACCGGCATGGCGGCCTCAATGTCGGCGACGCCGGTCATGATGTTCGAGTTCACGGCAGTGCGGGAAGATTTGCCGTAGTTTTCATGGTCAAGCGCCCAAACGTCGTAACCGAGGCGGGCGAACTCCTCCATGAACGAATAATTCGGCTTGCCCGGCACCTGCAGGTCATAGCCGCCGCGTCCCGAAAAGGACGAGCCATGGACGATGAAGAAAACCGGCTTGTTGGCGACGCCATCGTCGAGATACTTGCGCCACAGATAGAGCTTCACGTCACCCTTTTGCGCCCAGTGTTCCTCGCCGACGAACTTGGGATCGGCCGCAGAGGCCGGGGTCGCGAGAGTGGCGCCAGCGGCGGCGATGGCCGCTCCGGCCACGAAGGCGCGGCGGGCGGGATTTTCAGGCAGTTGGCTCATGTTTGCTCCCCAGGATGAAGTGGAGACCCTAGTCGGATTCCCCTACGGTTGACAGCGCCACCTGGACTGCTGAACTGAGGTCATGAACAGAGAATTGATCGAGCTGCAAATAGACGGCGCCCGGGCGCTCATCTCAAGGCAGGGCGCGGAATGGCGCGGCTGGGAGATCGGCGGGCGCCCGTTGCTCTGGACGCCTGACGGCGTCCACTGGGACCGGACCGCCCCGGTCCTCTTCCCGGTCTGCGGCTGGACGCGGGGAGGCGTGGCGCGCGTGGCGGGCGAGACCTATCCGCTGGGACTGCACGGTTTCGCCAAGGATGAGCTTTTCGAGGTGGCGGATCAGGGGGCGGACCATGTCACCCTGCGGCTCACCCAGACGCAAGCCACGCTGGCGATCTATCCTTTTCCCTTCGTTCTCGACGTGAGCTATCGCCTGACAGGTTCAGGCATGGAGATCAGCGGCCTCGTCTGCAATCCCGGCGATACGCCAATGCCCTACGCCTTCGGCCTGCATCCGGGTTTTCGCTGGCCGCTCGCCGGGGGAGACAAATCGGTGCATCGACTCCGTTTCGATCAGCCAGAACGGCCCGAGGTTCCGGTGATTGCGCCGGGCGGGCTCTTTTCCCAGCAGTTTAGACCAGTTCCTCTGACGGGGAGCGAGTTGCCGCTTGAAGACGCGCTCTTCGCCCGTGAAGCCCTGTGTTTCCTCGATGTCGCCAGCCGCGGGCTATCGTTCGACGGCCCGGGCGGGCGGTTACGCATGGAATGGGAGGGCTTCCCCCATCTTATCGTCTGGTCGCGCCCCGGCGCTCCCTTCCTGTGCCTTGAAAGCTGGACGGGCCATGGCGACCCCGAGGGTTTTGAGGGCGACCTTTTCGACAAGCCGTCCATGATCGTTCTGCCCCCCGGCGCGCAAGGGCTGCACAGGGTGCGCTACGCGTTCTTGTGACTCGCGCGCGCTTCTGCCAGAAGAACGCTTTGAAAAGGAGCCAGCCCCATGACGTCCAAGGCCTCCCCCAGCGAACTTGCAGCTCTGGGCCTGCGCGAAGGCGCGCCCGGCTGCGGTCTCGTCATTGACGGCAAGCTGGTCTCGGAGAGCGTGCTGGCCGAAGTGGCGCAGAAAAGCGCCGCGCTCGGCCTCAAGCCGGGCCTTGCCGTCGTGCTGGTGGGCGAAGATCCGGCCAGTCAGGTCTATGTGAAATCGAAGGGTAGGGCGGCGGAAAGCTGCGGCTTTCATTCTGTTCAGCACACGCTGCCCGTCTCGACCTCGCAGGTTGATCTGATCGCGCTTGTCGAAGCGCTGAACGCAGATCCCGCGATCCACGGCATTCTGGTGCAGCTGCCCCTGCCCAAGCACATCGATTCTACAGTGGTCCTGGAGACTATTTCGCCCGCCAAGGATGTCGACGGGTTCCATCCCGTTAACGCCGGGCTTCTCGCCGTGGGTGATATCGCCCGCGCGCTCGTGCCCTGCACGCCCGCAGGCTCCATGATCCTGATCGAGCGCGCCGCCAATGCTTTGGGGATCGATCTTGCGGGGAAAGAGGCTGTCGTCGTCGGCCGCTCCAACATTGTCGGCAAGCCTATGGCGCAACTGCTGCTCTCTCGCAGCTGCACTGTCACCATCGCCCATTCGCGCACCCATGACCTGCGCGAGGTCGTTGGACGCGCTGACATTCTCGTCGCCGCCGTTGGGCGCCCGCAGATGATCCCCGGCGACTGGGTGCGCAAGGGCGCCATCGTAGTGGATGTCGGCATCAACCGCGTGCCGGGCGAGGGTTTGGATTCGCAGGGCCGCCCGAAATCGAAGCTGGTTGGCGATGTCGATTACGCAGGCGCCGCAACCCGCGCCGCCGCCATCACGCCCGTACCCGGCGGCGTCGGCCCCATGACGATCGCCATGCTCATGTCGAATACGCTCACCGCCGCTGCGCGCCTGCGCTAAGCCGCCGTGTCCCGCGCGCCTCTCATCGTCTTCGAAAATGTGACGAAGCGCTATGGCGCGGTCACTGCGGTCGACGATGTGTCGTTTGAGATCGGCGCTGGCGAATTCTTCGCGCTGCTCGGCCCCTCGGGCTGCGGCAAGACGACCCTGATGCGGCTCATCGCCGGATTTGAGACGCCCGATTCTGGACGAATCCTCATCGATGGGCAGGACATGGCGCATATGCCGCCCCATGCCCGGCCCGTGAATATGATGTTCCAGTCCTATGCGCTGTTTCCGCATATGAATGTTGCGCGCAACATTGGCTTTGGCTTGGTGCAGGCGGGCCTGCCCAAGGTGATGATCGAGGCGCGTGTGCGCGAATTGCTGCGACTGGTGCAGCTCGACGGCCTTGGGGCGCGCAGGCCCGATCAGCTCTCGGGTGGCCAGAGGCAGCGCGTCGCGCTTGCTCGCGCCCTCGCCCGCAAGCCGCGCCTCGTACTGCTCGACGAGCCTTTGGCCGCCCTCGACCGCAAGCTGCGCGAGGAGACGCAATTCGAACTGATGCGGCTGCAGCGCGAATTGGGCACAGCCTTCATGCTCGTCACCCACGATCAGGACGAGGCCATGGTCATGGCCGAGCGCATCGGGGTCATGCAGGCGGGGCGCATCGTGCAGGCGGGATCACCTCGCGCCATCTATGAGGAGCCCGCCACCCGTTTCGTCGCAGGCTTCATCGGCGAAGCGAATTTCTTTGAAGGGGTTATCGAGCGCGTCGAGGGTGGCCGTTGCTTCGTCCGGCTGAACGGATCAGGGGCTTTGGCTCAGGCCTTATTCGTGGGAGCGCCGAGCGCAAGCGTGACGCTCGTAGTGCGTCCCGAGCGTATGTTGCTTGAGCTGATGCATGACGAAAGCGCAGCAAATCTGACCGGCGTCGTTCTCGACAGCGCCTATCGCGGCGACCGTGAGGTGGCGCAGGTGCGCCTTGCGGATGGCTCAATGGTGCGGGTCGCTCGCTTTGCTGCGGAAGCGGCGATGCTGCCAGAGCGTGGTGCACAGGTGCGGCTCAGCTTCGCGCCCGAAGCGGCATGGGTCTTGCCGGCATGAACGCCCGGCGCTCGCTCGCTGAGCGGCTGGTGCTGGGCGCGCCTTGGCTATGGCTCATCGTCTTCTTCCTGATCCCCTTTGCGATTGTGGTGAAGATTTCGCTCTCTGAAGCGGCGCTCGCCCAGCCGCCATATACGCCGGTATTTGATCTTTCGGATGGGTGGGAGGCGCTGAATAGGCTCGGCGACTTGAGCCTTTCCGCCTATGCGGGGCTCGCGGATGATTGGCTCTATGCGCAGGCCTATTGGTCTTCGCTGCGGCTCGCCTTCATATCCACGCTCTTCACGCTCGCGGTCGCCTATCCGCTCGCCTACGCCATGGCCCGCGCGCCGCTGCATCTGCGGCCAATCCTCGTCGTGCTTGCCGTCGCGCCCTTCTGGACAAGTTTTCTCATCCGGGTCTACGCTTGGATCACGATCCTGAAGGACGAAGGCCTTCTCAATCACACGCTGCTGTCGCTGGGGCTAATCTCTGAACCCTTGCATATATTCGCCAGCGATACGGCGGTCGTGATCGGCATCGTCTATTCCTATCTGCCCTTCATGGTGCTGCCGCTCTACAACGCCATCGCGCGCCAGCCGCCCGAACTCATCGAAGCGGCCGCCGATCTCGGCGCATCGCCTCTCGCCGCCTTCTGGCGCGTCACCGTGCCCCTTTCGGCGTCAGGCGTTCTTGCGGGTTGCCTGCTGGTCTTCATCCCCGCCATCGGCGAATTCGTTATCCCCGACCTGCTCGGCGGTTCCGACACACTCATGATCGGGCGCACCCTTTGGGTGGAATTCTTCGATAATCGCGACTGGCCAGCCGCATCCGCAGTGGCGGTGGTCTTGCTGGGCCTTCTGCTCGTTCCGATGGCGCTTTACGAGCGCAGCCAGATGGCGGAGGCCGAGGCATGAGCAAGCCCAGCTTCGTGCGCCGCGCCGCGCTGCTCTTCGGCTTCGCCTTTCTCTATGCGCCAATCGCGCTGCTGGCGCTTTACAGCTTCAACGCATCGCGCCTCGTGACGGTGTGGGGCGGTTTTTCGACGCGCTGGTATGTCTCTCTGTTCGAAAACGAACAGCTCATCGCAAGCGCCTGGATGAGCCTGCGGGTGGCCTTCGTTTCGGCGCTTCTCGCGACGGTAGTCGGCACATGCGCCGCCATCGCGTTGACGCGGTTCGGGCGGTTCAGAGGACGGCTCGCGTTCTCTTCAATGATCTATGCACCGCTTGTCATGCCAGAAGTCATCACCGGATTGTCGCTGCTGCTGCTATTTGTGGCGCTCGATATTCCGCGCGGTTTCTGGACCGTGGTCGTGGCTCATGCGACGCTGGGAATGTGCTTTGTGGCTGTGGTGGTCCACGCGCGGCTTATTACGTTGGATCGCTCGCTGGAAGAGGCGGCCATGGACCTTGGCGCGACACCCGGGCGGGCCTTGCTGAGCGTGACGCTTCCGCTGGCGGCGCCCTCCATTCTGGCGGGCTATGGGCTCGCCTTCATCCTTTCCATAGATGATCTCGTCATCGCCAGCTTCACCTCGGGGCCGGGGTCGACGACGCTGCCCATGCGCATTTATTCGCAGGTGCGCCTTGGTGTGACGCCCGAGATAAACGCCATCTCCACCATTCTTATCGCCATGGTGGCGCTGGTGCTTGTCGCTGGTTTGGCGCTGGGACTCACCGGCCGGGGGCGGAGGGCATAGCAGGCGCCTCGGCCGGGCTGCGCAACAGCGGGGCCGCCGCCTGCGAGCGACGGATGAGGCTCTGGGCGTCGATGACCAGATTGGGCTCGTCCCAATTCCCCCGGAGATCCATCGAGAGTTTGGGCGCAGCCTGATCGTCTTCCCGCCCGGTCTGCCGGGCATGGATGGCGATATCGAGCTGGCGGCGCGCAATCGAGGCGGCACCGGATGCCGTCACCTCCACGCCAGCTCCTTTCGCATCGAAGTCCCGAACCGTAGCCACGCCTGCGGCCACATCGAGATTGAGGCTGGCGGTGCGGAACGATGTTCGTCCGTTGCGGATCGTCGAGGCGACTGACAGGGGCTGTTTTTCGAGCCGCCGCAGTGCGTTCTCAAGATCGATGCCCGCGATGTCGCCGTTGACGAGATTAACGTTCGCGCTTCCCTTCAGGGAGTTCAGCACCTGCGAAACCGTAGCGCCTTCGCCAACCAATGCGAAGTCTCCGTTCGCTTCGCCAGAGAATGTCTGGCTACGGAAAATCTCACCTAGCAGAGGCGCACTGTCCACCTTTGTGAAAGCGGCGCTTGCACTCACCAGATAGCCAGAGCCGGATGCGGAGCCCTCCGCGCTTAGGCGGGCTTTCAGTGCGCCACCAAAGGCCTTGGCTTCTGCGATGGAAAGTTCAGCCTTGCCGCCAGCCACCAGTACGGAAAACCCGACATCGCGCACCTCTGTTCGGCCAAGTTGGGCGCGGTTTGCTGAAATGCGAAGATCGACATCGGCGCGTTTGAGGTCGGGTTTGGGGAGCGGCGCCGTGCTCCAGCGCCCGCCATCGCGCGGGCTTGGAATCTGCGCCAGCAGGGGCGCGATATCGAGGGTTTTGGTGGCGAGCGTCCCCATCAATGCAGGGCGTCCCTGATGGGACGAAAGGATCAGGGCGCCTTCATAGGCGCCTTCGTCCAGTTTAAAGCGCAAGTCTGAAAGCTGGATCGAGCGCAGGTTGGCGCGTGCGTCGGCGCTTAGGGAAAGCGCACCCAGAGCGCCCGGCAACGGAAGATAGATATTGTTGCGGTTGAGGACGTTGCGCAGGGATGGCGCCTCGACCAAGAACTTGCCCGCATAGGAAGGAATGGATCCGCCAGAGGCTATGCCATCGGCGTTTATGACGATGGAAGGCGAATCCAGCCGCAATGACACGGGCGAGGATTCACCCCGCAAGACCTGCGCGGGTTGGCCAAGCCAGGCCGTCACATCCACCTGTTCATTAGACCATGTGAAGGTCGCCAGCAGCCCGGCAGGTCGGTCAAGACTGCTCCAGTCAAGCGTTGCGTCGATCTTCTCGAGTTTGCTAACGAGATCGCCGCCGCGTGTCAGGCGCGCAGTCGCATTGCGGATCGAAAAGTTTGCGAGCCGCGCCTTGTCGGCTAATGCCGCTTCGCGGGTTTGAGAACGCGCCTCTATTGCGCGGGCGATCGCGCCTTCCCCGCTCAATGGCTTACCATCGAGATCGACATCGATCTCGGCGTCGGAAAGCGATAGGGACGACAGTTCCATCCGGCCCGCGAAGGCGGGCAGAATGCGAAGATTTCCCCGCAGAGTGGCTGATTTGATGACCAGCTTGCCCTCGCGGTCACGGATTGTCACATCCTCAACCTTTATGCGGGGACGGGGCAGGAGAGCGAGCGTTGTGCGCCCACTCGCCGAAGCGCTAAGGCCAGTCGTCTCGCGCACCTGCTGCGCCAACTCGCTACGCAGGGCTGAGCCAGAATAGGTCCACGGCGCCATGCCAGCCACAACCGCAAGCGTAGCGGTTCCGCCGACTAGCCATATCAGCTTCTTGTTCATGCGCGGACAGGTTCCCCAGCATTTGCCGAAAAGGATGGATCAGTCTGCATCGCAGACTCCCAATATAGGCTTAACCGTTGGGCTCCGAATATGGACAAGTTAGGGCGCCCGCAGAGCGGGGGAACCGCGACTTGCGTCGATGCTTGTCAAGGAAGATCGGCAAGCGGCGGCTTATCTAAGCTTTGGCGCAGTATTACGGAGCGACAGATGACGACGACCTATCACATGCGAAAGATCCGTCTTGAGCGGGCGCGCGCGCAGGGCCATCCAGAGGGGGAGCCGGGCGAAGGTTACGATATCACCGCTCCGCTAGACGATGCCGGGCATATCAGCCTTGAGGGTTGGCGCAGCCAGCGCGCCCTTTGTTTCGTCCATCGACTGGAGGGGGGCGATATCGTCGAACACGGCTTGCTGGCGCATCGGGCCGGAGGGCAGGGCGGGGCGACCTGGATGTTCGATTACGACCCGCGCAGCACCGGCGAGGAAGAGCTTGGCTTTCATTTCGAATCCCACATTTTCAAACCCGGCGAATATGTCTCCATCCGCGACGCAGACGGGGATGTGCACACCTATCGGGTGACGAAGATCTCCCCTGCTTGACGAGCGGGGCAGGTGGTCTAGCATCCGCGCCCAATGATCTGGAGGAATCTATGGGCGCGTTCTTCGGGGCGAACCGTTTCAAATTCGGCATGTTCGGGCTCAATTGCGCCGGCGGCATGACCCTGAGTTCGGCGCCCGAACGCTGGCGTGCCGATTGGGATGAGATCGCCGAAGTCGCGAAAATGGCCGATGATGCGGGTGTCGAGTTTCTGCTGCCCATCGCCAAATGGCATGGGCTGGGGGGGGACGCCGATATGTGGGGGCGCTCGTTTGAGACCTTCACGCAGGCCGCAGCCCTTGGCGCCATCACGAAGAACATCGGGCTTTTCGTCACCGCCCATGTGTCCCTGCTGACCCCCGCTTTCGCCGCCAAGGCGATCACGACGATCGACCACGTAACCCATGGGCGCGGCGGCATCAACATCGTCTGCGGCTGGAACCCCGACGAATTCGACATGCATGGCGTGACGATCGATCCGGACCTTCGCTACGCCAAGGGGCTCGAATGGTTCCGCATCTATGACAAGCTCCTGAAAGGCGGGGGCGAGTTCAACTGGGACGGCGAGTTCTATAAGTTGCGCGGGCTCGTCACCGATCCGCTCCCCGTTCAGAAGCCCGGGCCGCCGGTGATGTCCGCGGCACAGTCGGGCGATGGCCAGACATTCGCGGCGCAGGCGGCCGACATTCTCTTCTCATCCATGCACAGCGTCGATCAGGTGCGCGACATCGTTCAGCGCCAACAAGGACTTGCCGCGCAATACGGCCGCAGCACGGATGTCTATGTCGAGACGCAGATCGTCTGCCGCCCGACCCGCAAGGAGGCGGAAGACTATGCGCATTATTATGCGGTGGAGCACGCCGATCAGGGCGCGCTCGATTATTTCCGCCGCATGAAGGCGGGCACGCTCTCGAAAAGCACCCGCGAGGCCAATAGCGTCAGTGACAAGGCGGTGCTCGCCAGTGTGAAGCCAGCCGAGCGAAAATATCCCGGCATTTTCCCCGGCATGTATCCGCTCATCGGGTCGCCGGACGACATTGTTGCCGAGCTGGCGAAGCTGGAAGCCATCGGCGTCGCGGGCTCAGCCCTTGTTTTCCTGAACTATCTCAATGAATTCCCATATTTCGCTCAGGAAGTGCTTCCACGCATGAAGCGCATCGGCCTGCGCATGTGATCGCCTCCTTTACGTAAGGACATCTCACGCTTAAGCTTAGCTATCGTAGCCATTGCTTGGTGCGTCGATGTCGGTCATCGTGGGGGTGGGAGGCCGCGCTTCGGGCGCGCCGCAAGGCTGGGACATGAGCGCCCGGCTTGCAAGGCTGCGCAACGCCTATGCTATAGCTATCCGGCTTGAGATCGACGAGCGGAGGCTGTTTCTTTGGGTTCCCGTCTGCGCGGGGGCCGGGGCCGTCGTCTATCTCACGGCGGAACAAGATCCCTCTCTCTGGTTCTGCCTCGCCCTGACCGCCATCTGCGTCCCGCTGGCTATTATATGCCGTGCGCAGCCAGCTGCGTTTAGAGCCTTCATCGCTTGCGCCGCCTTCTTTGGCGGGCTGGCGAGCGCGGGGCTGCGAAGCGC
>CANBVC010000065.1 GCA_947372795.1 Beijerinckiaceae bacterium
CCGAGGAACGGTTGCGCGAGCACGTAGGATGTATTGGGTCCAACGGGTGGGAAGTCCGTCGCGCGGCGCATGGGGAGGAACGTGCAAGGCGCGATGCCCAACTCATCGAAAAGACGCGCAAACTGGTCCTCGACGACATCTGCGAGCGACCCAACCACCAGCAGGGAATGCGGCGCGTTGGCGGGCTCGTCGGGAAGGACCGGGACCAGCGAGGCCAGACACGCGTCTTCGCCCTGCGTAAAGGTCGTCTCGATTCCACTTCCTGAATAGCTGAGGACCCGTGCGCGCGGCGAGTGAATCCGCGATTGCCGCTGGGCGGCGCGCTTAAGGTCGATCTTGATGACTTCAGAGGGGCAGGAGCCTACCAGAAACAGTAGCTTGATTTCGGGGCGGCGCTCCAGAAGGCGCCCGACCACCCGGTCCAGTTCGTCGTCGATGTCGGCGATTCCCGCCAGATCGCGCTCGTCCAGAATGGCGGTGGCGAAGCGCGGTTCGGCGAAAATCATCACGCCCGCCGCCGATTGGATCAGATGGGCGCAGGTGCGCGAGCCCACCACTAGAAAGAAGGCGTCCTGAATTTTGCGATGCAGCCAGACGATGCCGGTAAGGCCGCAGAAAACCTCGCGCTGGCCGCGCTCCTGCACCACCGGGGTGGTGGCGCAGCCCGAGACGGGGGTGATGGCGCCCGGATTGAGGGGGGGCAGGGCGTTCACTGGGCGGCCTCCATGGCGGCGCCCGCATTGGCCATGGACTGTGCGGCGCTCTGCAGCCTTGCGGCGCGAAGTTTCAGGATGAATTGGGCTGCGTTGACGACGTAGGTGGCGTAGGCCGTCAGCGCGAGCAGCATGAGGGCGCGGGTGTCGAGCAGCTCGTTGAAGAGCGCGACGAGATAGGCGGTGTGCAGGGCCAGCACGAGCATGCTGACCATGTCCTCCCAGTAGAAGCCCTCGGCGAAGAGATAGACGCCGAAGACCGCCTTCTCCCAGATCGCCCCGGTGATCATGATTGTGTAGAGGGTCAGGGTCTTGACCACGATGGAGGTCGTCGCGGCCGACTGGTCCTCGCCCGTATAGAGGTAGCGCAGGACGAGCCCGAGGCTGACGAGGAACACCAGGAACTGCACAGGGGCTAGAACGCCCTGCACCAGGGTCCAGACGGATTCATCGCGCACACGCTTCTGCTCGGCCGTGTAAAGCGGCATTGTCTTCGCGTTGCTTGCCTGATGTCCCGCCATTCCCCGCATCCCCGACCCTTGTCGCGTCGTCGCCCCCTCCCCAGGGGGATTGCCTATGGGATCAGTCTAGGACTCCATCAGATGAACTGTCAATCTGGATTGACGTAAAATTTATCTTACATCATATTGGAGCGTCCGCTGGAAAGGCTGCGGCGATCTGATCTGTTCATCCGCGCCTAGCGGACGGAGGGACCATGACAAAATCCTGATCCTCGGATTGATCGGGAGCTGAGGTGGAGTAGGCGATGGAAGAATTTGATCGTGCCTCCGAAATGGTGGAACATCAGGGGGGGGCGCCGGGACCATCGCGCCGACATTGAGTCGGCGGAGATGGACCAGTCAGCCCACATGGCGGATGTTTTTCCCCGCGCAGCCAACTTGTGGAAAGTCAGGCTCGAGCGTGTCATCCATTTGGAGGTTCTGCCTCGCCTGATCCTGTCGCTCGGCGCTCAGGGCCCTTCAGAAACGAAGCAGGAACAACGGGTTGGAGCTTCGCTCGCAGTTCTGCTGGACGATTTTGTGCATGTCCTCCTGAAGCCCGATCCCGACGAGGCCATGGTCTTCGTGGAGAAGATACGCGTCGAAGGCGGGGTCAATCACGCCATTTTCCTCGATTTGCTGGCGCCGGCCGCGAGGCGGCTAGGAAACCTCTGGAATAATGACGATTGCGACTTCATGGAGGTGGCGGTCGGGGTGCAAAGGTTGCAGCGGATCCTTCGTGTTCTCAGTCCCATCAGTTCTGGCGGCGATTGGGGAGACAGCGGCCGTAACCGTGTGCTGCTGCTGCCTGCCCCCGGTGAAACTCACCTTTTCGGGATCGCCATCGTTGCAAAGTTCTTCCTCGACGCTGGTTGGGATGTGACCCAATCCACGGAATATGACTTTCTGGATAAGGTCTCGTCGTCATGGTTTGATGTCATTGGCTTTTCAATGAGTTATTATCTAAATCTCGATAAATTGGCTCAGGCGGTCGCCGCCGCCCGCAGGTGCTCAGCGAATCCCGATCTGCGGGTTCTGGTGGGGGGGCCAGCCTTTCTCGACAATCCTGGCTTGGTAGCGAAAGTGGGCGCCGACGCTATGGCGATCGATGCTCCCTCAGCTGTAGTTTCGGCCGCAAACTTGATTAATCGACAAGCCTTTGTGTAAAGGTGGCGGCACATATGTGATGACAAGTCCGTGCTGAGCGATGGAGATGTGTCCTTGGTTGAGCCTAAGACGCCGGTAGCGGCTACGACGCGGTTCAATACGCCGCTCACGAGTCTTGGATCCATAGACCCTGAGACCGCTGCCGCTTTGCTAGCCCTTGCTTCTGATGTGGCGCTCGTCATGGACAGCGACGGGGTCATTCGCGACGTCGTCTTCGGGACCGATGAACTCGCCCGCGACGCCTACAAGGACTGGATCGGTAAACGCTGGCTCGATACGGTCACGGTGGAGAGCAAGCCCAAAATCACGGCGCTGATCCATGAGGCGGCGGCGCAGCCCTCGCGCTGGCGGCAGGTCAATCATCCTGCCCAGCAGGGGCCTGACATCCCCATAAGTTACAGCGTGATCCGCTATCACAGGGATCGCCGCATCGTCGCTGTGGGGCGCGACCAGCGCGCGATGGCGAGCCTCCAGCAGCGCCTGATCGAGGCGCAGCAGGCCATGGAGCGCGAATACGCCCGCATCCGTGATTCCGAAAAACGCTATCGCCTGCTGTTCCAGTTGGCTGCGGAAGCTGTGCTGATCGTCGACGCCGAAAACCAACGCGTCCTTGAAGCCAATCCGGCAGCCCTCGCCCTGCTGGGTCAGGACCTCAAGAAGCTGGACAGCCGCAAGGTCGTCGGCGCCAATTTCGCGGAACTCTTCGACAAGACCAGCCGTCAGGCGGCGCTTTCCTTTACGTCCGCCCTTCGTGTGGCGCCGCGTGTGGACAATGTCCACGTTCAGGTCAGCGGCGACAAGAACGCCGTGCTTCTGTCGGGCTCCTTGTTCCGTCAGGAGAACGAGAGCCAGTTGCTCGTGCTCCTCTCCCGGGTGGGCGGGGGCGGCGTAGTGGTCGGCGAAAAGGCAAATCTTCTGCGCATCGTCGAGAAAATGCCTGACGCCTTCGTGGTCACCGATACGGAGCGGCGCGTGCTCAGCGCAAACGCTGCTTTCGTGGATCTCGTTCAGGTCGCCAGTGAAGAGCAGGCGCGCGGCGAGCCGCTGGATCGCTGGCTCGGACGTTCGGGCATGGATGTGGACGTCCTATTCGCCAATCTGCGGACCAACGGCTTCGTGCGCCATTTCTCCACCACCCTGCGCGGCGAATATGGCGCGTCGGAGGATGTAGAGATCACCGCCGTCTCAGTTCCCGGCGGGGAGCGCCCGTGTCTGGGCTTCACCATCCGCAGCAGCGGCTGGCGCATGGGCAAGGAGCGCCTCGGCGGACGCGAATTGCCCCGCACGGTCGAGCAATTCACCGATCTTGTGGGTCGCGTGCCGCTAAAAAGCCTGGTGCGCGAGACGACCGACCTCATCGAGCGCTTGTGCATCGAGGCGGCTCTGGAGTTGACACGCGACAATCGCGCCTCCGCCGCCGACATGCTGGGCCTCAGCCGCCAGGGCCTCTACGCCAAGCTGCGCCGCTATGGTCTTGGTGATCTTGATGTAGAAGGCGACGGCGCCGAGGACGGCAAACCGAACTGAGGCCACTACGGACTAACTGTAATTTTGTCTTGACAGATAGAATGTCAAGTTTACTTTCCACTCTATGGAAAGCTCGACTAACACAAATCCCATGGAAGCGCCCCGTCCAGCCACTCTGGGCTGGCTTGGAATTGTGCGCCTTGGCCTCGTGCAGACCTGCCTCGGCGCTATCGTCGTCATGATGACCTCGACCATCAATCGCGTGATGATCGTCGAACTGGTGCTGCCCGCCGTTGTGCCGGGTCTGTTGATGGCGCTCCATCACGCAGTCCAGATCCTTCGCCCGGCCTGGGGATTTCGCGCTGACATTGGTGGGCGCCGCACACCCTGGATCATCGCGGGCATGGGCATATTGGCGCTGGGCGGCTTTGGCGCCGCGCTAGCGACCGCCCTCATGTCCGTCCAGCTTGCCGCGGGGTTGGCGCTGGCGGTTTTCGCATTTCTTCTCATCGGCCTTGGGGTAGGGGCGGCGGGCACCTCCGTTCTCACCATGCTCGCAAGCTGCGTGGAGCCGCGCCGACGCGCCGCGGCCGCCACCATCGTCTGGGTGATGATGATCTTCGGCTTTGCGCTCACCGCGCCACTGGCGGGTCATTTCCTCGATCCCTTCTCCAATGAGCGCCTCCTTGAGGTGACAGGGTGCGTCTGCGCCATCGCCTTCTGCCTCTCCTCCCTCGCGGTCTGGGGCGTGGAAAAAAAGGTCGCAGTTGTGGCTGCCGCCGCCGCAAAGAGCCATGCCTCCCGCGCGAAAAAGCCGCCCTTCCGCGAGGCCATCGGCCAGATCTGGAACGAGCCCGCCGCGCGGCGCTTCACCATCTTCATTTTCATGTCCATGCTCGCCTATAGCGCGCAGGAATTGATCATCGAACCCTATGCGGGCCTCGCCTTCTCAATGACGCCGGGCGCCACCACCAAGCTCGCTGGCGTGCAGCATGGCGGTGTGCTGGTCGGCATGTTGTCCGTCGCCTTCCTCGTCTCCTTCGCCGGTTTTGGCACGCTCGCGAGCTGGACAATGGGCGGTTGCGTCGCGTCAGCCTTATCCCTGGTCGCCGTCGCTGCCGGCGCCTTCGCGGGGCCCGATTTTCCGCTTCGCGCGGCAGTCTTCGCGCTGGGGGTCTCCAACGGCGCCTTCGCTGTATCCGCCATCGGCTCGATGATGAGCCTGGCGGGCTCTGGCGCAGCGTCCAGGGAGGGCACGCGCATGGGGCTTTGGGGCGCAGCGCAAGCGATCGCCTTCGGCCTTGGCGGCTTCCTGGGAACCGCCGCCGTCGATATCGCGCGCCATGCCCTGTCTGATCCCAGCGCGGCCTATGCGAGCGTGTTTCTGGGCGAGGCCGTTGTCTTTCTCGCCTCCGCCGTCCTTGCGGCGCGGCTCACATCAAGCAGCGCAGCGGTTGAACGCAGCGCCGAAATCAACACCAAGATTGATCCGCTCGCAGCGGGAACCTAGGGAGGCTTGAGTTACATGAGTGCTCAGGAAATTTTCGATGTCATCGTCGTCGGCGGTGGCCCTGCGGGCGCCACGGCGGCTAATGATCTGGCCCGCGCGGGCCGCAAGGTTCTGCTGCTCGACAAGGGCGGGCGCATCAAGCCTTGCGGCGGCGCCATTCCCCCGCGCCTGATGCGCGATTTCGACATTCCCGAGCATTTGCTGAAAGCGCGCGTGAGTTCGGCGCGGATGATTTCTCCGCAAGACAAGAATGTGGATATGCCCATCAAGGGCGGCTATGTCGGCATGGTGGACCGGGAGGATTATGACGAGTGGCTGCGCAAGCGCGCTCAGGATTCCGGCGCCGAGCGACGCACGGGCCTCTACGTGAAAATCATCCGGGATCCCGATGGCATGGCCGTGGTGCATTACCAGCGCCGCGATGGGTCCGCTGCGATGGAGCAGGCGCGCGGGCGCATCATCATCGGCGCGGACGGCGCCAATTCGGTGGTGGGGCGCCAAGAAGTGCCGGGCGCGGAAAAGACGAAATTCGTCTTCGCTTATCACGAGATCATCGAGGCGCCCGCCAATGACGATGAACTCGCCAAGCGCTGCGAGATCTATTATCGCGGCAAGCTGTCGCCGGATTTCTATGCCTGGATTTTCCCCCACGGCGACACGATGAGCGTTGGCACTGGCAGCGCGCACAAGGGCTTCTCCTTGAAGAATTCCGTGCGGGACCTGCGCTCCATAACCGGCCTTGAGGGCTCCAAGACCATTCGCAAGGAAGGCGCGCCAATTCCCATGAAGCCGCTGAAGCGCTGGGACAATGGCCGCGACGTGATCCTCGCTGGCGACGCTGCTGGCGTTGTGGCGCCGGCCTCCGGAGAAGGCATCTATTACGCCATGCTCGGTGGCCGTCTCTCTGCGGAATCGGCCGAACTGGTGCTCAAGACCGGTGATGCTCGCGCTCTCGCTACGGCGCGCAAACGCTTCATGAAGCTGCATGGCCGCGTCTTCTGGATCCTCGGCATCATGCAGTATTTCTGGTACTCCTCCGATAAGCGCCGCGAGCGTTTCGTCAGCATCTGCCGGGATCCCGATGTGCAGCGCCTGACCTGGGAAGCCTATATGAACAAGGAGCTTGTGCGCGCCGATCCAATGGCCCATGTGCGTATCTTCTTCAAGGATCTCGCCCATCTCTTCCGGCTTGTGAACCCATGAACGATCTCCTTGGCGAACGCTGGACAGTGATCGTTATCGGCGGCGGCGTGGCGCTGCTGGTCGCTTTCGCCGGGGGCATGCTCACGGTGGTCGGGCCCTGGTATGAGGGTCTACGCTTTCCTTCGTGGCGCCCGCCAAACTGGCTCTTTGGTCCGGCATGGGCGCTGATCTTCACCTGCATCGCCTCCAGCGGAATTATGGCCTGGGAGGGTGCGGATTCGGTCGAGCAACGCAACTTGCTGATAGGACTCTTCGCGATCAATGGCGTGTTCAATGTGCTCTGGAGCGCGTTCTTCTTTCGTCTTCAAAGGCCTGATTGGGCGCTAGTGGATCTCGTTCTGCTCTGGCTCTCGATCCTGTCGCTTGTCATCGTCACCTTCCGCATATCGCAGACCGCAGGTTTGTTGATGTGCCCCTATCTCGCTTGGGTTTCCTTCGCAGGCCTTTTGAATTTCAAGATCGTGCAACTCAACTGGCCCTTTAAGGCCAGCGCTTAAAAACAGAAGACCAAGGGAATGCCGGGATGGCCGACATTATCATCAACGCAGCGCTGATCGACTGGATCCTTGCGCTCGTCGCCCTAGAGGGCGCAGCGATCCTTGGCTGGCGCGCGCTTAGGGGAAGCGGGCCTCAGCCGCTCGGTTTTCTCAGCAATCTGGTGGCTGGCGCCTTTTTGCTGGTCGCTCTGCGCGGCGCTGTGTCTGGTGCATCGGACGCCTGGATCGCCGCCTGCATGTTTGCTGGTTTTCTCGCCCATTTCGTCGATCTCACGGCACGATGGGGCGGCGGCCGCCGCAACGGCGCCATAGATCCCGCGCAACCCAATATCCGCGCGACCCTGTCGCTGCGCGCCAATCCATCCCGCATTCGCCCCGCGCCATCGGCGCCAAAGGATGAGGCTACCAATGGCTGAGAGTCAGACCCCACTGCTCGACACGATCCATCTGCCTTCGGATCTGCGCAAACTGTCGAAGAAGAAGCTGACGCAGGTCGCAGACGAATTGCGCCGCGAGACCATCAGCGCGGTGTCCGTCACGGGCGGGCATCTGGGCGCGGGCCTTGGCGTCGTCGAACTCACGGTGGCGCTGCATTACACCTTCAATACGCCCGATGATCGCCTGATCTGGGACGTGGGCCATCAGGCCTATCCCCACAAGATTCTCACGGGGCGCCGCGACCGCATTCGCACCCTGCGTCAGGTCAATGGTCTCTCGGGCTTCACCAAGCGTACGGAGAGCGAATATGATCCCTTCGGAGCCGCCCATTCCTCGACCTCCATTTCGGCGGGGCTCGGAATGGCCGTCGCGCGCGATCTGCAAGGCGGCAAGAACAATGTCGTCGCCGTCATCGGTGATGGCTCCATGTCCGCAGGCATGGCTTATGAGGCCATGAACAATGCGGGCGCCATGGACTCGCGCCTTATTGTGATCCTCAACGACAACGACATGTCCATCGCGCCCCCGGTCGGCGCGCTCTCATCCTATCTGTCGCGGCTCCTCTCGGGTGGCACCTATCGGGGACTGCGCGAACGGGGCAAAAAGATCGCCAAGAAAATGCCGCCATTCATCTTCGAAAGCGCTCGCCGCGCCGAGGAACTGACGCGCGGCTTCTTCACTGGCGGCACGCTCTTCGAGCAGCTCGGCTTCTATTACGTTGGACCGATCGACGGGCATAATTTCGATCATCTCTTGCCCGTTTTGCAAAATGTGCGCGATGCGCAGGAAGGCCCGATCCTCGTTCATGTGGTGACGCAAAAAGGCAAGGGCTATGCCCCTGCCGAAGCGGCGGCCGACAAGCTGCACGGCGTCAACGCGTTTGATCTGGTCAGCGGCGCACAGGTGAAACCCAAGGCCAACGCCCCCTCCTATACGCGCGTCTTCGGCGAGAGCCTTGTTAAGGCCGCTCAGCTCGATGACAAGATCGTGGGCATCACCGCCGCCATGCCCAGCGGCACGGGCATGGATATTTTCGGCAACGCCTTCCCGGATCGCATCTTCGACGTAGGCATCGCCGAGCAACATGCGGTGACTTTCGCAGCTGGTCTTGCGACCGAGGGCTACAAGCCCTTTTGCGCGATCTATTCCACCTTCCTGCAGCGCGCCTATGACCAGATCGTACATGATGTGGCGCTGCAGAATCTCCCCGTGCGTTTCGCCATTGATCGCGCGGGCCTTGTGGGCGCCGATGGCGCGACCCATGCGGGTTCATTCGATATCGCCTATCTCGGCTGCCTGCCGAATATGGTGCTGATGGCTGCGGCCGATGAGGCCGAGCTGGTGCATATGGTCACCACCGCCGCAGCCTATGATTCCGGCCCCATCGCCCTGCGCTATCCACGCGGCGATGGCGTGGGCGTCGACATGCCAGCCCGGGGGCAGGTGTTGGAAATTGGCAAGGGCCGAGTGTTGCGCGAGGGATCGCGCATTGCGCTTTTGTCGCTGGGCACACGCCTTGGGGAATGTCTGTTGGCAGCAGATGATCTCGCCGCGCGGGGCCTCTCTACTACGGTGGCCGACGCCCGCTTCGCCAAGCCCCTTGATGCCCAACTCATTGAGCGGCTGGCGCGCGAGCATGAAGTGCTGATCACGGTGGAGGAGGGGTCTACCGGGGGGTTCGGCTGCTTCGTGTTGCAGCATCTGTCGGACGAGGGACTGCTGGAAAAGGGCCTGCGTGTGCGCACCATGGTTCTGCCCGATCTCTTCCTCGATCATGACAAGCCGGAAAAGCTCTATGCAAGGGCAGGGCTTGACGCAAAGGCCATCGTGCAGCGCGTACTCTCCGCCCTGCCGCAAGTTTCTGCGACTCGGCGTGCTTAACCCACAATGGGGAAGGTGACGGCGATAGCCCAGGCCAGACCCGCCGCATTACCCAGCGCCGCGACGCGCGGATCTCCGGTGCGCTCATAGGTCCAGCGGCTGATGAGGCCGTAGACCAAAAAGAAAATGATGATCACCGGCACGATTATGATCAGGAAGAAAAGTCGTTCCGGGTTCAGAGCCACGGCGCCTAGCAACGAGCCGATGAAGCAGAGCTTCGAAAAGGCGTAGCCGCCCCGTGCGGCGCTCTGGCCGCGCGTCAGCCATTCATCGCACAGAAAATAAAGCGCCGTCGCAATGAACATGGGCGCGATGAGGAGCCAGCGCACGCTGCTTGGCATGAAGGATGTGACGAAAGCGTCGATGGGAGCGCCAAGGCCCATGATATAATAGGCCGCCAGAGCAATCGCAGGCGCGAGCGGTTTGCGCCAATCGCTTGAATCTTTGGGCGACCCGTGACTCGTGAGCCAGAGCCCGCCCGCTGTCAGCAATCCATAGACCACGAAATGCATGGCGAGGTAATCGCCAAGCAGAATCGGCAGGAAATCCGTCGGCGCCCGCCACAGTATGAGCGGCGTCAGGATGGCGGGCGCCAGCGCGATGGGCGCAAGGCGCCTCCAGCGAAGGCCTGCCCCAAGTGGTTCCGCCGAAAGAACGGGAAGCGCCTTCGATAGAGGCCATGCCAGCGCCAGCAAGCCTGCAAACAAAAGCGCGAGCCATTTGCCCCTGATGTCGATGGCGCCCGTCATCGTTTGCCCGAAGGCGCTGTTCAGCCAGTCGCGCGTTTGGGTCAAACCATCCCGGCTATAGATCACACCGATGTGCTCGGCGCCCTCCGCCAGCACATATCGCCGCGCAGTTCCCTGCAAAAAATCCCCATAGGTGACGCGCTCCCGCGCTGGTCCATCAGCGGCTAGACCCGCGATGCGGGCCGCGGCTTCGGTCAGCATGGCGGGCTCCCATGCGCCGGTGATGACTATGAGATTGCGCGGCTGGGTGCGCGTGATCCCTGTGCCGAAGACTGAGAGGGCTGCGACCGCGCCGATGTCCGTCCGGTCCATGGCATATTGGGTAATGAGATCCGCCGCCATGGAATGACCGACCAGCGCGATGGGGTTGCCGCTGGACAGGCTGTGCGCAAATGCGTTGATCTGTTCTATCTCCGCCATCAGCGTGCGGGTGCTCTCCTGCATATCCTTCACCCCGCCGCGCATGGGGCGGGCGTTGCGGCCATGTCCTGCGAAATCGAAGGTCACGGCGGTGTAGCCACTGTGGGCGAGGGTCATGGCCATGGGCTGCATGAGCTGTTGCGAGCCCGCAAATCCATGGGCGATGAGAGCCACCTGGCCGTTGGAGGGGCCGGAAGGGCGGAAAATTGTTGTTGGTATCTCTCCGACAAGGGTTTTCTCTATATCGACGCCGCCGCGCGCCTCCAGCAGGCGCCATGCGCCCACGAAAATCGCAAGCATTGCAATCAACGATATGAAAATATGAGTTTTTTTCATCTTGCGCGCGCCTCATTCGGTTTTGCGAACTCTTCGATTGCGCGATGCTCGCCCGCTATTTGTGCGGGCGAAAATGCAATTTTTCCTTTTGCGGTGCGACAACTCAAGCTTACAAGGATGGAAATTGTCAATCAAGCTTTACTCTGTCGGAATTCTGGGCTTCTATCGTCATGTTCACGATTGGCCCGGGTCTGGATCAGGCGGAGAAATAATAGAGCTGGCGGTCAGCGGGGGCTGGGGATGAGACGTAATAGCGAGACGAGCGCTCCGATTCCGGCCTATTCGGATGCGGAAGCAAATGCTGGGTCCTATGCGGGGACGCCTGTTCCGCAGGTGCTTCGTCGGGCCGACTATCGGGAGCGGCAGGCGCGGCTCGCGAGCGTTATCGCCCAACAGATCGTTCCCCGGCTTTTGCTGATTCACAAGAACGTCCGGCGCGATGATAGCGCAGGCGAGACCTTCACCCCGGAAGAGATCACCGAATTCGGGGATCTGGCCATGGCGCCGGACAGCTCGCGGGCTCGGGCCTATTTTGAGAAAATGCAGGCTAGGGGCCATTCGCTCGATACGCTCTTTGTCCATTTGCTGGCTCCGACTGCGCGACGTCTTGGCGAATATTGGGAGCAGGATCTCTGCGACTTCGTCGATGTCACCATCGGCGTCGCCCGTTTGCAGGAGTTTCTGACCATTTTCGGCGCCGCTGACGATATTCCGCTTATTGATCTTCAGCATCGCGTCTTGCTGGCCACGGCGCCGGGAGAGCAGCATGTGTTCGGTATCGACATGGTCGGCAAGCTCATGAGTGCCGCTGGTTGGGATGTCGCGATTCGGAAGGGGCCCAGCATCAGGGAGATCTCTGCGGCTGTCGCAGCCGATTGGTATGCGGTGGTTGGCGTCGCGCTGAGCGCCGAGGAGGGGCTTGAGGAGATCGGGCGCATCATTGACGAGATGCGGCGCGTCTCCCGCAACAAGCATATCGGTGTGATGGTCGGAGGGCCGGTGTTCACTGGTCATCCCGAAAAGGCGATCCAGGTAGGCGCCGATGGCGTGGCCGACGATGCGCCCGCCGCCGTCATTCTCGCGAAGAAGTTATTGTTGATGCAGGCGCGGATGGTCTGATGCGTCTGCTTCTCTTTCTCTGGCTTCATTAGATCATGATCCGGCCACGCCCCGCGCGGCCGGATCAATCTTTTTCAGGGGGCCTTGACGCCTCCTAGTTCCGGATAGTCCTTCGCCATCTGGGCTCCCAGCAGCGGCTTGTTGGCGCCCTGGTGGCAGGTCGCGCAGCTCACCTTGGGCGCATCGCCCAGCGGCCCCAAACGGTTCGGCGGATAGACGGGCTGCAGGGGATCCAGATAGGTTGTGTTCAGGTCCCGCACCATCTGAATGCCATGCCAGGCGGTGACGCGCTGCGGCGTGCTCTGGTCCCAATCCGAGAAGGATCTCGAATTGTGGCAGAAGGTGCAGTTCACCCCCAGGCTCGTCGACATGTGCATCATGAGCGAATAGGTGCGCTCGGTGGTCTGGATCGAGGCGCCATAGGGCTTGGCGGGCAGGCCCGTCGTGCCCGCCACGCGGATGGTCTCCTTGCCGAGCAGCAGCGGCGACAGCGGGTCGAGAGGCAGCGAAGACGAGGCGTTGGTCTTGTTGGGATGAGTCATGCCGTCGTTCGTCGCCATCACGCCAGCGTCCTTTTGCGGGCCGGGATCGGCGAACCAGACATTGGCGGGAACCGGATTGCCCTTGTGACAGGTGTAGCAGGTCACGCCGGTGGCCGCGACATGGTCCTTCCAGTCCTTGTTGATGTGGCGCGTCATCTCAAGCATGCGGCGCGCGACTTTCTTGGTGTAGAGGCTGTCGTCCGCCATGTTCTCGACATTGTGGCAATAGGCGCAGCCCTCGTCAGGCGACACCCATTCGGTGATCGAAGACATCACGCGGCCGAACTGCTCGGCGCGGAGATCCTTCAGCACCTGCACGTTCTGATAGACGTCCGTCGCCTTGTCGCCATCGGGCGAGGCGGGGTCGAGCGCTTCGGGGACGACATTGGCGGCCTTGAGGGCGCGTTCGGCGGCCGGGAACTGGATCTGCGCCATCGCGGTGCCGCGATAGCCGTTCTGCGTGGCGTGGATCCGCTCTCCGGTCCAGCCGAGGGCCAGGAAGACGGAGACGGTTGTCAGCACCCCGATCACGACGGCCAGGTAGCCCAGGGCCAGATATTTGGGCAACGTAATGTCTGGCTTCATTTGACCGCTCCCACGACAGAGGCCGGGTCGATGACGGGCGGGAACACATGGGGATAGGCCGGCGCAATGCCGTGCTGAACGCCCCAGAGATACCAGTTGTCGACGACAGTGCCGGTTAGAAGGATGCCGATGCCGCCGGTCAGCGGACACAGGACCGCGAACCACCAGGCCCAGCGATGGATGGATTCCATGGTGGCGTTGAAGCCCATGGTCCAGCGCCAGAAGAGGGCCGCGCGCTCGGAGGCCGTTCCACGATCGATGATCTGCTCGATCTCACGCTCGCCGCCGAAGCGGCTGACGGCCAGAATGGTGGCCGCATGCATGGCGAAAAGCAGCGCCGACCCATAGAGGAAGGCGATCGAGAGCATGTGGAAGGGGTTGTAGAAGAGATTGCCGTAGCGGATCGAGAAAGCCGCCGTCCAATCCAGATGCGGGAAGATGCCGAAGGGCACAGCCTCGCTCCAGTGGCCCATCAGCACCGGCCGGATCAAGCC
>CANBVC010000066.1 GCA_947372795.1 Beijerinckiaceae bacterium
GGCGAGCCTGTGCCTGCGACGGGCTTCTCCATCGGCGTCTCGCGCCTCGTGTCGGCGCTGCGGGCCATGAACAGTCCGCTGGTTTCGGGCCGCAACCTGCGCGGCCCCGTGGTCGTGCTGGTCCTCGATCGTGACCAGATGCCCAGCTATCAGAAGATCGTCAGCGACCTTCGCGCGGCTGGCATTCGCGCCGAGCTTTATTTGGGTTCGGCTGGCATGAACGCCCAGCTCAAATATGCCGACCGTCGCGGCTCCCCCTGCGCCATCATTCAGGGCTCGAATGAGCGCGAGAAGGGCGAGGCCACCATTCGCGATCTCTTGCTTGGCGCAGAGCTTGCCGCCTCCACCAAGGACCGGGCGGATTATCTCGAACTGCGCCAGCGGGCCCAGTTCGCGGTGGCGGAAACCAGCATCGTGGATGCGGTGCGCGAAGTGCTGTCGCGGAGCGAGTGAGGGGCTGCGCCCCTCGCCTTTCGCTTAAGCCACAAACTCTTCCAGCCGATATCCCTGCGCATAGAGCAGGGCGCTAAGGTCGCCATGGTCCACCCGCGACCCGGCCGCCGCGGCGACGGCGGGCTTGGCGTGGAAGGCGACGCCCATGCCTGCTTCTTGAATCATCGAGAGGTCATTGGCGCCGTCTCCGACAGCCATGGTCTCTTCGCGCACGAGGCCTAGCTTGGCGCGCAGTTCCACAAGGGTTTCGAATTTCGCCTCACGGCCGAGGATCGGCTCGGTGACGCGGCCGATGAACTTGCCGTTATCGACGAGCAGGGTGTTGGCGCGGTTCTCATCAAAACCAATGGTCGCGGAGATGGGGCCGGTGAAGAGGGTGAACCCGCCCGAAACCAGCGCCGTATAGGCGCCATTGGCGCGCATGGTGCGGACAAGCTGGGTTCCGCCGGGGGTCAGCTTTATGCGCTCGGCGATGACGGTCGAGACCACATCCGCCGACAGCCCTTCCAGTAGGGCGACGCGGGCGCGAAGCGAGGTTTCGAATTCCAGCTCGCCCCGCATGGTGCGCTCGGTGATGGCCGCCACCTCAGCCTTCTTGCCGACGAAATCTGCAAGCTCATCGATACATTCCTGACCGATCATGGTGGAGTCCATGTCGGCGAGGAAAAGCCGCTTGCGCCGATGCGCCTGCGCCTGCACGAAGAGATCGACCGGGAGGTCGCCGAGTTCGAGCCGGAGCACATCGGCGATGCGGCGGTTGTCGGTCGCGCCCATGGGTGCGAAAGGAATATCGGCGGCCACGCCCTCCGCCAGCCAGACTGGATCGGCGGGGCTGGGCAGGTGAGCGCTGATTTGCCTCAGCAGGGCTTCATCAAGGACCGGGCGGCCGGGGGAAGAGACGAGCGTCAGAACATGCGACATAGGATTCAGAGACTTTCGCAGGCTTCAGGGAGCGCCCGAGCGTGAGCACGCGCAGGCCATCGGCCATTCTCATCGCAGGACCGACCGCCAGCGGCAAGTCCGCTCTGGCTATCAAGCTTGCGCAGCGGCTTGGCGGGACTGTGGTCAATGCGGATTCCATGCAGGTTTACAGTGATTTGCGCACCCTTTCGGCTCGCCCGACCACTGACGAAGAGGCGGCGGCGCCCCACCTTCTTTTCGGCCATGTGGATGGCGCTATGAATTATTCGGTCGGCCGCTGGCTGACGGACGCCGCCGCCATGCTTGAGCAGCTGCGGGGCGAGGGGCGCGTGCCGATCTTCACGGGCGGCACGGGCATGTATTTCAAGGGCCTGTTGCGGGGCCTCTCCGAGATCCCCCCTGTGCCCGACGAGGTTCGCGCCAAGGTGCGGGCGCAGGCCGAGGGGCTGGAGCCTGGGACCCTCCATGCGCAGCTCGTCGCGCGTGATCCCGCCACAGCGGCGCTCGTTCGTCCGAGCGATCCGCAGCGCATCTTGCGGGCGCTGGAGGTCTTCGAGGCGACGGGGCGGGGGCTGTCCGAGTTTCAGGGCGCACGCACGCCGGGGCTTCTCGATCCTGCCAATTGTGTCTGTCTCTTCCTCGCTCCCGAGCGCGCCGCGCTTTATGCCCGCATCGACGCGCGTTTCGACGCCATGATGGGGGAAGGGGCCTTGGAGGAGGTTCGCGCGCTGGCGGAGCGGCGACTTGATCCAGCCTTGCCGGTCATGCGCGCCCATGGGGTTCCCGGAATGGTGGCCTATTTGCGGGGGCAGGCCAGTCTTGCTGAGGCCATTCACAAGGGCAAGATCGATACGCGCCACTATTCGAAGCGACAGTTCACTTTCATTCGCCATCAATTGCCGGAATTCGTCTGGGCGGCGCCGGAAGCCGCCGAGCTGGCCGTTAACGCAATGTTGGACTTTTGACGCTGAGGCCCGGATTCGCTTGACCGACCCTGCGGCGTCGGGTAGAAATTTCGCAGTTTCAGGTGGAGAGGCGCAATGGGCGCGAAGCTTATCGTAGTATGCGACGCGCCAGACACGGGACGGGCCTGACCCGCTTTCCCGCAACTGGCGCATGACACAGGCCCCCGAGTGGGCCTTTTTTATTGTCCTTTGACCTGAACTACTCGAGCAGACGGAGCAGACGATGTCGAAACAGATGACCGGTGCGGAAATGATCGTCGAAGCCCTTAAGGATCAGGGCGTTGACACGATTTTCGGTTATCCCGGCGGCGCTGTATTGCCCATCTATGACGCCCTATTCCAGCAGGACTCGGTCCAGCATGTGCTTGTGCGTCATGAACAGGGCGCGGCCCATGCAGCCGAAGGCTATGCGCGCTCCACCGGCAAGGTCGGCGTGCTGCTCGTCACCTCTGGTCCCGGCGCCACCAACGCCATCACCGGCCTGACCGACGCGCTGCTCGACTCCATCCCCCTTGTCTGCCTGACCGGGCAGGTGCCGACCCATCTCATCGGCTCCGACGCCTTCCAGGAATGCGACACGGTTGGCATCACGCGCCATTGCACGAAGCATAATTATCTCGTGCGCTCGATCGAAGATCTGCCGCGCATCCTCCACGAGGCCTTTTATGTCGCTCGCAGCGGTCGGCCCGGCCCCGTGGTCGTCGATTTGCCGAAGGATGTGCAGTTTGCGCTGGGCATGTATCAGGGCCCCCTCAACATCCAGCACAAGACCTATCAGCCCAAGCTGAAGGGCGACGCTGATCGCATTCGTGAAGCCGTCGCCATGATGGCGAAGGCGAAGCGTCCGGTCATTTACAGCGGCGGCGGCGTGGTCAATTCCGGTCCCGAGGCTTCCAAACTGCTGCGCGAACTCGTGGCTTTGACGGGCTTCCCGATCACCTCGACTCTCATGGGCCTTGGCGCCTATCCCGCGTCCGGTGAAAACTGGCTCGGCATGTTGGGGATGCACGGCACCTATGAGGCCAATCACACCATGCATGATTGCGATCTCATGATCGCCATCGGCTCGCGGTTTGATGATCGCATCACCGGCCGCCTCGACGCTTTCTCGCCCGGCTCGAAGAAGATCCATATCGATATCGATCCCTCATCGATCAACAAGACCGTGAAGGTCGATCTGGGCATTGTGGGCGATTGCGCTCATGTGCTGGAAGACATGATCAATGTCTGGCGCACCGAAGGCCATAAGGTCGATGACGAGGCGCTCGCTGGCTGGTGGAAGCAGATCGATCATTGGCGTGCCCGTAAATCGCTCGCCTATCGCGCTTCCAAGACCACGATCAAGCCGCAATACGCTGTGCAGCGCCTCTATGAGCTGACCAAGGACCGCGACACCTACATCACCACCGAAGTCGGCCAGCATCAGATGTGGGCGGCCCAGCATTATCATTTTGAGGAGCCGAACCGCTGGATGACCTCCGGTGGGCTCGGCACCATGGGCTATGGCCTGCCGGCGGCCATCGGCACGCAGATGGCGCACCCGAAGTCCCTCGTGATCGATATCGCGGGCGAAGCTTCGATCCTGATGAATATGCAGGAAATGTCCACGGCGGTTCAGTATGGGCTGCCGGTGAAGATCTTCATCCTCAACAACGAATATATGGGCATGGTGCGCCAGTGGCAGGAATTGCTGCATGGCGGGCGCTATTCGCAGAGCTATTCGAACGCCTTGCCTGACTTCGTGAAGCTGGCGGAAGCCTATGGCGGACATGGCGTGCGCTGTTCGGACCCTGCCGATCTCGATCGGGCCATTCTCGAAATGATCAATTATCCGGGTCCGGTGATTTTCGACTGCATCGTCGATAAGCAGGAGAACTGCTTCCCGATGATTCCGTCGGGCAAGGCGCATAACGAGATGATCCTGGCCGAACTTTCCGACGACGCTGGCGTCGCGATCGGCAGCATCATCGACGAGAAGGGCAAGATGCTGGTGTGAGCCAGCCTCTCCCATCGCTCAAAATTCTATCGGGATCACGACCATGAACGCCATCGCAGCTCTTTCGCCCTATTCCTCGGCCCTCGGCAAACCCAATATCGAGCGCCACACGCTCTCAGTGCTGGTTGATAACGAGCCGGGCGTGCTCGCCCGCGTGGTCGGCCTGTTTTCGGGACGTGGCTACAATATCGAGAGCCTCACCGTCGCCGAAGTGGCGCATGGCGAGCATCTCTCGCGCATCACAATCGTGACCACCGGCACGCCCGAAGTGATCGAGCAGATCTCGCATCAGCTCGAGCGCATCGTGCCGATTCACAAGGTCACCGACCTTTCCATGCAGGCGCGGGTCATTGAGCGCGAGCTTGCGATGATCAAGGTGCACGGAACAGGTGAGCATCGCAGCGAGGCCCTGCGCCTTTCCGAGGCCTTCCGCGCCAAAGTCATCGACGCCACGATCGAAAGCTTCATCTTCGAACTGACGGGCTCGCCCGGCAAGATCGACGACTTCGTCGAGCTGATGCGCCCCATCGGCCTCGTCGAGGTGTCTCGCACCGGCGTCGCTGCCATCACCCGCGGCGCGAAGGGCATGTGAAGCAGGATTGTGGGCGAAGCTTTCAGGGACTTGCCCGCAGTTTCCTTTGACGTATCCGCTCCGCCCGCTTAGAAGGCACTCGCCTAGAAATTCCGCGACGGTCAACCCGTCGTCCAACGGGGAAAATATGCCATGCGCGTCTATTATGATCAGGATGCCGACATTAATCTGGTCAAGGGTAAGAAAGTCGCCGTGATCGGCTACGGCTCCCAGGGCCATGCTCACGTCCTCAACATGCGCGATTCCGGCGTGAAGGACCTTGTCGTCGCGCTGCGCAAGGGCTCCGCCACCGCCAAGAAGGCCGAAGGAGAAGGCCTCAAGGTCATGGAAGTGGCCGAAGCCTCCAAATGGGCCGACGTCATCATGATGCTGACCCCCGACGAGCTTCAGGGCGACATCTATCGCGATCACATCGCGGCCAATATTCGCCCCGGCGCGGCGCTGCTCTTCGCTCACGGCCTCAATGTGCATTTCAACCTGATCGAGCCTCGCGCCGACATTGACGTGCTCATGGTCGCCCCCAAGGGCCCCGGCCACACTGTGCGCGGCGAATATCTGAAGGGTGGCGGCGTGCCCTGCCTCGTGGCGATCCATCAGGACGCTTCGGGCAACGCCCATGACATCGGCCTGTCCTACGCCTCCGCCATCGGCGGCGGCCGTGCGGGCATCATCGAGACCACGTTCCAGGAAGAATGCGAGACCGACCTTTTCGGCGAGCAGGTCGTTCTGTGCGGCGGCCTCGTGGAGCTGATCCGCGCTGGCTTCGAAACACTGGTCGAGGGTGGCTACGCCCCCGAGATGGCCTATTTCGAGTGCCTGCATGAAGTGAAGCTGATCGTCGACCTCATCTATGAGGGCGGCATCGCCAACATGAACTACTCCATCTCCAACACCGCCGAATACGGCGAATATGTCACGGGCCCGCGCATCGTGACGTCGGAGACGAAGGCTGAGATGAAGCGCGTGCTGGAAGATATCCAGTCCGGTAAGTTCACGCGTGACTGGATGCTTGAGAACAAGGTCAACCAGACCTCGTTCAAGGCGACCCGCGCCCGCAACAACGCCCATCAGATCGAGGAAGTCGGCGCTCGCCTGCGCGCCATGATGCCCTGGATCGGCAAGAACAAGCTGGTCGACAAGGATCGCAACTAATACAAACGTAACATAGCGCCCAAAGCGGGCGATGACTTGGATGGGCAGGGCTGTTTGTAACAGTCCCTGCCCATTTTTATTGTAATTTTCGCAATTTTGTCCAATTTGTGCTTGCCCCCTTGTTAGCATGTGATATCGATTCGTTGCGCTTAATGTTAATGTTGTGACTTTGTGGGGGAAATTATGCAGAGTTTCGAAACGCTTGGCCTCCTCGCCTCCATCGATCGCGAGCTGCTTGAGGAACGGACCATCCGCCTGCTGGAATGTCTGGCTGACCATGACATCGATGAAGTCATGACGCTTCTGTCGCCTCACGCCACGGTCGTGTTCGGTCGCGATCATCGCGCCATGCCATTCTTCGGCGCCTATGAAAGCGCAGAGGGAATTCGCCGGGGCCTGCGTGAAATCGCCATTGAATATGATGTTCTGCATCAGGAGATCTGCGACGTGGTGGTCGATCGCGACCGCGTCGTGGCGCGGCGCATCTGCCGCATGCGCCACCGCGGAACCGGAAAGGTTTCGAATGTTGAATTCTGCGATTGGCTGCAGTTTCAGGACGGCTATGTGAGCGCGCTCAATCTCGCGCCCGACACACTGCCGCTCGTCGAACTCGTGGACTGATCAGGGCCTCAGTGCCTTAATCGAGCGCCCGTGCGCTTCCCCTGAGAATGGGGGTCGTGAGGCCCTGATCGTGAGCGCGCTTAACGTTTCCCGGAGAGCGCCCTTGCGCCGTAAATTTCATACGCTCGATGTTTTTACTGATACGCCCTTTTCGGGCAATCCGCTCGCCGTCGTTCTTGATTGCGAGGGTTTGAGCGAAGCGCGCATGCAGGCCGTGGCGCGTGAATTCAATCTCTCCGAGACCGTTTTCGTGCTGGAGCCGCATGACCCCGTCAATACGGCGCGGCTGCGGATTTTCACCCCCACGGCTGAACTGCCTTTTGCAGGCCATCCCACCATCGGCACGGCGGCGCTCATCGGCGAGTTGCGGGCGCCGGAGATGCTGGCCGGGCAGGGCGTTGGAATCGCTATTGAGGAGCAGGTAGGCGTCATTTCCTGCACGGTTCGGAGGGGGCAGGGCGGGGTGGTTCAGGCGAGCTTCGATCTGCCGCGCCTACCGGAGTTTCTGGGCGAAGGTCCTGCAGCTGACGCGCTCGCCGCCGCGCTGGGGCTTGAATCCTCCGACATCGGCTTTGACGCTCACAGGCCCGGCCTGTGGAGCGCAGGCAATCCTTTCACGTTCGTGCCAGTGGCCTCGCTGGAGGCGATCGGGAGGGTGAGGCCAGACGCTGGGCTGTTCGCCTCAACTCTCGCAGGCCCCCGTCCGGCCGCGTTGCTCTACACGAAGGAAACAGCGCGGGAGGGCAGCCATATCCATGCGCGCATGTTTGCGCCCGGGCTCGGCATCATTGAAGACCCCGCCACTGGATCCGCCGCAGCCGCTTTCGCGGGGGTCGCAGCCCTGTTCGAACAGCCCGAAGATGGAGACCATCTGCTGGTGATCGAACAGGGTTTCGAGATGGGCCGCCCGAGTGAGATCCATCTGCGGCTGCAGATCGAGGGAGGCGCGCTCGTCGGCGCCTCCGTGGGCGGCGCCGTCGTTAGGGTCAGCGAAGGGATGATCGAGGCCTAGCCGGGGTAGCCGTGGCGACGCTTTGACGCCGTGACCATGGCGCTTGCCTCCGCGTCACGGCCCCCCTGACAGGCGCTGGCCGCAGCGGCGATCTCGCGCTGGATCTCATTGTAAACCGACTGGTTCACATGACCCATGTTGAGGTCGTTCTGCTGGATCGCATGCCAACGCGCCACATCGCCCGAACAACCACGACCTTCCGGCAATCTGAAATCGGCCGGCGTGACATTGGTCGAGGCGGGCTGCGGTGCGCTCGCAACCGGTGCGCTGGCGTTGCAGCCAGCGAGCGCCAGGGCGATTACGAGCGGGACCAATGCCTTCATGAGAAACACCTCAGCGGTCATAGAGCAGGCGCGCACGCACGGTGCCATCGATGGCGCGCAACTCCTCAAGAATCTGCGGGGCTTCTAGATGGTCGCCCTCCGCATCGATGACGACGTAACCGAGATCGCCGAAGGTCTGCAGATATTGCGAGGCGATATTGTGCCCGCGCTTCGAGAAGGCCTGATTGAGCGCGTTCAACATGCCCGGCACATTGCGGTGCACATGGATGTAGCGCGTGCCCGCAGGGCGGGGCGGCAACTGAACCTGCGGGAAGTTCACGGCGCCAAGGGTCGAGCCGATATCGCTATATTCGATGAGCTTTTTGGCGACTTCCGCGCCGATGCGCTCCTGCGCTTCTTCGGTCGAGCCGCCGATATGGGGCGTGAGAATCACATTGTCGATGCCCTGTAGCGGGCTGACGAAACGCTCCTTGTTGGAGGCGGGCTCCACCGGGAAAACGTCGACCGCCGCGCCAGCCAGATGCCCATCCTTAAGGGCGGCCGCCAGAGCGTCGAGATCGACCACGGTGCCGCGGCTGTTGTTGATGAGGAAGGAGCCCTTGCGCATCATGCGCAGCTGCGCCTCGCCAATCATATTCGCGGTCTGCGGCGTCTCGGGCACGTGCAGGCTCACGATGTCCGATTGCGCCAGCAATTCCTCCAGCGTGGCGACAGGCTCCGTGTTGCCGTGGCGCAGCTTGTCGGTAAGATCGTAGTAGATCACCCGCAGCCCCATGGCCTCTCCCAGATTGGAGAGCTGCGAGCCGATGCTGCCATAGCCCACGATGCCCAAAGTCTTGCCGCGCACCTCGAAGCTGCCATCGGCGGATTTGTCCCAGCCGCCCACGTGGGCCGAGACAGAGCGTGGGATGATGCGGCGTAGCAGCATTACGATCTCGCCGATGACGAGTTCAGCGACGCTGCGCGTGTTTGAATAGGGGGCGTTGAAGACCGGGACGCCGCGCAGGCGCCCGGCCTCAAGATCCACCTGATTGGTGCCGACGCTGAAGCAGCCCACAGCGATCAGGCGGTCAGCGTTTGCGAAGACCTCGTCGGTGAGCTGGGTGCGCGAGCGGATACCAAGCACATGGACGCCTTCCAGCGCCTCGCGCAGGGCCTGGCCGTCCAGCGCCTTGGTGAGGCGCGTGAGATTGGTGTAGCCGGCCGCCTGAAAGAGGGCCACGGCGCTGTCGTTGATGTTTTCGAGCAGAAGGACCCTGATTTTGTCCTTCGCCATAGATAGGCGCTCGCTCATTCTGCCTCCGGGGGGCTGGATGTTACGCCCGCGTTGTACCCCACACAGAAGATTCCGCCAGCCCCCCTCCACCCTTGCCAACCTGCGCGCGGTGGCTCAGTGTCGCGACCAATCAGGGGAGAAAACCATGAAATTCATATGGCGCAGCGCGCTAGGCGCCCTCGCGATGGGCGCATTTTTCATCGGCGGGGCACCCGCCGGGGCGCAAAATTTTCCCGACCATCCGGTCAAGATCATCGTTCCCCAGCCTCCGGGCGGTGGATTCGACACGGTTGCGCGCGTCGTGGCGGACCGGTTGCAGCACCTGCTCGGCCAGCCGGTGGTCGTCGAGAACCGCCCCGGCGCGGGCACATTGGTCGGCACCGACATCGCCTCCAAGGCTGCGCCCGATGGTTATACGCTGCTGCTCGGCGGCGTCTCGAACATGGCCTTCAACGTGGGTCTTTATCCCAAGCTCGCCTATGATCCGGTGCGCGATTTTACGCCCGTCGGCATGGTGGTCAGCTGGCCTTACATGCTGATCGCTCGCAAGGATCTGCCGCAGAACAGCTTCATGGAGGTCATCGACTTCGCCAGAGCCAATCCGGGCAAGCTGACCTACGCCTCGGCCGGTCGTGGCACTGGTCAGCATCTGGCTTCGGCCGTGCTCTCGCATCTGGCCAAGCTCGATATCCTGCATGTGCCCTATAGCGGCGCCCAGCCCGCCTATCAGGACCTCTTGGGTGGACGCATCGACCTTTTCTTCGACAATTCCTCGACCGCTTTACCGCAGGTCAAGGGCGAGAAGGTGAAGGCTTTCGCCGTCTCCACCGCCAAGCGCTATGCCCCCACGCCCGACCTGCCCAGCGTCAAGGAGACCGGCGTCGCGGATATGGATATGGATAGCTGGTTCGGCGTTTTCGCGCCGCGCGCGACGCCCCAGCCCGTCCTGGAGCGCCTGCGGACGGAAATGGCTAAGGTGCGCGCCGACCCCAGCGTGATCGACGTCTTCGCCAAGTCTGGCGGCGCTATGGCCACCATGACGCCCCAAGAGGCCGAGGTCTTCGCCCGTTCGGAGGCCGAACATTGGGGTAAGCTGATCCGCGAAGCCGGCGTGACGGCGGAATAAGACCCCGCGTCACGACACCTTGTCAGAGCGGCCTCTTCTCGGTTACTGTGGTCACGTCCCTTCAAGGGACTGTCAGTGATCAGGATGAGGACGCCGTGGCGCGCTTGGCCACCCAGATGAACGGTTTCGACGCGGGCGCTTACGCCTCGCGGACCGTTGTGCTGTCCTCGAAGCTTTCGGGTCTCCTGCTTCTTCTTAGCCGCCCCTGAGGGCCGGCCGGGCTTCGCCTGGGCGCTCAGGGGATTGAAGGCAAAGTCGACATAACCCGATTTCCCGCGCCACAGAGCCGGTACGATTTTCAGGACAAGCCATGACCAACTCCTCCACCTCCGGCAGCAACAGCAACCGAGTCATCATTTTCGATACGACCCTGCGCGATGGCGAACAGTCGCCCGGCGCCACCATGACCTTTGAGGAGAAGCTGGAGGTCGCTGACCTGCTCGACGCCTTGGGCGTCGATGTGATCGAGGCTGGCTTCCCCATCGCGTCCGAAGGCGACTTCGAAGCGGTCTCCGCCATCGCCAAACGCGTTAAGCGCGCCAGCGTGGCCGGGCTCGCCCGCGCCGCCATCAGGGACATCGACCGTTGCGGCGAGGCTGTGCGCCATGCGGTGCGCCCGCGCATCCATACCTTCATCTCCACTTCGCCACTGCACATGAAATACAAGCTGCAGAAGGATCCCGAGGAGGTGCTGGCCATGATCACCGCCCAGTGCGCCCGCGCCCGCAACCTCGTGGACGATGTGGAATGGTCAGCCGAAGACGGCACCCGCACGGAGATCGATTTCCTGTGCCGGGCGGTGGAGCTCGCCATCAAGGCCGGCGCCACGACCATCAACATTCCCGATACGGTCGGCTACACCGTTCCAGAAGAATACGAGCGCATTTTCCGCACCGTGCGCGAGCGCGTGCCGAACTCCGACAAGGCGATCTTCTCGGTCCACTGCCATAACGATCTGGGCTTGGCGGTCGCGAACACGCTGGCGGGCCTGAACGGCGGCGCGCGGCAGATCGAATGCACCATCAACGGCATCGGCGAGCGTGCGGGCAATGCGGCGCTGGAAGAGGTCGTGATGGCGCTGCGCACCCGCGCAGACGTCATGCCCTATGTGAACAATATCGAGACCAGCATGCTCACCCGCGCCTCTAAACTGGTCTCGGCGGTTACGTCCTTCCCCGTGCAGTACAACAAGGCGATCGTCGGGCGTAACGCCTTCGCCCATGAGAGCGGCATCCATCAGGACGGCATGCTCAAGAACGCCCAGACCTATGAGATCATGACCCCCGAGAGCGTCGGCGTCTCCAAGACCTCTCTGGTCATGGGCAAGCATTCCGGCCGCAACGCCTTCCGCTCCAAGCTGAAGGAGATGGGCTATGAGTTGGGCGAGAACGCCCTGCAGGACGCCTTCAACCGCTTCAAGGATCTCGCCGACCGCAAGAAGATCATCTACGACGAAGATATCGAGGCGCTGGTCGATGACGAGATCGGTCACGCGGGCGAACGCATCAAGGTCGAGGCTTTGACTGTGATCGCCGGCACAATGGGTCCGCAGACCGCGACCCTGACCCTCGACATCGATGGAGAGCATGTGACCAAACAGGCCGTAGGCAATGGTCCCGTGGACGCCATCTTCAACGCCATTCACGCGCTGGTCCCCCATACAGCCACTCTGGAGCTCTACCAGGTCCATGCAGTGACGCAGGGCACCGATGCGCAGGCGGAGGTCTCCGTGCGGCTCAGCGAGGACGGCAAGTCCGTCACGGCCAAGGGCGCTGATCCCGACACAATGGTCGCCTCCGCGCGCGCCTATATCGCGGCGCTCAACAAGCTGGTGGTGAAGCGCCTCAAGACCAAGCCCGAAGCGATGACAGGCGGCGCTGCGTCCTGATATTTGACGCCTTTGAGCGTTGTGAACAGCGGGCCGAGTGGCCCGCTGTTTTTTATTTGGGTGAGCCGAAATTGCGTGAGCAACCGTTGATGTCCTGTAGCCATGCAGCCATCGAGCCTGCGTTATATGCAGGAGAGTGAAGATATATTTCGTAAAGCGCTGGACAGGTCGAAATACCTTTGCTAAACACCGCCTCGCTCGCGGTCACAAGCTGCTAGCGACTTCGATGGGCGCATAGCTCAGTTGGTAGAGCAGCTGACTCTTAATCAGCGGGTCCTAGGTTCGAGCCCTAGTGCGCCCACCATCGAAGTAATGAGAGATCAAAGGCTTAGCCGCTCGATCGCTTCGCCGCCACGCCCCCTGAAAAAGTTATAAACTGGTATAAACTTAAAGTCGGGTCCGACCCCGATTTTGGTGCATACATTTTGCTTTTTCGAGCGGAACCCAAAGCTCCTCCGCCGTTCAAGTGTCGTCGTGGGGGCTCCAGGGCTGCTAAAGGCTTTTCTCGCGACCCTGAGGGCCCGCTGCTAAGGCTGGCGAGCTGGGCGGGGCCCTAGAGGCTGCTGGCGGGTCTGGTGATGGGCGTGGCGTTCCTAAGCGAGCCAAGACGGCGTAGTAACGAGTTGCTGACCCCGAACTTACCCTTTTCAGAATAGAGATCGATGCTCCGATTGGACCGCCTCTCGGGGCTTATTATTGATCAGTTTTTGTGCGTGTAAATCCCTGTAGATTAGCCGCCACAATAAATTTTCAGAGCCATCTGTCGAAGCTTATCCGACGCGTCAGCACGAGCTTGCGGCTCCAAGTCTGGATTGCTTTGGATAGCCTGTAGCTCACGGCTCATTTTCAGCGAATCGGCTGACAAGATGGTCATCGCTCCTGTCTTCACAGCAGTCGTTTCAGTTGACTGAGCCTGTTGGACCAGTGGTGCTTTTTCAATATTCGCTTCCGGGGGAAACTTGGTCCCAAGTTCAGATTTGATGTCGAGCATCACGATGCCCTCCTATAAACATTCTTTAAAAATGAACGGATGGGAGATGGCTACTTTTAAGGCATCAGGAAAATTATTTGCCATTAGATAACTTGGATGATTCAATCTTGTTTCCAGAAATCTTGGAAGGAGCAACCTACTCTGCCAACTCTAGCGTTGGTTGGTGGTAGGCGTGTTACATCGTCTTCCCGCCGTTGGATTGGTGGGGTAGATACGCGTCCTGTTATGTCACAATGTTCCTCACTACCTTTCCATAGTAGCCTTCCTCAATTTCATAATCTGCTTCCTGAACGAGAAACTTTCGCCACCCTGCCTTTG
>CANBVC010000067.1 GCA_947372795.1 Beijerinckiaceae bacterium
AAGGCCCATTGCAGAAGCTTGGGGGCGGCGTCGATCATCGTATGGATGTCTTCATGCCAGCCGGCGAAATCGGCATGGCACTGTTCCCTCGTGCCCTCGACGGTCCAGGCGGAATCGGTCCATTTCTCGCGCTCGACGGTGGCCGCGAGATTGAAGATCTCGCCATCGCGCAGGGGATAGTGCACCACATGGCCGTTGGGGCCAATCCAGTTGACCGCCATGCTGGCGCGCATGCGCTCGGGCAGAGCGTCGAGCGGGATCACGCCACGCCAGATCATCATGCCGGGATAGCGAGAGGGCGCGTCGTTGACCGTGAGCTGGCGCACCATGGAATTGACGCCATCGCAGCCGATCAGGGCGTCGCCCTCGAAGATGCGTCCGTCCTGCAGAGTGAGGAAGACCTTGCCATCGCGCTCTTCATAAGAAGCGCAGCGCGCGTTCAGGTGCAACGCATCAGGCCGCTGGCGCAGGACGGCGTCGCTGACGGCGGTGAGAAGATCGGGCCGGTAGACCGTGAGATAGGGATAGCCATAGCGCTCCAGCGCGGCGGGGCCCATATCGAAGAGCTTCCAGACCTTGCCCGTGTTCCACAGACGCACTTCCTTGCGCTCGGCGCGGCAGGACAATTTGCGCAGGGTCTCGAAGGCGCCGATGGAATCGAGGGCACGATTGCCATTGGGGCTGATCTGAATGCCCGCGCCCACTTCGCGCAGCTCGCCCGCCTGTTCGAAAATCGCCACATCGAAGCCACGCTGCAAAAGCGCCGCAGCCGTGGTCATGCCGCCAATGCCGCCGCCGGCGATGAGAATGCGAGGTTTCGAACCAGCCACTTGCGCGTCTCCTGTCGTTACGGGTGTCCTAGCTCAGGAGGGGGCGCGGGGGCAAATGGGGAGGTTATTTCGGCCAGTTGTCGCGGATCCAGCGAGCGAGGGATTCTTCGCTGACTTGGCCCGCGGCGAGGTCAAGGATGATGACGGTGGCGTCGGCTGGCGGGGGCGCGAAAGCAATGTCGTTTAGACGCAAGAATGTCATCATGCACTGGAACGCGATGCGTTTGTTGCCGTCGATGAACGGGTGGTTCTTCGCGAGTCCGTAGGCATACGAAGCCGCCAGTTTCGCGAGATCAGTTTCACCGTAATGCCAACGATTGACGGGACGCATGAGGGCGGATTCAAGCAGCCCGGGGTCGCGGATGCCATCTGGCCCCCCAAACACAGAGAGCTGCTCGGCATGAAGGTCAACGACCTCGCCAAGGTCGAGCCATAGAGGCTCGATCATTTCGCAAGCTCGCGGAAGGTGTCCTTGTACTCGTCCATCACCTTGCGGGCGATGTCCATGACCTTGGCATGCTTGGGGTCATAAGGGCTAAGCTTAACCCCGCGCTCGGTCTGCTCTACAATATGCATCTTGTCGCCCTCCTTGAGTTCGAGGCGGGCGAGGAGGTCCTTGGGCAGAATGAAGCCGAGTGAATTGCCGATCTTGCGGATCTGGAGGACGTAGCCTTCCAGCTCGACGGTCCGGGGCAGTTCGTTCATTGACGCCTCCTGTGTTGTACGGTCTGTATAACATAGGAGGCGTCGTCCTGAAAGCTACAGCGTCTCCAGCTCCGCAATCATGCCCTCAATCATATTTAGCCCGATCTGCCAGAAGCCGGGGTCGCGGGCGTCGAGGCCGAAGGGGGCGAGGAGTTCGGAATAGTGTTTCGACCCGCCTGCCGAGAGCAGGGCGAAATATTTCTCCACAAAGCCGCTCTCGGCATTCTGGTAAACGCCATAGAGCGAGTTCACGAGGCAATCGCCGAAGGCGTAGGCATAGACATAGAAGGGAGAGTGCACGAAGTGCGGGATATAGGCCCAGAAGGTCTCGTATCCCTCGTGCAGGGTGATGGAGGGGCCAAGGCTCTGCGCCTGCACGCTCATCCACAGCTCGCCGATACGCTCCGCCGTCAACTCGCCCTCGCGCCGCGCTTCATGAAGCTTGCGCTCGAAAGAGTAGAAGGCGATCTGGCGCACCACCGTATTGATCATATCCTCTACCTTGGCCGCGAGCATGGCCCTGCGCTGATCGGCGCCAGCCTCTGCGAGCAGGGTGCGGAAGGTCAGCATTTCGCCAAACACGCTGGCGGTCTCGGCGAGCGTCAGGGGTGTGGGCGCCATCAAGGCGCCGTTGTGGGCGGCGAGCACCTGATGCACCCCATGGCCGAGCTCATGAGCCAGCGTCATCACATCGCGCGGCTTGCCCTGATAGTTCAGCAGCACATAGGGATGGGCCGAGGGGACGGTGGGGTGAGCGAAAGCCCCCGGCGCCTTGCCCGGCCGCACCGGCGCGTCGATCCAGCGCTCATCGAAAAAGCGCCGGGCGATGTCCGCCATGCGCGGCGAGAAGGCGCCATAGGCCGACAGGACGAGATGACGCGCATCCTCCCAATTATAGGAGCGGGTCGGCGCATCGGGCAGCGGCGCGTTGCGATCCCAATGATCGAGCGTGTCGCGGCCGAACCATTTCGCCTTCAGCTTGTAATAGCGGTGAGACAAGCGCGGATAGGCCTCCTGCACTGCGGCGACCAGCGAATCCACGACCTCGCGCTCCACCCGGTTCGACAGATGGCGGGAGTCCGCAACGTCCTTGAAGCCGCGCCAGCGGTCGCCGATCTCCTTGTCCTTGGCCAGAACATTGGTGATCAGTGAGAAGGTGCGCTGATTGGCGCGCAACGTATGGGCGAGGGCCTCGGACGCCTCCTTGCGAGTGCTCGCCTCCTTGTCCTGCATGAGATTCAGGGTCGGTTCGAGCGTCAGCTCCTTGTCGCCGACCTTGAACCGCAGCGAGGCGATGGTCTCGTCGAACAGCCGATTCCAGGCGCCGCGCCCGGTAATGGACTTCTCGTGGAACAGCTCCTCGACGCGATCTTCGAGCTGATAGGGCTTCTCGCGCCGGACATCCTCGATCCAGGGCCGGTAATGGGCAAGCGGCGCCTCGCTGATCGCCTTTTCGAGGAGCGCGTCGTCGATTCGGTTGAGTTCAAGGGTCAGAAACAGCAGATCAGTGGAGGCGTTGGTGACCTTCTCCTGGGCGTCGCCAAAAAATTTCGCGCGCAGGGGATCGGTGGTGTCGCCGGCATAAATGAGACCGGCATAGGACATGATTCGCCCGATCAGGTCCTCCAGCCGCTCATAGCGCTGCAGCATTTCGAACAGCGCGGCAGAGGCGTCGGGCCCGCCCGCGATATCCGCCAGCTTGCCCCGATACGCCTGCGCGAAGGCCTTGGATTCGTCCAATGCGCGGCTCAGATCCCCCGCATATTCAGGGGATTCCATTCCCGGGTAGAGGTCGGCCAGGTTCCACTCGGGCAGGCCGCCAGCGATTGGAGCTGCGCCTTGTGCGTTGGCGGAACGGGCGATCAAGGCATGGCTGGGGAGGGAAAAGCGCATCGGGGACATCCGTAGTGAGACTTCGCCCTATATCGGGCCTCCCCCCGCCCCGATCAACCGCCTGTCCAGAAAGGTTACGCTTTCGCCATAGGTGCGCCGCAAAATTAATCGGCCATTTACCCTGTTAGAAGAACATGACTTCCGAAGCAGGTCATTTCCTGCCGGAGAGTAAGCATCCGCATGACCTCGACCATCCTGATCGCTGATGACGACGCAATACAGCGCCGGCTCCTGGAAGCCATGGTGCGCCGATTCGGCTATCATGCGGAGTTGGTGGACGGGGGCGAAGCCGCCCTCGCTCGTCTTGTCGCCGCCGATCTGCCCCGAATCGATTGCCTGATTCTGGATCTGGTCATGCCAGACCTCGATGGCATGGGCGTGCTGATGCGCATGAAGGATCGCGGCCTCACCACGCCCGTGATCGTCCAGACGTCCCCCAATTCCATTGAAGCCGTCGTGTCCGCCATGCGGGCGGGAGCCTTCGATTTCGTCGTGAAGCCCGTGGGCGCGGAGCGCCTTCAGGTCTCGATCAAGAATGGCCTGCGCCTCGAGGCGCTTGAGGAAGAAGTGCGCCGCAAGGCCCGTTACGGCTCGGCGACCAACTCCTTCCGCGATATCGCCACCAGTTCAGAAAACATGAGCCGGATCCTGCGCCTTTGCGAGCGCGCCGCGAAATCCACGATTCCCGTGCTGATCGAAGGCGAGGCGGGGGTCGGCAAGGAACTCGTCGCTCGCTCCATTCACGGCGCCTCCGACCGCAAGGGTCGGCCTTTCCTGGCCGTGAATTGCGCGGGCTTTTCGCAAGCTGACGTGGAATCCTGTCTCTTCGGGCACGAGAAAGGCGCTTTCCCCGGCGCTAGTGAAAAACAGATCGGCAAATTCGCCGAAGCCAGTGGCGGCGCGCTTTTCCTTGAGAATGTCGAGGATCTACCGCCCGCTGTCCAGATCAAGCTGCTACGCGCTCTGCATGAAGGCGAAATCGAACCAGCGGGCGCACGCAAGGCCATCAAGGTCGATGTGCGCATCATGACCGCCAGCAACCGCAACATGATGGAATGCGTGAAGGCGGGCGCCTTCCGCGAAGATCTCTACTACCGCCTCAATGTCTTCCCCATCACCGTGCCGCCCCTGCGTTCGCGCCCGGAGGATATTTCCGATCTCGCCCGGCGTTTCACGGCGCGTTTCGCAGCCGAACAGGGCAAGCGCCTTCGCGGCGTCTCCGCCGAAACGCTGGCGCTCCTGACACGCTACAACTGGCCGGGAAATATCAGGCAGCTTGAAAACACCATCTATCGCGCCGTGGTGCTGGCCGAGAGCGATGAACTGACCATCGCCGAATTTCCTCAGATCGCCGCGCGCGTGGAAGGGTTCGACGTACGTATTCCCGCCGCCCCCGCGCTGGCCGCCGCGCCTGCGCCCCAACGGGAGATCATCCGCATCGAAGTGCGCGACCCCAACGCCATGCGACCCCTCGACGACAGCGGCAACGTGCGCAAGCTCGAAGAGATGGAGGCGGAGATGATCCGCTTCGCCCTGACTTATTATCGCGGGCAGATGTCGGAGATGGCGCGCAGGCTCGGCATTGGTCGCTCGACCCTCTACCGCAAGATGAAGGACATCGGCCTTCAGGATGACGAAATCTCGGCGATAGGGTCGAGCTTCGAAGCTGCCTGAGAATTCCAGCAAAACTTTAATTTAAATCCCTTTACGTCATAGCGCGCCATTTCATCGCAAACCCCGACGCTCCCTTTGCGGGAGGCCAAATAAAGCGACCCCATCTGGAAGGGCGACGTAGATGAGAGTGAAGGCGCCACACGGCTTACTGTTGGGCCTGTCCATGAGCGCGCTCATGCTGGCGATGCAGGCGCGCGCGCAGGAAGCGACCGCGCCCCAGCCGCCAACTGCATTGCTCGATTACGACGCCACGCAGACGATCACCCTGCGCGAGGCGACGCCCTCCGCCACCTTGCATGCAGCGCCCAAGAAGATCGCACCGGCGCCCGCAGAGATACTGCCACTCGTCGAAACGCCCGAACCCTCGCTGCCTTCGATATTGAGCGCGCCCGTCGCCATACCCGCGCCCGATGCGTCCAGCATCTCCGTCGCCATCAAACAGAGCCTTGAAGACCTCGCAAAAGAGCCTGCCCGCAACCTCGCCGTAAAGCGCGAGCGCGAGGCCATCGCCGCCTTCTACGCAGCGCGCGCCTATGCGCCCCTATGGCTGGAACAATCCGCATGGACCAACGCGGCGAAGACTGCGCTGACGCGGCTCGAACATGCCGATGAAGACGGCCTTTCGCTGAAATCCGCCGCCCTGCCTGCGCTGAGCGGCGCCACCGATGGCGAGCGCGCTGTGACCGAGCTGGCGCTTTCAATGGCTGTCGTGACCTATGGCCGTCAGGCCAGCGGTTCACGCATCGATCCCCAAAGCATCGACAAGCTGATCACGGAAAAGCCGGATGTGGCGGATGCAGCGCGCATTCTCTCCACGGTCGCGGCGGCCCCCGACGCAGATGCGGCGCTGCGCAGCTTTAACCCCACGCAATCGGGTTATCTGGCGCTACGCGACAAGCTCGCTGAAGTGCGCCGCGAGAAGCCCAAGAGCATTGATCAGGTCGCGTCCGGCCCGGTCCTGAAAGTGGGCATGAAAGACCCGCGCGTGCCCGTCATTCGCGCGCGCTTTGGTCTCGACCCGCAGCCGCTTGCTGAAAGCAGTGATGCGCTTGTTTATGACACCCGCGTCGCCTCGGCTGTCGCCTTTTTTCAGCGCAGCTTCGGCCTGCCCTCCAATGGCCAACTTACGCCCCGCACCATCGCCGCGCTTTCAGGCGGCGACCCTGCGCGTCTTGAAGCTGAGATCATCGCCAATATGGAGCGCTGGCGCTGGCGCGCGCGCGGCGAAGCGCCTGAGCGGATCGAGGTCAATATCCCCGATTTCAGCGTGCGCGTAATCCGTGACAACGCCGAATTTTATCGGGCGCGGGTGATCGTGGGCAAACCCACGACCCAGACGCCGATCTTCTCGAACCGCATGCAGTTCATTGAGGTCAATCCCTACTGGAACGTGCCCGACAGCATCATCAAGAAAGAGATGATGCCGAAGCTGGCGGAAGATCCGACCTATTTGCAGCGCATGGGCTATGAAGTCTCGACCGCGCCCAATGGCAGGATGATCGTTCGCCAGCCGCCTGGCGAGCGCAATGCGCTGGGCAACATCAAGTTCATGTTCCCCAATCAACATGCGGTCTATTTGCATGACACGCCCTCGCGCGGCCTCTTCGCCAATGACACACGCGCCTATAGCCACGGCTGCGTGCGCCTCGACAAGCCGTTCAAATTCGCTGAAGTCGTGCTCGGCGCGGAAAACGGCTGGACCGAAGAGCGCGCGCGCCGCCTCGTCGGCGGCAAGAACCAGACGATCCCTCTGCCGCACGCCATCGACATCCACATCGGCTATTATACCGCCTTCGTGGATAACGAGGGTAAGCTGCAACTGCGTGAAGACATCTATGGTTATTCACGCAAGGTGCGCGCGGCGCTGGGGCTTGAGGCCTGAATTCAGCGCTTGGGCTTGTAAGGTCCAAGATCTCTGAGGGCGGCCGCGACGAAACTGTCGTCAATGATCTGGTCGACGGTGACATCGCCGTTAATAAGCTTCGTCTCCTTGTAGTAATTCCAGTCCTTGCGCAGGCTATCAGCGCCCACCGTCCCATCGGGATCGACGTAATGGGGAACGATGGAGCGAAGGACGTCCTTGTCCTTGACCGTGGAATAGCGCGCGATGATGTCCACGACCTCTTCGGCCCCCGGCCCGGCGAGGCGCGCGTCCTTCAACGCATCCACATAGTCGCGAAGGCCCCTGATATAGGCCCGCATGACCTTGCGCGCGACTTCCGGGCGGTTCTTGATGAAAGCGTCGCCATAGACGATCACCCCGCTCACATCATCGTCGCGCAGTTTCGACATGGGCGTCAGGCTTGCCACCGTGCCCTGTTTGATCGCGGAGCTGAGAAAGGGTTCGGGCAGAATGCTGGCGTCAAGGGCGCCGCTGGCGTAGGCCGCCACCTGCTGGGGCATGGATAGCAAATTCATGTCGAGATCGGCGGAGGTGAGCCCGACCTTGCGCAGCGCCTCCTCAATCACGGCTAATTCATTGGCGCCATTGGCCGTGGTGACGACTTTGCGGCCCTTGAGGTCCTTCAGGGAACGAACCGCGCCGCTGTCCCATAGCTCCTTTCGCACCACGAGCGCCTGATAGGAGTAGTCGCCCTTGTTGCGCGCCTTATCGGCGACGGCGCGCATGGTGATGCCACGCTCGAAAGCGTTATAGGTCCCCGCATTGATGGCGCCGGAGCCAACATCGATATCGCCAGTGGCGAGCGGGGCGACCATGCGGGCGCTTGAATCAAAGACGATGAATTTGGCCTCGACGCCTTCTTGCTGGAGATAGCCCTTGGCGTCGGCGATATAAAAACCCACATCCGCAGTGCCACCGATATAGGCGATATTGACCTTCTCAGCCGCGAGAGACGCGCCCGCAAAAGCGCAGGCCGCCACCCCTGCGGCGAGGGCTATCATCCGAAGTTTCAGCATTCCATCCTCCCGGGCTGGGCCTGTTTCGGCCCCTTTACCCTCATGATGCGCTGAAGGCCCGCCCCTGTCGAGACCTGGCGAAGCGCGAGCGCGAAATGTCAGCGTCGCGCGATCGTGAACCTTGCCATGTCAGACAGGATTCGAAAAAACACACAAAGTCACGCCCCGTTAACCCTTCTCGGTAACACTATGCTCACCAAGTTCGCCCTTCGGCTCATCCTTTACGGGTCTGTCTGAGGGTTCGTGCGAAATGCGAGTGCTCCGTTGCTGAAATTGCGTAACCTCAAGATCCGGACCGCTGGAAAATATGCGACGGCCGGAGCGCTGACGCTTTTGCTGGCGGCGATCACGCCCACGCGCACGCAGAACGCCATCGCCAATGGCGACACTCGCACCATCCATCTTTACCACACGCATTCAGGCGAGAGCATTCAGGCGACGTTCCGCGTCAATGGCCAATACGATACTTCGGTGCTCGAAAAGCTGAACCATTTCCTGCGCGACTGGCGGAATGACGAAACCATCAAGATGGACCCAAGGCTGTTCGATGTGGTCTGGGAAACCTATCGCGAATCCGGCTCGCAGGAACCCATCAACATCGTCTCGGCCTATCGTTCGCCCCAGACCAACGCCATGCTACGCCGCCGCTCGAAGGCGGTCGCCGAATTTTCCCAGCACATGCTCGGGAAGGCCATGGACATGCATTACCTCGACGTCCCCATGTCCCGTGTCCGCGAGATCGCAATGCGGCTGCAAAGGGGCGGCGTTGGTTATTATCCGACGGCTGGCACTCCCTTCGTCCATCTCGACGTCGGCAATGTGCGGGCATGGCCGCGCATGAGCTATGAGCAGCTCGCTCATCTGTTCCCCGACGGCAAGACCGTGCATCTGCCGCCCAGCGGCCAGCCCCTCGCCCGTTATGAAGAAGCGCGCGCCGAAATCGAGACGCGCGGCGGCGTCTCATCGCCCTCCGTCGCACAGGTCCAGTCGAAGGGCTTCTTCGCCACGCTCTTTGGCGGCGGCGACGACGACGAGACCGAAGTGCGCGCGCCACGCGGCGGGCCTCGCTCGCGTGTAGCGAGCTATGTGGATAGCCGCAATCAGCCCAAGGCGCAGGTCGCGTCGGCCACCTACGACGACAACAACTCCGCCAGCTATTTTCTGGCCGAAGCCAATCGCTCTCCCGTCATCCGGCAGGCCCAGCGCAACTTGCCGCGCGGCGAAACCTACGCCGCCCCCACGCCGACTGTGGCGCCTGCGCCAACGGCGGCGCCCTTCAAGCCCGCCCCAGTCCAGACCGCCTTCCTGCCGGCCGCGCCTTTGCCGCCTAGCCGCCCCACCGAGGCTTTCGCCGCTTTCGATCCGCGCGCCGTCGATGCGCCGGTTCCGCCGCGCCGCCCGACGGAGTCGCCGCTGCTGGGCCAGCTCGCCGCGTTCACCGCGCCCCTGCCGCCGTCGCGCCCGGCCGAACTCCGCCCGTCGGCTCCGCGCACGCCTGAACCTCGCATCGCCGAATTGCGCCTCGGGGACGAGCAGACCCGTATCGCCCGGCCCGCCGACCTGCCCCCCGTCATCACTGGCGCGGGCGCAGCGCCGCCGCTCGCCCCGGCGCTTGCCTATGCCCCAATCCTCGAGGCGCCGACGCCCATCGCTCGGCCCATGGCCGCGCCGCCCCGCCTCATCGCCCGCGCTCCAGCCAGCCGGTCCAACCTCGTCGCCGCCAAAGTCGATCGCTCGACGCTGACCGCGCTTATAAGGACCGTATCGGTGGCGCAGCTGCCGGAGCCCGCCAAGGCCCATTCCGGCGCCAACCGCGCCGAAATGACCCGCACGATCTTCGCCCAGCCGACGCCAGCATCGGGGGGCTTCAACAAGGCGGACGCCGGTTTGTCCACAGGCTCCTTCTCTGGAAAAGCGGTCGTTGCCGTGACTGCGCGCGATATGACCACTCTGGCGAAACGGCAGGATTGACGATCACATGCGCGGCATGTCGCTTCGCGCCTGATTGACGCAGCATCGGGGGAGAGCTAATGCTCCGCCCCGGTCAATAGACATCTAAGAATATGCAGGGATGGGAAGCGTGAAACTGCTTGCAGCTTTCCAGCAGAACGCCATGATGCGCAACGACATCGGGTTTGCGAAAGACGCCGTGACATGACACTCGCCTCCACAGCCGCGACGGGCGCCTTGAGCGGCCAGTCTCAACTCGTGATCGAAAATGTCTTCAAGCAGTTTGGCGAGGGCCCCGGCGCCGTCACCGCAGTCGATCATGTCTCTTTCGATGTGAAGCCCGGCGAATTCGTTTCGGTCATCGGGCCTTCGGGTTGCGGCAAGTCCACCCTGTTCAACATCATCGGCGGGTTGCTCGACGAATATTCCGGCAATGTGATGATCGAACGCGAGCGCATCGCGGGTCCTCACAAGGCGGTTGGCATGGTGTTTCAGGAGGAGTCGACCTTCCCCTGGCGCAATGTCGTCGAAAATGTCGCCTTTCCGCTCGAACTCCAGGGCGTGAACAAATCCGAGCGCCTCGACCGCGCGCATCACTTCATCGATCTGGTGGGCCTGAAAGGCTTCGAGAAGCTCATGCCTTCGGCCCTTTCGGGCGGTATGCGCCAGCGCGTCTCGATTGCGCGGACCCTCGTTTCAGGCCCGCAAATTCTGCTCATGGACGAGCCCTTCGCGGCGCTCGACGAGCAGACCCGCCTGCTGCTCGGCGACAAGATCACCCAGATCCAGCAGGACCTGAACCAGACCACACTGCTGATCACCCACAACCTCACCGAAGCCGTGCAGTTGTCCGACCGGATCGTCGTCATGACTTACCGGCCGGGCAAGGTGAAGCGCATCGTCAATATCGACCTGCCGCGCCCGCGCACCTCTGACGTGGTGTCCAGCGACGCTTTCGGCCATTACGTCGCCGAAATCTGGGCCGACCTGCGCGAAGAAGCGAGCCGGGGCATGGCCGACAGCGAGTCCGCCCGCAGGGCCTCCAGCCGTGGCTAAGGCCTCGCTCTCCCAGCATCGCGCCCTTCCCATCGCGCTGGGAGTCGCGACCTTCGTCGGCGCCTTCGTACTGCTTGAGGCGCTGCTGCGCTATGGCGTGGTGAATAAATATGTCGTGCCCCTGCCAAGTCAGGTGCTGTTGAGCCTCGAGCGCATCGTGGTCGAGGAGAACATCCTCGGGCGCATTCGCGAGACGGCCTATGAAATGGCGGTTTCCTGCCTTGCGGTGATCATTCTGGGCGTACCCCTCGGGGCGATGCTCTATCGCTGGCGTCCCCTGCGCCGCGCCGTTCTCGACTGGGTCGCGGCCATGGCGGCGGCGCCGCTCGTTCTCGCCTTTCCGCTGTTTCTCGTCATGTTCGGCCGCAGCGCGACCACAGTGATCGTCATGTCGGTCATCACCGGCCTTGCGCCCATCATCATCAAGACGACTGAGGGGCTGCTGGGCGTGCGACCCGTGCTCATAAATGTGGGCCGCAGCCTCAAGATGACCGATGCGCAGATGTTCCGGATGATCCTGCTTCCGGCCGCCTTGCCGACCATCTTCTCCGGCATTCGCCTGAGCTGGACCTTCGTGCTCATCTCGGTGGTGGGCATCGAGTTCCTGATCAATCTGGGCGGGCTTGGCCAGCTCATCAACGACCTCGCGGAACGCTACGACCTTCCCGGCACCTATGCCGCCATCGGCTTTGTGATCCTCGTCAGCGTCGTCTTTTTCATGCTTCTGGAGCGGGTGGAAAAATGGCTGCGACCGGCCAAGTGAAAAACCCGACAGCGACCATGGGCTTCGCTGGGCGACGCGTGAGCGATACGCGCTCGACCAATCTCATCCGCATCATGCTGCTGCTGGTCATCGCCGGAGGCTGGGAAGCGCTGTCGCGTTCGGGACTGTTGTTCAGGGATGTCGTGCCCTCGATCTTCTCGATCTGGGCGTCCATGTGGAAGCTGCTGGGAACCCCGGCTTTCTACGTGAACCTTCAGGTTACGGCCTGGGAGATCTTCGCCTCGCTGGCTATCGGGGCTGGGCTTGGCGTCGCCGTGGGCATCGTGCTGGGCGCGAACCGTTTTCTGGGCGCGGCCTTCGAACCCTATGTCTATTACCTCGCCCCCACGCCCCGCATCATCTTCTTCCCCGTGATGATCATGTGGTTTGGCGTCGGCGTCGCCTCCAAGATCGCCCTTGGCGCGCTCTCCTGCTTCTTCACCGTGGCTCTCTCGACAGCCGGAGGCATGCGCGAGGTCGACAAGGTGCTGATCCGCGTCGGCCGCAGCTTTCGTGCGACCCCATGGCAGATGGCGACGAAAATCTATCTGCCCGCCATGCGCGCGCCTGTGCTGAATGGCATCCGCCTTGGCTTTGGCACAGCGACCGTCACCGCGCTTCTGGCCGAAACGAAGCTCTCCAATCAGGGCCTCGGCTTCATGATCATGCAGATCTATTCGCGCTTTGACATGCCCTCGCTCTACGGCCTGCTGATCATCGTTTTCATTCTGGCGGGCATCGGCAATCTGATCCTCGGCAAGGTGACGGGAACTTCAGCCTGAGGGCATTGCTTCCCCCGTGACTTCTTCCGCGCGCCAACGCACAATGGCGCAAAGAACCAACGGGGAAACGTCATGATCGGGTCACGTCGTCACGCTTTGAAATCCAGCGCAGCAGCGCTCGCTATCGCTCTGCTCAGCAGTGGCGCTGCTCCTGCACTCGCGCTCGACAAAATCAAGCTCGCCATCGGCAATCCGGGCGTCGGCGAAACCGAAGTCCCAGACCTCGGGATGAAGCAGGGCATCTTCCAAAAGCACGGGATCGAACTCGAAATCCTCTACACCCAGGGCAGCGCCGAAACCGTGCAGGCGGTGGTCTCGGGCGGCGTGGATGTGGGCTGCGCGGTTGGGACGGTCGGTGCGCTCTCGGCTTTTTCGAAAGGCGCGCCGCTTCGCATCATCGGGGCGTCCTTCACCGGCGATTCCAACATGTTCCTCTATGTTCCGGCGGAATCCCCCATCCGTAAGGTCGAGGACGCCAAGGGCAAGACGGTCGCCTTCTCGAACACCGGCTCTTCGTCCCATATCATGGTGATCGAAGCCAAAAAGCAGTTCGAAACCGATTTCAAACCCACAGCCACAGGCGGCGGCCCAGCGACGCTGACGCAGGTCATGAGCGGGCAGGTGGATGTGGGCTGGTCGGGCGCGCCCTTCGCCGTGGATATGCTGGAAGCGGGCAGGATCCGCCTGATCATGAAGGCTTCAGACCTGACCGCCATGGGCGGCCAGACCTCGCGCGTCACGACCGCGAACCTTCAGGATCTGCAAAAGCGACCCGATGTCTATCGCCGCTTCATGGACGCCTATCGGGAAACCATCGACTGGATCTATGACTCGCCAGAGGGCGTGAAGGCCTATGCGGACTGGGCGAAAGTCTCCGAGGCCATCGGCAAGCGGTCCTTGGGCGAGTTCCTGCCCAAGGC